>CAUZJT010000004.1:0-80039 GCA_963580215.1 Gammaproteobacteria bacterium
TTGAAATAAGATAGACGATATGAAAAATCTGCTGGTCATTATGTTGCTTTTGTTCTTCGCGGTTTCAGCATCTCATGCCGTTGCCGCAGGAATCAATGATTACGATTACTACAAACCTGCATGGATGGGTAAAGAAAGAATAATCGTAGTTGGATACAGAGGTGTTCCGAAAAAGACTGTGAGGGCGCTTAGAAAGGCTTATATCAAGTCATATCAGGCTCTTGGCACTCGGCCTATCGCCGACATTTATGCACTATTTTGGGATACCCAAAAGTCCAATCTTCAAAAGGTCGGGAGAATGTGGTGCAAGGTCGCAGGAAAAGAAGACAACAGATGCCGCGAGGCAAAGTCGGGAAATTATGGAGGTTTCAAACAGCCAGACGAGGCCGCAGGAGGCTTTGAGGATACGATGTTGGGTCTCAATCATGGAACGGAAGGGTGGTGGAAGGAGATGGTCGTCGATGATGGCCATCTGAAAACAGTCGCCCATGAATATTTCCATGTCTACCAGAACATGATGGCCTTTTACTTTGAGAAGGAAAAAAGACTTGGGGTGCCCCGTAAAAAAGGCATGAATTACTTAGTCCGCCCGTACTGGATGGAGGAAGGAGGCGCGGATTACTTTGCATATAACGTCGCTGCCAAAAATAAGTGGAAAGATCACGACTATAAATACAAAATGAAGCAAGCTCTGGTACAGGCTCGGGCGGAGATAAAAGCAGGTAAAAAGAAAGGCATCAAGGTTACTCTTAAAAACTATGCTACTGAGGCGCAGATAGATAAGTTGAGGGCTCAAGGATTTGAGCCTCACTTTCAGTATGACGGTGGCGCCTGGGCCAACGCTTACCTTCGTTACCTGACGGGCACAAACAAAGGGGTGTTTACCAATTACTATAAAGATATAGCCGAGTTAGAGCGCATCTGGCGAAAAAAAGGAAAGATAAATTACGGTTGGCGGAAGTCATTTCAGAAAAACTTCGGCATGACCGTCAATCAGTTCTATATCAAGTTTAACCGCTTTATGAAATGGTCAACTGCAAGGCAAATGAAGATCTTATCAGCGCCGTTGTCATAGATAGTGGCTAGCATGTTTAAGGTTGAAATAGATCAACATAAAGAGGTTTGGTACTCCACCAAGAGCATTGAGTCTGCTTGGGCTTCGATTGAGACCCAAGAAGAGCAGTTATGTAAAATGGATAAGAACGTGGAATCCTTGATAGACCCAGCGTCAAAGAGGCTTCGTCGTCCTTAACATCTTATGTAAACCGAATCACACCCCCAGTTGAGGCACCCTCCTAACAGGGGTATTCTTAAGCCATAACCCAAGGAGAATTCCATGAGCGACTTTCAATCATTCCGTGATGCTGTATTAGAAGATGAAGACCTGCAAGAACAGGTTATATCTATCGTAAACACAGCGACTACTAATGGCGCAGGTCTGGGTGATGGTATTGCAACGCTTGCTAAGACTCATGGCTACACGATTACCTCAGAGTAGGTTTATGCCCATCAGGACTTCCTAGGACAAGATGGTGATCTGACTGACTTCGAGTTGGAGATGATTAGTAGTGGCTATGGTCGGCGGGGCGAGCGCAGTGGCGGTTGTTAACCCCCCCATTCACCCCAACCGCTTAACCAAATCCTCTGCCCTTAAATGCGTATAGCGCACCAGCCTCTAACCACACAACCTGTGTACAGTGCATAGAATGCCTCTTTATCCTACTAAGAAGGTAACAATGAGCTACGAGTATCTCGTTGTCGAATTTCTAGTAGATGAGCAACATCCAGATGAACGGCTGGGCCGCTACCCCGACATGGAACGAATTTATTTCCCCGCTTGGCTGAACCACAAAACGGTTAAGAATGCCGTTGCCAGGGCTGGAGGACATTTATGGGCCACCTGGTACGGAGGTATGTTCGGCCTCGCTACCAATAGGTTTATTGTTGTTAGTGTCGGCCCCAGCGTTTTGTCGCAAAGCGATCTGATCCAGGTGCTAGCACCAAAGGGGATGACGCTAAGCGTCGTCGACTATCAATCCCTGGTTCCCACGGTCCGCCCCTTAAATCACACACCCATTACTCGATTCGGGTTTTTTGTTTTTCGTTGGCTTCGCTTGGCGCTGGGCTCGATAGATGAATGGACCGGGCTATGCAATGAAACTTGGCCGAACTTTCAACAGCGCTCTCGCTCGGAGTGTCTCGCCGTATGGCAGGTCGAACGCGATGACCATTTGGCTGATGAGATACTCATGTGCACTTGGTATGAAGATTTACATGCCTGGGAATATAGCCGAGAAGTTGATCCCGCTGACGCGCCCAAATGGAGGCGACGAGCGGAACTGGAATACAACCACTGGGGAATTGGTGCAAGGCGCATGGAATGACTCATCTAAGCGCTGTCCTGTTGTTTGGCAGATAGAGCGCTTCTCTACGTAACAGAGTGTATTTTCCCTACACTGATACCTTTCCCAATCCTGTCACTAGGATTTCCACCTTCAAATTCTTATACCCACTAGCTGGGTTGTCTGAGTGTGTTTTTATTTCAATGCCTTAATGGGTAGGCATCGTTCCAGTAAAAAGCTGGATCACTTGGGAATAGGGGATGGAACCCCTATCAAAAAATCGAACTTCAATTTCTGACTGTGCTGTCAGTGTGCTGAAACTGAGTCCACTCCAGTCCAATCAGGTCCATGTGCGTGGAACTGGTGCCCGAGTTAATAGATTGGAGTGCTATTTTTATAGCGTTTTATGAAGATATTGGTCGGGGTGAGAGGATTCGAACCTCCGGCCCCTGCCTCCCGAAGGCAGTGTCCTATCAACCAACAGTCCAAAAACCCTTTAATAATCAGGCATCAACTCCTCAACTCCACGCAAAGTTTCCTGATAGGTCCTAAGTGGTCAAAAATCAGCACACTTTAAGCACAGGTACATAGAGCGCCTCTCTTTACTCCCAACATCTCACTAAAACTGTAAATCTTAGTAGAATATTTCACCAAGTGAACTAACAATAATCTAATTCAATTCCTTCCACATTAAGACAACGTCGCCAGTATCTTCGGAACCAGGGAAATGGACATATGGCCTACGATCCACTTCGACGTAGCCATTTCTCTGATACGTTTTGAAAGCAACCTCGTTTACCTCTTCTACCTGTAAAGCGATCCTATTCGTACCAGAATCCTTCGCTACACTTTCCGCTTTGCTTAAAAGTTGTCGGGCTAACCCTTTCCCTCGATATTGCGGCAATACGGCAATTGCCTGCAGCAACCAACATCCACTAGCTATTCTTTCAAGTTCTACACATGGCCGAAAACATTCTGGCACAGCATCAAGGTCAATATCTGGGTAGGGGTTATCCACGGAAAACCCGAAAAATGCGCCTACAAATTTGGATTGAGATTCTGCAATCAGCCAGTTTTGAAAATAAGCATTGTTATTAGCATCGGTTCTAATTTTTTCTCTGCCGTACTCAAAATAAGATTGCCCTTGCCCCACTTCTTGACTCCAAAGGTAAGATGGCATCCTTCTACCGGCTATATCCCGAATTAACGCTAGTTCTGTACAGTCGTCTTCTGTTGCCTTTCTAAATTGTAGTGCATTGCCCATGAAGCTTACCCAAGAGTGTACGTGTGCATCATTCCCAACATCTCACCAAAAATATAAACGCTTCTGTTTTTTGCGATGGAGTGGGTAACTACTGGTTTCACCAACCGTTTACAAATTTAACATTACCATTTCAAAGAAGCTCTATTGAACCATAATAAATCCTATCACCGGCAGCATCACAAAGCGAATGAGGCACAAGATATCTATTTAACCAACCCCAACATGAAAGTAGCGGATGCCTACATACAAGCCTTGCAGGAAACCACAATGACCCTTATGAACTCAGTGTTGATCCTAGCAGGGTCACAGTTTCCGAAGTTGACCCGGGGAGAGTTGAAGGCTAACGCCAGGGGGAAGGGTTAATTGGGAGGTATGTAGGGTATAGGCAGTATTACGCCTCTTACTATCAAAATCTGCTATAAGCACTTGGTCGCTATCAATAGCGAGAGCACGGTTAAGGACTGCCAGCAACTTGCGTCTGTTGTTTGTCCGACACTTTTAACTGTGGGTGATATTGACCTACTTACTACCTTAGACGCAGTTGAGGAAATGGAAGCGCACATCCCTGATGCGATTAAACAGTTCGAAGTGTTCAAAAACCGTCTCCATGATACTCATCAAGACGATTCACGCGCGTTCGAAATTATGAAGAATCTTTCGACTAAGTAAAGATTTGAAATAAAGATTGAGATGGTATTTAAGAAATGAATAATTTCAAGACCCCAGCTGCGTGGGAAATCAGTCATCTAATATCTCAGGATGACTGGGTTTTTACGATCACTGACACAGAAAAAAATCGACTTAGCGCATCAATTAAATCTGTATTTGAAGAAGATAGAGATTTATTCGACTATTCCTTTAATGAATTCGATTTTGGCTCCAGCTAGAACGCTATAGCAAAAGCACTTTCGGAAGCTCTCCATGGAAAAGGTCTTGCTATCGTCAGAGGCTTGCCTCGTGAGGATCTTAGCCATGGCGAATTTAGACTTTTGAGTTGGGCTATTGGACTTGGAGCCGGAGTAGCGCGACCTCAGGGATTAGCTTCACAATATATAGCTGCCGTTCACGATATTGGAACCGATTATCGCCCAGCAAACGGACGCGGTTATTCGTCAAACGCTAAACTTGATTTTCACGTAGATGTTGCCGATTTAACAACTTTGACTTGCTACAACAAGGCTAAATCAGGCGATCAGAGCATGGTATCCAGTGGGGTAACGGCTCAAAACTACCTCATTAAAGAGCGGCCGGACTTAGCAGAAATAGCATATCAGTATTTTTATTTTAGTCGTCAAAGTGAACAAGCTTCGGACGAAAAATCGTTTTACGGTTTGCCTCTATTTGCTGAAAAGGACGGGAAACTATTCTGTAATTGGAATCGAAACAGAGTTCAGTCCGCACAAAATCTTGAGGGAGTTCCAAAGCTTTCGGCAGCCCAACAAGAAACAATGGATGTGCTAGATGAAATTCTCAGACGCCCAGAGTTAATGTATACGATGTATCTTGCGCCCGGCGATATGCAAATTCTAAATAACTACACAATGTTTCACTCGAGGACGGACTATATCGATTTTGAAAGTGAATCTGAGAAACGTTGCTTTTATCGCCTCTGGCTAGCTCCCCCAGATTCCATAAAGTTACCTGAGAGTTGGAGAGAATTTTATCGATCGATAGAGCCGGCAACAGTGCGCGGCGGTATACGCGGTCAATCATATGACAAGGTATGTGCAGATTTCGATAAAAAACACGCCAAGTTTTTGAATATGGAAATTGATAGCCGGCCTTATGGAAATTAAAGCAAAAAAATAAATTATTTAGGGAGGTAAGTCTATCGAACAAATTGCAGTACAGGCGATGGATAATCGATGCCTTAGTTTTATGAGTTTATATTTGGTTAGCTCTGTAAAACGTGAAAGAAAATTTAATGGTAATGGGTGCCCGCAGTATTAACGCCCCTTCTTTTCACAATCTATTTTAAACACTTAGCCGCTATCACTTATCAGCTATCAATAGTAGAGCGCGGTTAAGGTCCGCCAGGCGGCAGCAATATTGCCATAGTTTGTAATGCACAAATTGCCTTGTGCCGTACCCAAGTTCCACTTGAACAGACCACCCGTAACTGGTTCAAAAAAACCTTAATTTAACTCTACCTGGACTGAAGAAGGGTTATGTCCACAAGTTGAATTCATATCCTGTGGACAAGCTGATATCACAACATAACAATCCAGTTCGGCCCGCAAAGTCATGTTATCACCTGGATTCGTTTCTGGCGCCTTTACTTCGAAGCTGCCATCATCATTGAGATAAAAGTTGGTAAATAAATTCCAAGGTTGAGGCGTGTAAGGTAATTTCAAATCTAAATCTGCCAAGCCACTATGTAAATTGTCCTGGCAATTGGCATGATAGCCATCTTTCTTTTCATTCCACCCTAGTTCTCGATAACGCCATATATCGCAGGCGGCATACTGCATGTCGTGTTGGCCTGGTGAATTATCATCCACTAAAGTTACGATGGCTCTTCGTTGATTGGTATAGGCTGCATCACCTAGCCTCGGATAAACATTTTCAATCGAAGGTTTTGTATGCTCACAGGAGAGATGCTCATAGATATTCTCTTGAGTAAATGCCCAGAAGTCTATCGGTTGAGCACCCTCGAGGTCTGTAAATCGAACCATATCTCCTTTGCTTAGCAAAAACGATGTATAACAACGTGGCTCCACTTTGATCACTTTGTTAGCGACGAAATTTGTCATAACGTAAAAATCCAGATGGGTTAATTGAAAAATTGTATATTCAAATTAATATTGAACACAGGATGAGTATAGGCAGTATTAACGCCCCTTACTGTCACAATCTGCTATCAACGCTCGGCCGCTATCAATAGTGGAGCGCGGTTAGGTTCCGCCTTCAATCACTATTTCAGCAGTTTCCGGCACACTAAGGGGTGCACACCCCCTTTCAATATTTGAGTTAATAATTATATCTCATCCAAACAACAACATACTTTACTGGGGAAGTTTCTATAATGCGCCCCTTATGGCTTATAGGTAGCATTATGGCTCAGGCGTTTCCTGAAAATGACTATACAAGTCAAGTGCCAAAAGTCTAGGTTTAGATGGTTGCCTCACCACATCTTGATACGTTGTATTGCAGGCTAAATCGATTTAAGGTGTTTACTTTTTAGCGTTTGATGGAGATCAGGAGTCAGGGGTATTGCCCCTCGGATACACTCACGCGCTCCTGTAGGGTTTTTTGATCCAGACTGTTGGAGAGCGGAAATGATAAAGGTATATATTCTGATTGTGCAGAGTGGCTCGAGCTTAAATCTAAGTCAATTCAGGTCGGTGGCGCTACAGAATTACATGTCCATAAACATAAAGACAAGACTCATTCCTTAATTCTTATTTAGACCGCTTCTAATTTTTACGTTAAAGGAATTGGTATGCTAAGTAAAAAATTGAGTTACCTTTGATTTACACTTGAACTAAGAAGATGAAACACATGGAAAATGATATAAATTCTAGGCCGAGTTACAACGGTTACTACCGTTCGATACCAAAAATAGAAGATGTCGAGCTTACTCATGTTGGGCCAGGTACGGCGTGTGGAGAATACTTAAGACGTTTTTGGCATCCAGTTTGCCTATCTGAGCAACTTCATGATTTACCTTTAGGATTGAGAATCTTAGGAGAAGATCTCGTAGTCTTTCGTGACCTCTCTGGTGATATCGGTTTATTGCATCGACATTGTAGTCATAGGCGAGCATCGTTGGAGTATGGCGTGATATCAGAACATGGAATTCGCTGTTGTTATCATGGCTGGCTTTATGATGTAGACGGGACGATTCTAGAAACTCCTGGGGAGCCAGTTGACAGCACAATTCGCAAAAGATTGTGTCATGGCGCATACCCTGTGATTGAGTATAAAGGGTTAGTGTTTGCGTATATGGGTCCATTCAGTACGAAACCTGATTTTCCGATTTACGACAGCATGGAAATGCCTGGGAACGAAATGGTCCCCTATGCTATTGATATGCCTTGTAATTGGCTGCAAGTTAACGAGAATCCGATGGATCCATATCATGCGGTTTATCTACATAGCCGGGCAACAGGGGTTCAGTTTAAGAAGTCTTGGGATACAGAAGGTATTGTTGAGTGGCACTGGATGCCAAATAAAGTAGGTATATTTCTTACTGATACTCGACGATGGCAAGAGTTTATATGGGCCCGTACAGCGGAGTTATTTCCACCTAATTTTGCTCAGCCAAGTGATTTCAATCAAGATGCTAGTCGTGAGACATTTTTCGCGCGAGCCTGTGCGAGCAAGTGGGTAGTCCCAGTTGATAACACTAATAGTAAGTTAATCGCGTGGCGACACTTTAACGATATGATTGGTAGTGAGCCTGACTACAATAAAATCGGAGTTAATAAAGTGGATTTCGTCGGACAGACAGGAGACGAACGCTCGTTTGAGGAACAGCAGCGCGAACCGGGTGACTATGAGGCCCAGGTGGGGCAGGGTTCGATCACAATTCATGATGAGGAGCAGCTTGGAACGACAGATGCTGGTGTAGCTATGTTACGAGGACTTCTTCGCAGTCAAATACGAATGCTAGCTCAGGGGACTGCTCCACTAAAGCCAGACTTGAATACCGAAGGAAGAATACCAACGTACACTGGTGATTTTGTTGTCAAAGTGCCATTACTTGTTGGCCAGGAAGAATTACAACAACGCGAATTTGGTAGAAAGCTTGCAAGTATTCTCGTTGATACTCTGTCTTTCGGGTTTAACGAAAGGCAGGCTGAGGTCAAACGTCGACTATTGAGTTCGGGCTAAAAAACTGGAAAATCTAACTATTCCGATGTAAAAATCTATGTGACAAGAAAAGTCATTATTAAGAAATTAGTAAATATAGTGGTTGTGCATATCCTGGTTCTGGACCTGTTGCGTCTAAGTGAACTGAAATGATCTTGATTTAAGCGCAGTGAGACACCTTTTTTGATAAATCACTAATTACAATTTTCTCACCCACATAGGAGAGGGTAAACTTGCTTTACTTTTCAAGACTTCGAAGGAAACTACTATGAAAGAGTATCGTCGAGATATATCCTGAGATAAGTGATGGAAAGTACCGACTTGAGAACAGAGGTCCTAGTGATAGGTGCTGGACTTTCTGGAGCAATAAGCAGCCAGCGTCTCGCGCAGGCAGGGGTAGGGGTAACGTGCTTGGAACAGGGTCATTGGAATGCACTTGAGGCCTACCCGGGCAACAAAGACGACTTCGAATTGCAGGCGATGGGGCCTTGGAACGCCAATCCCAATATACGAAAAGGAGTAGCCGACTACCAGATTCTGGATGATTCCTCTGATATCAAGCCATTGCTCTACAACGGGGTTGGAGGCAGCACAGTCATGTTCAGTGCGCATTGGATGAGATTTCTCCCCAGCGATTTTTGCTCCTATAGCATGGATGGTGTAGGTGTTAATTGGCCCATTGGATATCAGGATCTCGCAGCGTATTACCTTGAGACAGAATTTGATATCGGGGTATCGGGAATAGCTGGGGATCCAGCCTACCCTGATCGTCCAGCATACCCGATGCCACCATTGCCAATCCAGCGTTGGGGAGAGCGAGTCGCTGAAGCACATCATCGGTTAGATTGGCACTGGTGGCCTGGAAGTAACGCGATTACCTCTCAGCCTTATCAAGGTCGTCGCCCTTGCGTCCAAAGAAGCACCTGTCGAGCAGGATGTAACGAAGGAGCGAAGGGTTCGGTTGATCAGAGTATCTGGCCCAAAGCAATTAAGTCAGGGGCTAAACTAATGACCGGCGTACGAGTATCACGCCTGTTAGTTGATAAGAAGGGGCGTGCCAGTGGAGCGCTATTCGTTGATGCTGAGGGACGCACCCGACAGATCAAGGCGGATGTTGTAATTATGGCGGCTCATGCAATTGGTACTGCTCGATTACTGTTGAAATCGACCAGTCCTGCCTGGCCTGATGGATTGGCAAACTCATCAGGGCAGATTGGACGCAACCTGATGATGCATCCCTTGAGCAGAATGGTAGGGTTTTTCGATGAGCCTATGGGTAGTTGGCAAGGTCATTGGGGGCAGAGTATTTATTCTCTGGAATTCGCTGAGACACGGGCTGATAATGATTTTGTTCGAGGTTCAAAATGGAACTTATCACCAACAGGCGGACCCTTGACTGCAGCGCTTTATCCCCTGGACTCCGTGCAACCAATGGGCAAGAACTTACATGAGCATGTTGATAAATGGTTGGGCCGCTCAGCCCTTTGGGGGATGACTGGCGAGGATTTGCCACATCCCAATAATCACTTGATACTGGATAAGGATCAGTTAGATGCGGATGGCGATGGGTTGCCAAGATTGGTCTACAAGACGACAGAGAATAGCAAAAGAATGTTGGAATTTATGAGCAAACGTGCCCGCGAGTCGCTTCTGGAAGCAGGAGCTTATGAAGTAGCCAAGCAGACTCTAGCCCCAGAGGCGGGTTGGCACGCGCTTGGTACTTGCCGAATGGGGGATGACCCATTGAACTCTGTTGTTGATAGATGGAATTGCTGCCACGATATTCCCAATTTATTGATTGTGGATGGTAGTGTTTTCCCAACAAGTTCGTGCGTGAATCCGGCAGCGACTATTGCGGCCGTCGCTGCTAGGGCAGCGAACCACCTCATTAGCCATCGCCAAGAACATTAATGCGATCCAATACATTTTGGATGAGGATAAAACTTTGTGATTAACGAAAAATCTCAAGAGTTAATGACCAACCTAGCAAAATACCTCTTGCCAGGTAGCGAATCACAGCCACCCGCAGTAGACCTCAATATCTCGGGTCCACCACTGGAGCGTGCGCTTGCTGTTCGTCCGGACCTTGAGTCCGTAGTAACGGAGATTCTGGAACGTTTCAAGGAGTCAGGAGAGTGTGAAACTGCAAATTTTGTCGATTCCTTATCTGCGTCTGATTTAAGAAGTCTCCTCACTGTGCTTTGCGGCGCATACTTTCTCTTGCCAGAAGTTCGAAAGGCTCTTGGATATAGTGGTCAACAGGCCCTTACGCCATCCCGCGGCGGGTTCGGTGCTGAAGAGTTGGTTGTTTCGCAGATGGGAAAGGCTAAACGTTATCGAACACCGCCAAGTATGGAGTCCATACCAAGTACGATGGTCGACCCAATCCCAGAGTAGTATTTGGTTATGGCCTTATTTCAAGCGGCAAATTGGCTTTCTTAATTCAGGCCACTTCGTGTCCAAAAGATTCTGAAGACGTACAGGTAACTCCAGACAAAATAAAGCCCCACGCTGAAGCGGGGAGTTATTTTTACCGTGACACTGACTGTGACAAAAGCGTGACACTGTAACTAACTCGCGTTACTGCAAGCATCCAGGGCAACGACCTTCTCGTTGGCGGCTTCAGCTGCCAACATCTTGTCCATCTCAATCCACTTGTAAGACCCATTGTTATGGAGATATTTGAGCGTAGTTTCCAAGGTCGTATGGCCGGCCCACAGCCTCACCAGATGGATCGCAGCGGCGTAATTCGCGGCTCGGCTTATGAACGTATGCCGAAGCCAGCGCGCCCAAACGTTTGAGACCGGTGAGCCCCTGCGGCTTGGGGCGGACGAGGCCGAACATGTCGAGGTAAAGTGTTCGAGGACAATCAACAGCGAACTATCATCAAAGATGGTGGTGTTCGTTCGTGGGGGCATACGTTTTAGCCCTATTAGGGGCGACTCTTCAGGCCGTAACCGCTTAATCGCAATGCAGATCCGTATCGTGCGTCTGAATCGTCTTGCGCTGAATAGAACGGCCTGTCCCCTCGAATTGTCACTCGAAAGCCGCTACGAACCTGTGGGAAGTAGTCCCACAGCGCGTGATGTTGGGCACAACGATTGTCCCAGAAAGCAACAGAGTTATCTTCCCAGGCGAAGCGCACGTGAAATTCCGGCGTGCGGACATGGTCGAACAAGAACTCGAGCAGCGTCTCACTTTCTTTGCGTTCCAATCCAACGATACGGCGTGTAAATCCGGAATTAACGTACAGTGCCTTGCGTCGTGTTACCGGATGCGTACGGATCATTGGATGGATCGCATGGGCGAATTCACCGTCGCGTAAATCTTCTCTCGCCTGAAATCCTTGGCGATGGTAGAGGTGCTCTGATGCGTGCTCAGCACTCAATCCTTCAAGAAAAACTTTCATCGCAGGTGATAACGCCTCATAAGCGGCATACATGCTGGAAAACATGGTGTCACCGCCAATCTCAGGGGTGTCGGTGAGGTATAAAATGCTTCCCATTGGTGGTTCTGTGTCGCACGAGACATCACTGTGCCATCCATGCCCTGCGACGCGTTTCGAGTTCTCATCTGCATGGATTTTTAAGATTTCTGGGTGGCCTTCAAGATTGGGAGCTGAGGGATGGACATGAAGCTCGCCGAACTGACGCCCGAAAGTCTTGTGTTGTTCCAGTGACATGTGCTGGTCACGAAAAAAGACCACTTGATACTGCATGAGGGCATCATGAACTTCAGTGAATGTCTGATTGCTTAGTGGTTGTGAGATGTCCACTCCACCAATCTCAGCACCAATGACCACGGTAAGCGGTTTCACTGAAATTGTTTCATAGTTTGTCATCTTGAGACACTCTTGATTCATAACTGGACACAAGTGACCAACTTAAATTGTAAGCTAAGAGCAGGAATCTCACCATCGATGGAGGCACATGCTGGCTGGACTTCGTCAGGAGTAAGAACTTGTCAATTCTCGCAGTAGCAACCATCCTGACCATTTTCTCTGTTCCGCTCCTGACGGCCGTGGAATTCTTGTGCAGACGCAACGAGCGACTCACAGCGGCCGACGCCATAGGATCAAGTCAATTTACAACCAGCGATCCAGGCGCATGGTTCACCGGCTCACATTCTCCTTCAGTGACAATACTTGTTTCTCCCAGTGACATGGTTAAACCGGTTTTGTCGTCCAGCAATATCATGTGAATGAAAAACACCATCCCGGGTTGAATCGTATCAGGATGATCGCGCCAGATCATCGGCCAGTCCATCCAGGTGGGCGGATAGGAGATTCCCATGCTGTAGCCACAGGCTTTTAGTGCAGCATGGCCATATCCGGCACGCTCAAAACCATCTACATGAGCCTGATAAATATCGCCGACAGTATTCCCGGGCCGAAGTGCATCTTTGCATGCATCCAGCGTATCCCGGCAAGCATCAAACATTCCAAGCTGGACCCGGGAAGGCTTCCCGGTAACAACAACACTCATCGCAGCTGAATGATAGTGTCGATAGGCGCCAGCAAATTCATGTTGCACCTGATCGTTTTCAACAACGGTATTTTTGCCAGTGTGATATCGCACCATCATTGCATCTTCACCTGCCCCCATAGGCCAACGACTGGCACTTGGATCACCATCGGCAGACATCATCACATGCATCATCTCACCATACACATCACCTAGAAACACACCAGGCACGGTTTTTGTATTGGCTACCTGCCAGGCCAGGTCACAAATTTCACCAGATTTACGGACATAAACCAGCTCTTCCTTGCTTTTAACCAACCTGATTTCCCTAACCAGGTCTGAGGCATCAACGGTTGAACAAAAGCCCTTGAGTGCAGCATCAACCATAATTCCACGCTGTGCAGTCAGACCATAAGCATGATACTCGATGCCGATACGCTGTCCCTGACAGCCATATTCACCCATGACGCTGCGTAAGTCCTCTGCCGGATTGACCCCATCACCATCTTCCCAGATCCGTATATCGTCAACAATAGAGGTTATGCGCGACTGAATACGATCAGCACTACGCGTTAACAAAAACAAACGACCGTCAGTATTGATAAACATACCCTGAAACATCGTGTAGCCAGATGTATCGTAACCGGTCAGGTAAAACATACTTTCCTGCCGGAATATCAACATTCCATCAAGCTCATTTTCGGCCAATGACTGGCATAATCGTTCCTGCCGTTGCATAAATTCCTGTTTGCTAAAATGTAGACTCATAGTTAAATACCTGGAATAGAAAGCTAAAAATTGAGCTAGGGTTTGATAATTATTTCATTGTGAAATGTTGTTAATCATTCTGCACCTTGATCTGGAGTATAGGCAGCATTATCACCCCGTCCTACCACAACCTACTACTAACACTTGGCCGCTATCAATAGTAGGTAAAAATATGATCTACTTGGAGGCTCACCCCAGTGATTGGATCTAATAGGAATAAGAGATATGCCCCATGCATCGCTCCACCCCCATTGTTGCTATCCCGCTTTTCTTAGGTGCTTGCCCCATATCAGCAGAGGATATCTCTGTAGGATACGCTGTTACGCCTGAGATAAGAGCCATAGGCTAGACACAAGGTGCTGAAACGCTTAATGCCATAGGCGCAGGGGCTTTTTTTCTGCTTCATACGACTTCCACTGCCGCGCCTTACGTTGATGTTAAAGCCAAAGCCTACCTTGATGACCGCTTAGGGGACGGAGTATCATCAACACGGATCTGGCAGGCGCAACACTTTCTACTTCTACCCGCATAGGCTGTCGCTGGATTACTGACATCGGCTCTTGGATGTATGGAGATTATGGCGGCAATCTGTTGACGCCCTTCCAGCCCCAACGGCAAGGTGACGTTCTACGTCTACACGACTGCTGGCGGCTCTCGTAAGAAGTATAAGCTGGGTTCATTCCCAGATAACAAGCCCGATGAGTATCAGATTAATAAGGTGGCTGCGAAACAGGCGGATAATGAATTAATCTGGAAGTCCTCGAACACTGATTCTTTAATTATTTTAGAATGGAAAGCGATGAGAAAGACGAATACTTTGAGTCAAGATAGGGAAAGGTTTAACGGAAACTTTACTCAGCAGGAACCTATCCCGGATGCCGGTATCCAGCGAGCGGTTGAGGTGCTCCAGTCTGGGCGTCTTCACCGATATAACGTGGCCGAAGGTGAGAAATCTGATACTGCATTATTGGAGACGGAGTTTGCAGAATACCAAGGTGCTAGATTTTGTCTCGCTTGCGCTTCCGGTGGCTACGCGATGCAAGTCGCACTTTCCAGTTTTGGCCTCGAATACGGTGAACCTGTGTTGACCAATGCTTTTACGCTATCACCCGTGCCTGGCGCGGTTCATAACGTTGGCGGTAAATCAGTGTTGGTGGAAACAACCGAACAGTTGGTTATCGATCTTCTTGATCTTGAGCGAAAGATTGAGAGCAGCGGTAGTCGAGTCTTACTTCTTTCGCACATGCGTGGCCATATCGCTAATATGGGCCATCTGTGCGATCTACTAGACCAAAAGGGTGTCAGTTTGATCGAGGACTGCGCCCATACCATGGGTGCATCCTGGAGCGGCCGGTTGAGTGGCAGTTTTGGTGTTGCCGCTTGTTTCAGTTCTCAGACCTACAAGCATATCAACTCAGGTGAGGGCGGTTTCGTAACGACAGATGATCCGGATTTGATGGCCCGAGCGATCATACGTTCTGGTTCATACATGTTGTATGAGCATCACGATGCAGCACCCGAACCCGCTGCTTTTTCAGACATCCGATTCGATAACCCGAACTGCAGTGGTCGAATGGATAACCTCCGGGCAGCCATCTTAAGACCGCAGTTGAAGATACTCGACAGTAACCGAGAGCGGTGGAACGAACGTTATCACACGCTTGAAAAGGCTCTTGGAGTTGTTAAAGGGGTGACACTCCCGATTAGGCCTGAGGTCGAAGTCTACGTCGGTAGTTCCATCCAGTTTCTGCTTAAAGAGATGACAGCAGAGCAGATTCAGATGGTGATATTGACATGTCGTGAACGTGGCGTGGAACTGAAGTGGTTCGGGGCCAGTGAGCCTGCAGGCTATACCAGTAGTCACGACAGTTGGCGTTATATGGATAACCAGTCGCTTCCAGAAACCGACAGGATTCTTTCAAAGTTGTTAGACATGCGAATTCCGCTTACGTTCAGTCTAGAGGATTGTCGCCTGATCAGTCGGATCATCGATCAATGTATTACGGCTAGTGCGGCAGAGAATTCACCCGGTGCTGGGTAGACTATCAGTAAGATCCCCATATGGAATATTTGAAGAAAGCTGCCAAGACCCCCGTAACTGGGGAGGAAG
Source organism: Gammaproteobacteria bacterium (assembly GCA_963580215.1). Classification (GTDB taxonomy): domain Bacteria; phylum Pseudomonadota; class Gammaproteobacteria; order Arenicellales; family UBA868; genus UBA868. Next base: position 15,763 of record CAUZJT010000004.1, read on the forward strand.
ATACTCACGATACCGTGCAGGCCATGCTGGCTGATATAGAAGCCGGTGGCGAGGAGCGAGCGCGGTATTACGCACGGTCCTTGGATCACTGGGCGGGTGACATTGTTGTATCGCGTAAGGTTATCGATGCGGCAGGGGCGGGGTTGTCTCAGCGGGCGAGAGATGACATTCAGTTCGCATATGATCGGGTTCGGCGATTCGCCGAGGACCAATTGGCCAGCTTGACCGAGTTCCAAACCGAGCTTTCTCCCGGACTCGTAGCCGGCCAGCGCCTCATTCCTGTCGATACTGCTGGTTGTTACATCCCCGGTGGCCGTTATGCCCATATCGCTTCAGCAGTGATGAGCGTGACCACCGCAAAAGTTGCCGGTGTCAGAAATATCATCGTCTGTTCACCCAGTCGAGGCGATAACGGTGTACACCCTTCGATTCTCTATACGGCTGATTTGGCTGGTGCTGATACTATTTTGGCTCTTGGTGGGGTGCAGGGAATCGCGTCACTGGCTTTCGGCCTTTTCACAGACCAGCCAGCGGATATTCTTGTTGGGCCGGGCAACCGATTTGTTGCAGAGGCGAAGAGAATCCTTTATGGGCGCGTCGGCATCGACCTTTTTGCTGGGCCGACCGAGATTGCGGTCATCGCTGACGAGACCGCTGATCCCCACATTGTCGCCTCGGATCTTGCCGGTCAGGCAGAACATGGCCCTGATTCTCCGGCTTGGTTGATCACGACGTCGAGAGATCTCGCCATACAGGTAATAGACTGTATACCTTCATACATTCACCGTCTCGGCGAGCCAAACCGGACCGCCGCAAAAGCCGCTTGGCAGGATTATGGTGAAGTGGTATTGGTCGCGAATCGGGAGGAAGCGGTTGCTCTGAGCGACCAGTACGCGCCCGAACACCTGGAAGTGCATGCTGCAGACCTCGATTGGTGGCTTGCTAAATTAAGGCACTACGGTTCTCTTTTTCTCGGTGAAGAGACTACCGTGACCTATGGGGACAAGGCATCTGGCCCTAACCATATCCTACCCACTAAGGGCGCAGCTCGTTATACCGGTGGTCTGAGCGTGGGTAAATTCATCAAGACCGTTACCTGGCAGCGTATGACGCGGGATGCGAATAGGGAAGTCGGCGCAGTCAGTGCCCGTATTTCCCGTTCTGAAGGAATGGAAGGACATGCTCTATCGGGTGATGACCGCTTGCATAAATACTTTCCAGAAGAGGATTTCGACCTGTCAGCCGACTGAGAAGGTTTTTGTGATCACCCGTCATGAACTGATTTGCATCCGGCACCTAAAGTGCCTGTAATGGCTCTCGCGTGAACGTGACCGCAGTTTATCCAAAGGATTGATTGTGATCGGTGCAGGTTACGCTGTGACGTCGGTTTAGCGACAAGAGACGTAAATATGATTCGAAAAATTATTTTAAGACTTAGGCAGCAACATTCCTTCCTGCCACAATCCCCTATAAACGGTTGGCCGCTTACACCTTCAGGATGTACGCTACAAGGCGGTTCATCAGTTCAACTCCCAGTTTTCAGAGTGTTGAATGGGTGGGGACTTAATTATGTCCCGATTGTCGACGTTAGTGCTGGTCAAGCCACAGTTAGGGTTCAGTGTATGCGCGGTTCGTACAGTTCTTTAAACCCCAATCACCATCATACTGTTACTATCTATAGTAGATTCCTATTTAATAGTTATGAGAAAACTATACCGCCTCCCTACTCAGGTGCTTTTTGTTAAAGCGCGATCGACAAGATTGAAGTACCAGGCATAGCAGAAAAAGCAAAAGCGTTTACGGTATTAGTGGGATGTTGGGAGTGAGTGAATTATGAATCTGAAAAACCTGACCCTAACCATCGGTCTCACCCTTACGTTTCTTCTTGGAAGTACAGGAACAAGTTGGGGTGCTGATTTCAATAAGGGACAGGCAGCATACGAAAGTGGAGATTTCACAACTGCTCTGCGTGAATGGAGACCCCTTGCCGAACAGGGAAATGCCAGTGCCCAGCACAATCTGGGTTGGATGTACCGCAAAGGAGAAGGTGTCCCAAAGGACGACAAGACTGCAGTGAAGTGGTATACCCTTACTGCTGAACAGGGGACTGCCAGCGCTCAGTTCAATCTGGGTTGGATGTACGCGAATGGAAAAGGTGTTTCACAGGACTATAAGACTTCAGTAAAGTGGTACACCCTTGCTGCTGAACAGGGGCATGCCAGTGCCCAGTATGCTCTTGGTTGGATATACCGAAAAGGATTTGGTGTTTCACAGGACGATAAGACTGCGGTGAAGTGGTATACCCTTTCTGCTGAACAGGGGACTACCAGTGCCCAGTTCAATCTGGGTTTGATGTACTACAAGGGACAAGGTGTTTCCCAGGACTATAAGACTTCAGTAAAGTGGTACACCCTCGCTGCTGAACAGGGGCTTGCCACCGCCCAATACAACTTGGGTTTCATGTACCGCAAAGGGCAAGGTGTCATCAAGGACAATGTTTATGCTCATATGTGGGGAAATATTTCTGCCTCTAATGGAAGTGAGAACGGGAGTAAGTTACGAGAAAAGGTTGCTAAAACAATGACCACTGCCCAAATAGAAAAGGCACAGGATCTTGCCCGTGAATGTGTTCGTAAAGAATACAAAGGGTGTTGAGTAGGGATAATTAATAGAGACAGTTAAAGAGCAACAACAAGAGATTAACAATCTATCTAACCGAATAGCCATGTTAGAGGGCATCCCTAAAGCCGCTAACTACTAGGAATACCTAATGTCTGACTTTCAATCATTCCGTGATGCCGTACTAGAAGATGAAGACCTACAAGAACAAGTTATCTCCATCGTAAACACCGCTACTTCCAATGGGTCTGGTTTAGGCGATGGTATTGCAACACTTGCCAAGACTCATGGGTACACCATTACCTCAGATGAGGTCTATGCCCATACTGATTTTCTTGGACAAGATGGTGATCTGACTGACTTTGAGTTGGAGATGATAAGTGGGGGTAAAGGGCGCAGTAAGAGTGGCTGTTAACCCCATTCAACCCAGCCTCTTAACCAAATCCTCTGCCCTTAGATGCGTATGGCGCATCAACATCCTTGTATCTTTATGTCCTGTAATGGTGGCTACCTCTACTGGGTTTAAACCCTTCTCAAAAAACCTTGATGTGGCCTCATGGCGTAGATCATGGAAGTGGAGATTATCTATTTTGTGCCGTCTAGATAGCCTTAGAAAGGCTCCAGATAGCCCTCTTGCGGTATAAGAGAATAGAGTGGTTTCTGCTATCGCAATCACCTTCTCAGAGCCTCTCAGTTGCTCTCTAAGCACCGCTATGACCCTCGATGATAAAGGGGATAGTACGAGGTGTATCGGTCCTAGTAAGGGGAATCAGAAGGGTCTGGCGAGTAAAGTCTATATGACTCTTTTTAATGTTCAAAACCTTCCCTCTGTGCATCCCTGTTTCCAGTGCGAGAATGATGAGTCGTTTGAGTTCACCAGTGCTTGATAGAAGTTGTTCTTCCTCTCCTGACTCTAACCTTCTATCTCGGCCTCTTGTTATCTTGGGTAATGAAACCATTGACACTGGGTTTTATCCAATAGCAATGCCCCATTCATTAATAGCAATATTGAGTACGCTACTTAAGATGGTGAGTTCCCGCTTTAATAATGCTGGGGATACCGTCTTTAATCGGGTATCGCGGTACTTACAGACTATAGAAGGTAAGAGGGCAGATACCCTTTTATCCCCAAGATGTGTCCCCAGGGTTTGTAAACGGTATTTCTCTACCTTGTGACTTTTGTGTTGAGGTGAAACCTCTTCCTCATAACGATCCAGAAGTTCCCGAATGGTAGTGCTATCGGGGATAACGACATGAAGGCTCCTTTCCATGGCTGCTTCTGTAGTGGATGCCCATCGTTTTGCTGTGGTCAAACTAGAGAAAGTACGGCTTATAGAAGGGTAGCTTTTCTTCGTCTGTTTCTTAAATTTAGCTAGCTTCCTTTCAAGTTCAGCAATCTCATCAATATCCATCTATTCAAAGTCTATGTCAGTTGCTTTTGCCTTGTTGTCCCCGTGTCTAGAGTTGAAAGGATATGGCTATGCAAGCCGCACAGAGATGGTATTACATGTGCACCTCAGATAGCCTGTCAGTCTCACACTGCATAATATTTTCAAATATTACTTCCTGTAATAAATCAACAATTCGTCAAAAAATTGTTGATTTGTTAGCGATGCTGTGGACGCATGGCCTAGCCGATCTGATACAATTTTCAACTCATCTTGAGAGCTAACAAGGTTTCTCAGCGATTTGTCGGCTGCAACTCTTTACCGAGATCGACGGCAGCTTATATCGCAGATTCACTGTAGAAAGGCAGATTTTCTCGTGCCAAGGGAGGTCTTCCAAGGATCAGATCAGCAGCTTTCTCACCGATCATCAATACGGACGCATTCGTGTTAGCGCTAGGAACGTTTGGCATGACTGAGGCATCCACGATTCTGAGTCCTTCTAGGCCACGGACCCGCAAATCCCCATCGACCACAGCCAGATCGTCGCCGCCCATACGGCAAGTCCCACAGAGATGGTAGACACTGGACACATTGGCCTTTAGAAAAGAATTAATTTCCGACTTACTTTTAGTCTCAGGTGGTGCGTTTATTTCTCGCCCCCTGTAAGGATCGAAAGCCTTCTGCTGCAAGATTTGTCGTGTCATGCGCAAACCCTGGCGCAATTCCTCCAGATCACTTTCAGACTGCAGGTAATTTAGCTGGATCTTGGGCGCTACATTAGCATCTGCAGACTGGGCTTTTATGTAACCTCGGCTACTAGGTCGCATGATCCCAACAGATACGGCATACCCATGACCCTGAAATCGAGAATCTCCCTCGTAGGACACAGCGAGCGGCAAAAATGCATTCTGAATATTAGGTGAGTCATTATCGGGGTCGGTAGAGTAGTAGGCGCCAGCTTCAAAATGATTGGTTGCACCCAGACCTTTGCGAGTCAACAACCACTCCAATCCGATTCGCGCCTTCCCTAATAGATTCATAGATCCAAATAATGTTATCGGTTTCGTGCATTCGGTCAAGAGATAAAATTCAACATGGTCCTGTAAATTCTCACCAACACCCGGTAAGTGGTGGGCTACAGGTATATCTATTCGTTTCAAATCTTCGGCTTTACCAATACCCGACATCATCAGCAAGTGTGGACTATTGACAGCCCCGGCCGATAGTAAAACCTCACGCTCACAACGTACCTCGTGGTGTTCGCCCTTTCGATTGTAAAGAACACCAACGGCACGTTGCCCATCAAGTAGAATTCTACCAACAAGCGCATCCGTGACAATCTCCAGATTAGGACGCTTTACAAGATAATCGACCGCAGCGCTCGATCGTCGACCATGGTAAATCGACTGGTCAATGTGAAACATGCCTTGCCGTCGAAATCCATTCACATCGGCTGTAAAAGAATGGCCAGCTTGATGGCCAGCCTCGATGAATACCTGACTTAAGGAATTGCTAAAAGAGTCTGGTCGGGTGACACCGACCGGACCACTAGTGCCACGATAAGGACTTTGTTCTCCAGACCAATTTTCCAGTCGCTTAAAATAAGGCAGCGTATGTGCATACGACCAGTGTTTGAGAGCAGGGTCTTTCGCCCATTCTTCATAGTCCAAAGGATGGCCGCGAAGAAATACTTGGCCGTTGATAGATGACGAACCCCCTAACCCCCGTCCTCGTGGGCAATAGATACGCCTGCCATCTAGACCAACCTCGGGCTCAGACTGATAGCGCCAATTGTACTTTGGGTGAGTCATGAGGTAATCGTAACCAGAGGGCATGTGGATAAATATTGATCGGTCCTTCGGACCTGCCTCCAGGAGACAGATACGCAGGTCCGGATTTTCGGAGAGGCGCCCTGCTAAAACACAACCGGCGGAGCCTGCACCGACAATGATGTAATCGAATTCTTTGATTTTCATGGGTGTATAGCTGAAAACATTCAACTGCCTGTTGTATCGCCGCGTAGATAACCTCTACAAGCGTCGCGAACCGTTTGTTTGATCACATCAATTTTTCTATTATAAATACAACTTCGATAACAAAAAACACAGTACGCTCGATTGAAACAGAGCTAACATTGTCAACCTAAAGAGGCTCAATGCCCGGAAATTTTAGCGCAGAGCGGGTGCCGAATATCAACTTGTCAGTTGTGTCAGCAACGCTACAGACGACAGATCAACCATGCTATGATCTCCTTTATTAATGGGAATGCTCTCGAAGATTTAGATTTGGGTGGACAGTTAATCGGTGTGTGAGAAGATGGGCCTTGAGGTTCCGGCCCACCTGGGTCGCTCGAAAGGGGGGTGAATAATGCTAGAGTTTTTTGAGCGCTATCGTATTCCGTTAGACGACTGGGTGCAGTTCAGTGTTATCTGGTTGACAGACAATTATCGTCCTTTCTTTCAGGCCATCAAATGGCCGATTGCCCATACCCTGGATGGAGTCGAGGACATTCTGATTGGAACGCCGCCGTCGATTTTCCTTATCTTGCTGTTCTTGTTGGTTTGGCAGTTCGCCGGGGTAAGGGTTGCGACATTCGCCATTTGCGCAATGTTGTTTGTCGGCTTCATCGGCCATTGGAAGGCGACAATGACCACCTTGTCGCTGATTATGACCGCCGTGATTTTTTGTATTCTGATCGGCTTTCCATTCGGTGTCTGGGCTGCACGCAGTAATCGGGTCGAGGCAGTGATCCGACCGGTTCTTGATATCATGCAGACGTTACCGGGATTCGTCTATCTTGTGCCTGTCGTCATGTTGATCGGCATCGGCAACGTCTCAGGTGTGATCGTAACAATTGTCTTTGCATTGCCACCCATTATTCGACTGACCAACCTGGGCATTCGGGAGGTTCGTGGAGAGATCATTGAAGCTGCTTATGCCTTCGGATCCTCTCCCTGGCAGGTGTTGGTCAAATGCCAGATTCCACTCGCCATGAGAACAATTATGACGGGCGTCAACCAGACCCTGATGATGGCGCTATCCATGGTCGTTATCGCGTCGATGATTGCGGTACAAGGCCTTGGTCTTGACGTACTTCGTGGCATTGGCCGTCTTGACATGGGTTTGGCAACCACAGCCGGAATTGGTATCGTGTTACTTGCCATGATTCTAGACCGTACAACCCAGGCTATCGGCGAACACTACCGGATATCGGGCAGGTTTCGAGATCAGGGGCCGATCGGAGTTGTTCGGCGCATGCTGATCGGTAGCGCCAAGCAATCTGTAAAGGCTGGTACGAATAGAAGTTCAAATTTACCTTAAAGTTTAAGTTTCTAATGTTGTTAAAAAAAGGAGATGTTTAAGTTTCTAACGTTGTTTAAAAAAAGGAGATGGAGATGCGGTACAGCAAGTATTTGTTCAAGTCGATCATTCTAGCCACTATGGCGGTGGGCATGACGATCACATTCAACAATTCGAATGCCGGTGACCTCCCCGGCGAAGGGAAAACGGTTATTCCGGCTGATGACCAAATGCTGGAAGGCTTGTTTCAAACCACGGTTTTGATAATTGGACTTGAGCAACTTGGTTACAATGTCGAAGACATTCAACATTTAGACGTACCTGCGCAATTTTTGACAATTGCGCAAGGCGATGCACATTTTACGGCCCAGCATTGGATACCACAGCAACAAGGTATTTATGAAAAGGCCGGTGGTGATGGGAAGATGGAGCAGTTGGGCACTCTGATCGCCAACGCTACTCAGGGCTATCTTATTGACATGGCGACTGCTGAAAAATACAGCATTACCAATATAGAGCAATTGAAGGATCCGAAAATCAGCGCACTTTTCGATTCCGACGGTGATGGTAAGGCAAACTTGGCGGGGTGCCCGCCAGGGTGGGGTTGTGAGACCGTCATCAATCATCATATCGAAGAATATGGATTGTCTGATACAGTCACCCAAGATCAAGGCAATTTCTCGGTCATAGCCTCCGATGTATTGGCCAGGTATCGTGATGGTCAGCCAGTTCTGTACTATACCTATACGCCGCTTTGGTTTTCTGAGATGGTGGTGCCTGGTAAAGACGCGCGGTGGCTCGAGGTGCCCTACACTTCACTGCCTAATAAACAAGGTAGTGAAAAGGTTAATACGATTTTGCCTGACGGACGTAATGTCGGCTGGGAGCTACAGAATATCGTCACTGCGGCTAACAGGCAGTGGCTAGACGCCAACGCAGCCGTCCGTAAGCTGTTTGAACTCGTTGAGATTCCCATCGAGGCGGTCAACGCTGAGAACCGGTTAGTTTATGATGGCGAGAACAAGGAAACTGATGTTCGTCGTCACGCAAAAGAGTGGGTGGCACAAAATCAGGCGCAGTTTGACTCCTGGGTTATGCAAGCCAAGGCCGCAGCGCAGTAATACTTGTAGCCAGCGTCGATGGATTAAGAGATTGCAAGACCCCTTAATCCCAAGATAACTTCAATCCTGGGGTGCGGGCCATCAAAATGTGATGGCCCGCATTTGTCTATCGCACACCACTTTTATTAGTGATCGTAGTAATTCAACAACAATTGTTGTGCCTTAGGGTGTACCCACTTCAAGCTCTTTAAGTCGAGCCACAATGAAGTCATCTCTGTCTTTCCCCTGCATATCGTCACCCTCCAAATAGATTGCCATCACCTTCGCCAGTATCTCTTCTCCCAGCGCCGAATCTTCCCCGTGCTTGCCGGCGGGTACACGAAGAATCGTGTCGCCTGACCAGGTAGGAATTGGTATAGGCCCAGAATCAGCGGGCCGGCGTGGCTCTTGGCCATTCTTTAATGCCCGGATGCCACGACGCAGTTCCTGCCTGAACAATGCTACACCCCGATCAGACCGCACTAGTTGTTCGTTCTTGTGCACCACTATTGGGCCAAGACCGACCATGGCTTCATAATCCCCCGGGCTACGCTGTCGTTCCTTAGGAGATCGGTCAAATATTTCGCCTTGCTCCAGCCGTTCGATGTCGTTTGGATTGTTGTATTGCATAGGATCCGAGCGATCGCCAAAACAGGCCCAAGCGACAACTTTAGTGTTGGTATTATCCACAGGCAGGCACCAACGAAGGAAAGTGTTGCGACCAAAGTAGCGTTGGCGGCTACCGTCCATTTCATGGACAGCTCCAGATTGTGTGATGTTAGGCAACAGGTTTTCTTGCACACGAAACCAAAGATTATCCTCCACACGCCGCGTAATAGTGCAGTAAACTGAATGGTGGTTGATGTGATATCGCACGTCACCGAGAATGCCCCAGGCTTCGGAAAACTGAGGCCCATTTACTAATGTGTGCAGAAACATGGAATGGACAGGGTCGATGCCATTCTCTGTAACTTGAAGCCAGTTACAAGGGAACGAGCAAGTGTAAGGGACCATCTCGGTGCCGGGCACCTCAAAGGTGTCAAAAATTGGAAACTCCGGGATGGGATTCGGCGGACCTAGATAGGCAAATATTAGCCCTTTGTACTCCCTTACTGGATAAGCGCCCTGGCGCACATTTTTATAAATCGGGCTATCCGGTTTTTCAGCCGGCGCTTCCAGTAAAGTACCATCCACATCATAAAGCCAACCATGGTAGCAACAACGGATTCCCCGCTCTTCGACACGGCCGTATTCGAGGGATGCCTGCCGGTGTGCGCAGTGTTTCTTTACTAGCCCTAAACGACCAGACTTATCTCTGAAGAGAACAAGATCTTCACCCATGATTCTTATCGCAAGGGGTGATTCCCCCAACTCGGATGACAATGCAACACCGTGCCAGAAGCGGCGCAGATACTCGCCGGCTGGGGTGCCACGTTCAACATGAGTCAGTTCGGGATCTTCGCTTACATGCTCCTGATCATAATATCCAGTATACGTTGGATCTTCTGAGACATAAGTTGCCATATTGGTTCCTTTGATTTAGGTGTTGACATCGAGTTTTTCGTGAGGCGAGAACGCCTGAACAGCATCCGCAGTATCGCCATATTCGTAGATTGATACGATTCTGTTATTGCGGACTTCCATCACGTTGACAAAATTCATCGAGAAGGATTTTTCAGTGGCTTTGCATCGGTAGCGAGCATCGATTATGGCACCAACTTGGTACGGCCCCAATAGATAATCTTTCACCGAAAATTCCAGGATCTCTATCGTTCGCGTGAACGCGTCCATGCATTCTTCGGCTGCGTTTCGTCCACGGAAACGTCCGAACCAGGGAACTACTGCTTCCGCTGGTCCCGGAAAGATCTTCCAATCCACTTGCGACTGTAATTCATAAAGGAGCGGGTAGTTCGATTCACTGAAACGCTGTAGAAACTCCTGAACTACCGCCAAATTAGATCCACTGTCCAAATGAACTCTTCTCCAGTGCTCTTCTAGGTCAATTCACAAAAGCTGATACAAAGCACGAGCGCGTTTACTTCGCCCCTTGTATGCCCTGTAGAAGATCCCGTATTGTTACCACACCAACTGGCCGATCCTCCTGATCAACCAACACAATCGGGTTTCTGCAGTCGCCGGCAGCATCAATCAACGAATCCAAGTTCACGTCTTCTCTCGCTTGCGGCCAATTGCCGAGTGCATCTTCGCCGTTTATCGCCTTATAGCTCTCAATTGACTGCATTACTGTACGGGCCCGAACCAGGGGTAGCTTCGAGATTCCCTTTACGAAGTCCGACACATAACTGTCTATGGGTTGAACAACAATGTCCTCGGCTGTTCCCACTTGAATGAAACTACCATTCTTCATAATAGCGATTCGGTCGCCGAGCCGAATCGCCTCGTCGAGGTCATGGGTGATAAAAACCGTGGTCTTGCGGAGCACTCGAGCCAGTTCGAGAAACTCGTCCTGGAGTTGGCGACGGATCAGAGGGTCCAGTGCACTGAAAGGCTCATCCATAAGCAAAATATCGGGATCGACAGCAAGCGCCCGAGCAAGGCCTACCCGCTGTTGCATACCACCCGAAAGTTCATCTGGGTATCGGTCCCCCCAACCAGTCAACTGGACAAGGCCCAGTTTCTCTTCGGCGATCTCTTGACGCTCGGAACGCTTTAAGCCACGGATCTCCAGACCATAAGCCACGTTGTCTCGGACACTACGATGGGGGAAAAGCGCCATGTTTTGAAACACCATGCTGACTTTTTCTGCACGGAGTTTTTGCAGTTCATGAGCAGTTTTGTTTGCGATATCTTCACCATTGATAAAGATTTGGCCCGCGGTAGGCTCGATCAGTCGATTGATATGACGCACTAGTGTAGATTTTCCACTACCAGACAGGCCCATGATGCAAAAGATTTCCCCGTGGCCAACGTTAAAAGATACATTAGCCACGCCGACGACACAGTCGAATCGCTCGATGATTTCTTCCTTACTTAACCCATCCTTAAGTATCGCGTCATAGGCCGCAGCCGATTTGGCACCGTAAATTTTCCACACTTGTTTGCCGACAATGGCAAATTCAGAGTTATCGGCTACCACAACGTCTTCTCGATCGGACATCTTAGTCTGTTCTCTCGTAGTCATAATCACCATTCGTGCAGGCATGGCCTCCCTTGGAATCCGCATTTTTCTCAGGCTGCGAGGCCTCAGACATTACAGAGTTTATCAATCTTAAATTCTTCATCAAGTCATGTCGCGAAAGTGAAAATAGGGCATTGACAGGCGATTGTGGCAGCGGAACCTTTGGATAGACGTAAAATGTAGAGTATCTGCAAGTGGTGGACTAGTAAGGGTTATTCTAAGCGTGCCTGGCAGAATAACGCCAAGCCACCTTGTATCTGGTCATAAAGATTGTGTCCTGTCGTTAGGATGGTGGAATCTCCGGCCAACCATCCCGCATTCTTGACCGCGTTCAAGTCGAAAGTCATATCGAGCACACAGACCACATGATAGGGATAAGACTCGGCCCAGATTGGTTCGCGATCGTCAGCGCTTATGAACACTCCCATCCGCAGTCCATTGCCATCGCTCTGGTCAATTGTGTAGTGTAGCAAGTCCCCAGAGTATAGGCGGCATTAACACCGCTTCCTGCCACAACCTACTATCAACACTTGGCCGATATCAATAGTGGGTCCTCAGATTTTCCGACAACGACCACTTGCATATCGGTTTCCCGAAGATAGTCTCCCAGCATCAGTTCGCTGATCCGAAGGGGCTCCCATTAGCCATCACCTCACACGATCAAATTGCACGCCCCGAGCGGCGAGTGTATCGATGTTAGGGGTCCGGATATGGGGATGACCATAGCGCGACAGATAATCCACGTGTAACTGGTCTCACATGATAAAGAGGATGTTCATTAGGATCGGGTCCTATACCTAAAGCGTTGCTCACATCCTGCCACCACACTAATTAATTTAAAGAAGAAGTCAGATTTTATGTGAAAAAATGTAAACCGAAAAATGGTCTGAAGAATAAAAAATGAATAGTTAAGGTTAATCCGTACGCTCAATTGAAAGTAACCGGATTGTCAGAGATGATAGGGAAACTCTATCCGAGTAACACCCCTGAAGTTACTCTACTCGCCCGCAAAAAAACCGGAAAACTACTGAACTTCCGCAGACCGGGACTGTTAAATATGAAATCAATTATAAAGAGTAATCGGTGCCATGCCCTAATAACAGAGCCAACCGCTTAGGCAGGCAACTGACTTGAAATCATTAGGTCGTTGGATCGGTTCTTACGCGGCCACCAAAAGCCGTAATCGAGGCTTGATTACAGTAGTCTTCTCGCAAGATAATTGTAAAAATCACAAACCGTACCACCTTCATAGTTCCGGGAACCTAGTGGCGCAGTGCCAAGATGCTGAGATTTCAAACCTAGAGCGACCCGATCTAGCTGGACGTGATCTTCGGCCATAGTACGCTTGAATAAGTCAATAGCGTCTTGGAGCTTTGGATCTGAGGCGTCATCCTCAAGAAGAGCGATGCCTTGTTTTACACGCACCTTACCCACCCCTTCTGGTCGCAGGTAGAGATAAGTGACTTTATGACCGGCTAGTCCAGCAACATGGAAAGGCGGGACGGCAAACATCACTGAGCGATTTTTTTCCTCAGGCCTTAGGTCCTCATGATACTTCCCTCGTTGTGGTAGGTCTTCTGGGTATCCAGAATAGAACCCAAAATAACCTTCCCCAGGAGGAAAGTGCTGACTTAGACGAGTTGGAGTAACCGGATGCAACGTCTCCCGATGAACATTAGATAGATGATATCCCTCCATAAAGTTTTCAGCGAGGCATTTCCAATTACAGTCCCAGACGGTCTCTTCGCTCCAACGTTCGACCATATCATCCATATGATGCCGTTCCACCAGGGGATTCAAGCCGCTCAGTTGATCTTTTAATGGGGTGGCTGCTCCATCTAGGTTCACATAAATGAACCCCCCCCATACTTCACTTAAGAATGATGGTAGCTTGCATTTTTTGGGATCAAAGTCGGCGCGCTGATCGACCAGTGGTGCATTCCGTAGCGCACCATTCAGTTCGTAAGTCCAGGCATGATAGGGGCATACCAGAGTTTGTCTATTCCCACTGTCGTTTAAGATAACGGAGCCTCGATGGCGACACACATTTGACAAGACTTTAATCTCTTCGGCTGTGACACGGACAATCGCTAGTGGCTCATCAAATAAATTGGTTGTGAAATAGTCGCCCTGATTTGGGATCTGGTCGACTCGCCCAAGGCAGACCCACTGTCCTCGGCAGAGACGTTCTTTTTCAAGTTCGAAGACTTCTTCTGAGGTATAAAAATCTGGCGGCATACTTCTCGCGAGGTCATAGTTGATCTCCCGATAATTGCGAAGATGATCAAGTATGTTGGTAAGATTCATGCCTATTCGACTGGAGATAGTTTTACACGGTTAATACTTGTAAATATTATGGCATATACCAAAAACTCAATGGTCCAAATTTTTGTATAAGAGAGTTATACCCCTACGGAAATGCGACGGGTTGAGACGAGTAAAAAGACAAATCGAAAATTTCGGGAAAGCAGTCGAAGATCAAAGGCGGAGCGGCAGATTGTTGCTCAAGCCTTAGATAGCAAACTAATCAGTTCCCACCAAGTGGTCCAGTTTGAATGTTAATGCATGATTGGCCTAGGCACCATCGGGATGATGGTTTCAGGCGCCGGTGGGCGATAGCCCAGTGCACTATGTGGCCTCTTCGTGTTGTAGTGTTTCCTCCATTGCTCGATTATGATTTATGCTTCTTTCAAGGTGTAAAAGGCTTCCTCGTTTAAAAGTTCGTCCCGCAGTGCAGTCTACGTACGTCTTGTTCTGTATATCTGTCTCTATTGATGCATTCCATCTTCTGGCAACAGTTAGCCTTGAAAAGGTGCTAGTAATGGGAGGGAATCCCTTTCGTCTAATTTGGACGTAATAACGGCCATTCCTTCTTCGAATAGTGGCCATAAATATTCCTCCGTGTGCCACAGAGGTAGCAAAGAGGAGTTCCTGCGAGATGCAATCTGGAACGACTGTCAACGGATATTAAAACTACAGCGATAAATGGTCGGGGTGAGAGGGTTCGAACCTCCGGCCCCTGCCTCCCGAAGGCAGTGCTCTACCAACTAACCGTCCTAAAACCCCTTAAATAACAGGCTCCAACTCCACGCAACTGGACCTGATGGGACTCAAGAGGACAGGAAGGGACTGGAGTCGGCTCCACTCTGGCTCCACCGCGGGGATACCCACCCCCTTTCAGTATTTAACCTATTAGATATATCCCACCCACACACCGCAGGGGAGAAATTACTTTGCCCTATAAGTCTATATACAAGGCATCTTGAGTCTTAATAGGCAACGTTACCTTGCACCAAAAACAATCTAAATTAAGAGGACTTTATATGGAAGCAGTAATAAAACTAGAAGAATGTAAAGAGCCCGATGAGGACTTTGTACGGGAGTATGTAAACAATAGCGGCAATGCCACTCAAGCGGCAATAGCAGTAGGCGTTAGTCAAGCAAGTGCAAGCACTGTGGGATACCGTCTTAAATCAAGACTGACCAAGGAGATAGATACCGAGCAAAAAGCCCAGTTACAAGGCTATACTCCCTAAGCAATCAGTGAGATTCAATCACTAGCGGAAAAAGCAGAATCAGAAAATGTCCGATTAAAGGCCAATGCAGACTTATCAGACAGAGCAGGGTGAAAACCCGTAGATAAGCAGGAGATAACAGAAACGTCTGCTATTGAGGATATGTCCGATGAAGAATTACAGGCACAACTGGATTCATACTTTGAGGCTGAAGTTCAAAAACGTGGCATGAAGTTAGTACAAGCCTGAACAGAACCTATAGGGTAGTAATGCTGTGGTTATAGTGTTTGGTAGGTTTTAGGTGTTGGGAATAATGTCACACACCTTCACCCTTGTGGATACTTCTGCCAAACAGAAATAAAATAGCAGTATGAAACATCTGATTGCCATTGGTTTATCTCTTTTGATGTTGGCGGTTTCAGCACCTCACGCCGAAGACGCAGGAATCAATGACTACGATTACCACAAACCTTATTGGTTGGGCAAAGAAAGACTTATCATGCCTGCCTATAGAGGTGTTCCGGCAAAGACGCGAAGGTTAATGAAGCGGGCAATTACGCAGTCATACAAAGCACTTGGGAAGCGCCCCATTGCAGATACCTACGCACTTTATTGGCATACGAAGAAATCCAACCTCACAAAGGTCGCTAAGAAATGGTGCGGCGTCCGGCGGATTGTGTGCCCGAAGTCAATCCCTTCTTGTGAAGAGTGGAGCGCCGCTCGCCTGAAGCGTTGTTTGACTGAAGGTGGCGGTGGTTGGGGGCAAGGTTTTAAAACCACTAACCTCGCGGGCGCCAAATTTGAAGCATCGAGCCGCAAGGGCTTGATGGAAGTCACCGAGGATACTTGGGGTGAGACGAACGTTAATTTTCATGCAAAAACGGCCGCTCATGAATACTTCCACGTTTACCAGACCATGATGCCGTACTATTTTGAGAAAGAATATCGGATTGGGTATCCGCAAAAGCGCCCCAACATAGATATGTTTGTGAGGCATGAAGGTCCAGTCTGGATGATTGAAGGCGGCGCGGACTATTTTGCCTACAATGTTATGGGAAAGTACAAGTGGCGGGGTTACAAGGCATGGATGGAAGAGATCCTCAATGCAGCAAAAGACGAGATTGCCCGCGGTAAAAAGAAGGGCATCAAGGTTATTCTTAAAAACTATGCTACCGATTTACAGATAGAAAAGATGAGTGCCAAGGGTTTTAGTCCTCACTTTCATTATGACGGTGGCGCCTGGGCCAACGCATACCTTCGTTACCTGACGGGTACGAACAAAGGTGTGTTTACCAATTACTATAAAGATATAGCCGAGTTAGAGCGTACCTGGCGAAAAAAAGGAAAGATGAATTACGGCTGGCAGAAATCATTTCAGAAAAGCTTCGGTATGACGGTGAATCAGTTCTATGTGCGATTTAACAAATTTATGAAATGGCCAACATCAAGGCAGATGACGATTTTATCAGCGCCTTTGTCTAGATAGTTGCTAGTTTGACTAAGGAAAATCTGATTGGGGTAAACCTAACTGAAGCAAACCTGATTAGGGCAATCTTTTGCGACCCTACAATGCAAGATAGCACAATGGACAATTCAGGGTGTTGAGAAACTGAACCTTCTCTGACAAGAGATCATAACCAAATTATGAGCAATATGGAAAAGGCAGAAATGTTTATAGTTTTAGTGGGATGTTGGGAATGAAAGCGTTTATCGTTATATGCCTTTATCTACTTGGCAGTGTTGCTAGTGCCGATATCTCAGGCACTGCCTTAATCGTAGACGGTGACACCATTGCTATCAGTGGTATGAAGGTGCGCCTCAATGGAATAGGCACCCCAGAGAGAAAACAAACCTGTAGAAAAGCAGGTGTCACATGGAAATGTGGCTATGAGGCAACTGAAACCCTAAGGGAATGGACTCACACCAAAGAAGTCAGATGTATTGGCGATGAAAAAGATCGCTATGGAAGGCTAATTGCTGATTGCTTTGTAGATGGCTATAACCTTAATGCAAGGCTTGTGTATGAAGGTTGGGCGCTTGCTTACCGAAGGTACTCCAAGAGATACGTTCCAGAGGAAGATGAAGCCAAGGCCGCTAAAAGAGGACTATGGGCGGGAGAGTTTGTTGCTCCTTGGGATTGGCGCAGAGGTGAAAGACTGCCTTCAGATTACTAACTATGATCGACAAAGCCTTCCAAATCGTAGAAGACACAAACACACGGCTGGATGAAACCAACAGACTCAAACAACAGTGGTATGCATCTAAAGAGTCCATTGAATCAGCCAAGCAGATGGGAATTACTGCTAAAGGCTATATAGACTCAATGGAAGCCACTTAAAAGGCGTTATCCAACTGTGTCATTCAACTCTTCAATATGACCAGACCACCAGAGGTTGAATTGGGCAAGATCAAAGGACTGGTTAAGACGATGGGGTTGGATAAGTTACTGGATAAGGCTGGCTAAACAGAGGGGCGAACCTGACTTATTAATTTGTAAGTGATAGAAAATAAAGCGAAAAAAAATAATAGCGGGCCACCATACCATAACAATAAATTCTATTGTTTTCATGCCACAATTAAGGAGAGATAAAAAAGGCTGAATCAAGATAAGAGAATGCCTCTCTACGCTACGACGTGTACCTTGTCCACGCTACCCCAGCCTCTTCACCAAATGCTCCGCCCTTCGATGCGTATAGCGTATCGGCCTCCTGGTGTCTTTGTGTCTTGCAATAGTCGCTATTCCTATCTTGAGGTAGGATATTGGAATGAATACTAGAACAAAGATTTTCAGGTTGCGGGGTTTTGTGTCTATTCGTAGTTTATTGCTAATACTGGCATTTGGTTTTCTGTCGGATATGGCTTTAGGACTAGACCTAACGGCTTACGAATATCAGAAAGCGGGAAACAATCGAATAGTGGTTTATAACCATTCGGGTGTGAATGCAAAAGACAGAATTACAGTCACAAGAGACCTGAAGCGAATTCAGAAATTTCTCAGCACTAAGCCCGCATCCCCCACATACGTGCACCTGTTTCATACTAACAAATCTAATCTACTCGCCATAGGGCGAAAGGTTTGTGCAAACAAGAAGGAGACTTATTCAGGCTGTCCATCTAGTTGGGCAAAAAACAGATCCTCTAGGGATGCTTCTGTTGACTATAGGGGTCGCTCTTATGGTGGAAAGGGGGTATCTAACTGCCTAATACAGTTGGGCGACTGATGGTGGGATCGCAAATCACCAGATTCACATGCAGAACGACTCAGTGTTGTAGCCCATGAATACTTTCATTGCCATCAGTTTGGACTGGCAACATATTTTGATCGTAGAAAGCGTTATGGGTGGGCAGTAAATGGGTATCCAGATCAGGAAAAAACTGTCGGTATCCTTGGACCTAATTGGTTGTCTGAGGGAGCGGCCACTTATTTCGGAGTGAACTACGTCGCTAAAGTATCTAAAGGATGGGACTACAAACAAAAGATGCGATACAAACTGGACCAGGCGCGATTGGCCGTAAAGAAAGGGGCGAAACTACAGTTGTATATCAGCCAGGATCAATCGAACGCTCGGGGTGACAACTTTGCTTATGATGGGGGAGCCTGGGCAGTGGCTTATCTGGCCAATCGCAAAAAATCAAACAAGCAAGTATTCACAGACTACTATAAGGATATCGCTGAACTTGAGTGGCAATGGAAAAAGAAAGGGAAAAAAAATTATGGGTGGGAGGCCTCTTTTAAGAAACATTTTGGTTTGACTGTCAGTCAGTTCTACAAGAAGTTTCATCGCTTCATGAAACAACCAGTCGCCAAACAAATGAAAATTTTGATGACGCCGGGAAAGAAATAGACGATTCAGCCGGTTCGACAAGTCTGATGGTCTGGGACATTCTCTCGGATAATAGATGTCAAGCAGTCTGATCTCCGCGTCTGGGATTGACCCAACCTCCTCACCAAATCCTCTGCTCTTAAATGCGTGTAGCGCATCAGCTGGGTTGCCTGTGTGTGTTTTTATTTCAATGTCTTAAGGGGCCACGCATCGTTCCAATAAAAAGGGGAATCACCTGGGAATAGAGGATGGGGCCCTATCAAAAAATCGAACTTCAAATACTGACTGTGCTGTCAGTGTGCTGTAACTGAGTCCACTTGAGTCCATGTGCGTGGAATTGGTGCCCGAGTTAACAGACTGGAGTCTATTTTTATAGCGTTTTGTGAAGATATTGGTCGGGGTGAGAGGATTCGAACCTCCGGCCCCTGCCTCCCGAAGGCAGTGCTCTACCAGGCTGAGCTACACCCCGATTTGATCACCAATTGAAAAAGTCCGATTCACTTCAGTAGGTCCGGGAGACCGAGAAGTCGGCAAGGTCAGCCAGGGCTGTGCGGTATGGTGATGCGGGCAAGGTCTCGAGAGATTGTCTTGCGGCCCCTGCGTAGTCACGTGCCCGGCGCGAAGTGTACGCAAGAGCGCCCGTGGATTCAATGACTGCCTTAACCTCGATAAGCCTATCGCGATGACCTTCGCTAATGGCCGAACTCAGGAGTTGATGCTGGTCTGGGGCGCACACGCTTAACGCATGAATCAGAGGCAGCGTCGCTTTACCCTCGGCAAGATCATCGCCAGCGTTTTTCCCCATCTCTTCGGCGTCAACGGTGTAGTCCAACATGTCATCAACAATTTGGAAAGCGATGCCAAGATTCAGGCCGTAGTCCGCAAGAGCTTGTTCGGTTGCCGGCCCGGCATCGGCCAGTATTGCGCCTAAACGTCCGGCCGATTCAAACAATTGAGCTGTTTTGCGGGTGATCGTCTCAAGGTATTGTTGTTCGGTAATATTGGGGTTATGGGTGTTGAGCAATTGCATTACTTCACCCTCGGCAATGGCGTTGGTTGTTGTCGCCATAATTTCCATAACGCGCATATGGTCTACCGCTACCATCATCTGGAAAGCGCGTGAGTATAAAAAGTCTCCAACAAGCACTGCTGCGGCGTTGCCCCACAGATCGTTGGCGGTCTGGCGCCCACGGCGCAGTTCAGATTCATCCACTACATCGTCATGCAGCAGCGTCGCCGTATGGATAAATTCGATTACGGCGGCGAGGTCGATATGTGCTGTGCCAGAGTAATCAAGCGAGCGAGCTGCCAGCACCAGTGTTATCGGGCGTAATCGCTTACCACCGGCCGCTACAATATAAGTTCCCATTTGGCGAATTAACGCAACATCGGAACTCAGTTGTTTCTCAATATGCCGGTTAATCGCGCTCAGATCGTCCGAGATCAGGGCGCTGATCTCGCTTAGTGACTCCGTACTAAAGCTCGCTGGAGCGAAACGCCCAGAATTGAGAGGTGTAATGGTGCCCATGGGCGAATCATACCGCGTAGGTGGGTCTGGCGAAAATAATACTGCTTACGTTGACCATATAGCCGGTTTCGCCTAAAATTCCGCGCCTTCGCAAGTCCTTGTGACTGGCAAGCTCATAAGCCGTGTCCTTTTCAGGACCGCTATCTTTCGGGGAAAAAAGCATGTACGCAGTAGTGGAAACCGGCGGTAAGCAATATCGCCTGGGTGTCGGCGATAGTCTGAAGGTTGAAAAACTGACTGGCGATGCTGGGGATGTGATTGATTTACCTCGTATCTTAATGGTGACAGACGGACAAAACGTCTCCGTTGGCAGTCCTTTGGTAGATGGAGCACGGGTCCAGGCTGAGATCCTGGGCCATGGCCGGGATAAAAAAATTCGGGTCTTTAAAATGAAACGCCGAAAGAAATACCGTCGGACACAGGGGCATCGCCAGGCGTTTACGCAACTGCGCATCACTGATATTTCAGGCTGATTTGCCGGTAGCGGCAGGAGAAAGACAAAATGGCACATAAAAAAGCAGGCGGCAGTTCACGGAACGGGCGGGATTCAGAATCCAAGCGTCTAGGTGTTAAACGCTACGCGGGCGAGACTGTGCGTGCTGGCAATATTCTGATTCGCCAAAGAGGTACCGCCTTTCATCCGGGCGTTAACGTAGGGCTCGGCAAGGACCACACCTTGTTCGCATTGACTCCCGGTGTCGTTAAGTTTGAGATCAAGGGACCGAAAAGCCGCCGAACTGTGAGCGTTCTGACCGAGCAATAGGCCGACACCTGCTCGGGTCGCCAAAAAACCCCGCCATCGGAGCGGGGTTTTTTGTGACTTTTCTGGTCTAGATTCCATTCCGGACACTTCCATGAAATTTGTAGACGAGGCAATTATTTCTGTGCAAGCTGGCAACGGCGGCCACGGCTGCCTTAGTTTTCGACGGGAGAAATTTGTGCCCCGCGGCGGCCCAGACGGGGGTGATGGTGGTAAGGGTGGAGATGTCATTTTTGAGGCCGAATCAGGTCTAAATACCCTGGCCGATTTTCGGTTTACCCGCAAATTTCGGGCCGATAGCGGTCAGTCAGGCGCTGGGCGCAACCGTAGTGGCGCCGGCGGAAAGAATCGGAGAGTTAGGGTCCCAACCGGCACCTTAATCTTTTCAGCCGACACCGACGAACTGCTCATCGATCTAAAACATAATGGTCAGAGTTTTACCGTGGCAGCCGGCGGCCGAGGTGGAGTGGGGAACGCTCGATTCAAGTCGTCAGTCAATCAGGCACCTAGGCGCACGATACCGGGGCAAGATGGAGATCGTCTTAGTCTGAGGCTCGAATTACAGGTGCTCGCAGACGTTGGCTTGCTTGGGCTACCCAACGCCGGGAAGTCAACTTTATTAAAAGCGGTATCGGCTGCGACACCGAAGATTGCAGACTATCCATTTACCACACTGTACCCTCAACTCGGTGTTGTCGACATTGGTCCGAGTGCGAGTTTTGTGGTTGCTGATATCCCTGGGTTAATAGAAGGCGCCGCAAGCGGCGCGGGGCTCGGGGTGCAGTTTTTGCGACACCTTCGCCGAACACGGCTATTGTTGCACTTGGCCGATATCAGCACCTGGGCGAGTGAACCGCCTGTGGTCGCAGTAAAGGCTATCGAGAAAGAACTGCACGAATTTGATTCTGAGTTGTCCGGGCGACAACGATGGCTGGTATTTTCCAAGGCGGATTGTCTTGATGAGACCGAAGCGCTGATCTTATGCGATGAGATCCGTGGGTCTTTGAATTGGGATGCGCCATGGTTTTTAGTGTCCGGTGTGAGTGGGCAGGGTTGTCGCACACTCTGTAATGCGATCTGGCACTGGTTGGAGGATCAAGATGACCGATCGCAGATCTAACCGCCACGAGCGCCAGCGCTGGGTGATTAAACTGGGCAGTGCTCTTTTGAGCGATTCCGAGGCCGGGCTTAATCTGGGCCTGATTAGTGCTCTGGCTAAGGCTTGTGTCGTGCTTCGGGATCAGGGGATCGATATCGTACTGGTATCTTCGGGCGCTATTGCACAAGGCATGGCACGGTTGGGATGGGCCGAGCGACCCCATGAGTTGTACCAGTTGCAGGCAGCGGCAGCGGTCGGACAGATGGGGCTGGTTCAGGCTTACCAGCAGGCATTTGAAAGGTTTTCGGTTGAAACCGCACAAGTGTTACTGACTGGGGCTGACCTGAGTGACAGAACCCGTTACTTGAACGCCCGTAGCGCTCTTCGATCAATGCTGACTCTGGGTATCGTGCCGGTGGTTAATGAAAACGATACTGTGGCCACAGAAGAGATCCAGTTCGGTGATAACGACACGCTGGGTGCTCTAGTCAGTAATCTGGTTGAGGCTGAGTATCTGGTCATATTGACCGATCAGGGCGGTTTATATGAAGCCGACCCTCGGAAAGTTGCCGATGCCCCATTAGTGAAGATCGCGGTCGCCGGTGATTCGGTACTCGAGGCTTACGCAGGCCCAAGTGGAGTCCTTGGCCGTGGCGGGATGCTAACGAAGCTGCAGGCCGCAACAAAAGCGGCCCGATCGGGCGCGTCGACAATAATCTGTTCCGGTTATGAACTTGAGAACTTAGCCGGGATTGTGGATGGAATATTTCCAGGCACGTTGATTCGTGCAGGTGCAGGCCGGGTAGCCGCACGCAAGCAGTGGCTTGCAGGATCTATGCGCGCCAAGGGAGCGCTTTTACTGGATGATGGAGCCGTTGGGGTTCTGACAACCTCGGGTAAGAGCCTGTTGCCGGTTGGGGTGATTCAGGTGGAGGGAGTCTTCGAGCGCGGTGATTTAGTGGATTGTGCGGCGCGCGATGGCCGCGCAGTGGTAGCGCGCGGCCTTGTCAATTATTCATCGTCTGATGCAACACAGATTGCAGGTCAGCCTAGCAGCCAAATTGAGAAAATTCTAGGCTACGTTGACGAGCCAGAACTGATTCACCGGGACAATATGGTGGTGCTCTGAGCGTGCCAGAGCGGCCGTACTTTAAATCAGGCCGTGGCTTTGGCTTTAAGGCGAGCGTTAAGGCGGCTTTTGAGACGGCTAGCCTGGTTTCGGTGGGCAAGGCCTTTTCGCGCAGATCGGTCTATCTGCGAGGCTACCTCACGGTAAGCGGTTTGGGCCACAGTGATGTCTGTGTCATCAAGAGAACTCTTAAAGCGTTTGATCGCGGTGCGCACTTCCGAGCGCTGCGACATATTCTGTGTCCGGCTGCTCGCGGCTTGCCGTGCCCGTTTACGTGCCTGCGGTGAATTAGCCAAACTATATACTCTCTTAAGGATGGAAAAAAGACGCGTGAGTATCGAGAAGATAAGAGCATTTGTCAATGGGGACGGTCTTGCGGGTGGTTTCAGCGCCTTTTTGGGAATCTTTACTCGCACTATCGCCTGCAATCCGCCATTCCAGGGCAGCTTCAGTTGATCAGGTCAGTTGGAGCGGTTGGAGGAATGACTCTAGTGTCGAGGGTCAGTGGATTGATCCGCGATATCGCCTTTGCTCAGGTTTTGGGCAGCGGAGCAATAGCCGATGCATTTTTTGTTGCTTTTCGTATCCCCAATTTTCTGCGTCGGGTTTTTGGGGAAGGGGCTTTTTCAGTGGCTTTTATACCAGTTTACTCTGAGTACGAGTCTCGTTATCCGCCACAGCAGGTACGTGCGTTCCTCAACCTCATGACTGGGCGCCTGGGGTTGATACTGGTTGTCCTCACCGCAGCAGGCGTCCTCGGGGCGCCCGTGCTGGTGAGTATGCTTGCGCCAGGCTTTAGTGCTGATCCTGCCAAATATGAGGCTACCGTATCTGCGCTGCGCTTGACCTTTCCGTATCTCTTTTTTATTTCCCTAGTTGCAATGGCAGGCGGAATTCTTAATACCCGGGAGCGTTTTGCGGCCCATGCTGCAACTCCGATACTTCTGAATCTGTGCTTAATAGCCACTGTTTGGCTGGTGGTGCCCCGCACAACGAATGTCGCCATCGCACTGGGCGGGGGCGTGCTTGTAGCTGGCATTGTTCAACTTGCATTTCAGTTTCCTTTCCTCTGGCAGGTGCGCCGAGTTCCCCGGCCGCGACTGCGCGCCATCACCCAAGATGAGCGTACGGGTGAAGAGGGGGTCGGCCAGGTATTTCGATTAATGCTTCCGGCTGTTTTTGGAGTGTCGATTGCACAAATCAATCTGTTGGTCAATACGGTGCTGGCTTCTTTCCTGGTGACGGGCAGTGTGTCCTGGCTTTACTATTCGGATCGGTTGATGGAATTTCCGCTTGGGGTCTTTGGGATTGCCTTAGCTACGGTGATCCTTCCCACTTTGTCACGCCAAATCGCCAGTTCAGAGCAAACGGCTTATAGCCGCACCCTTGACTGGGCGTTGCGTCTGGTTTTCCTGGTTGCGTTGCCAGCAACCGCTGCGCTGGCGATACTCGCCTTCCCGCTAATGGTGACGCTCTTTCACTATGGACAATTTTCTGCAACCGATGCATCCATGGCATCGAAGAGCCTGATTGCCTTCTCACTTGGGCTCACCGGGTTTATCTTGGTCAAGGTATTGGCGCCTGGATTTTACGCCCGCAAAGATACCCGCACCCCGGCGATTATCGGCGTGATTGCAATGATGGTTAATGCTGTGGCGGCTGTTTCTCTCGCTTTTACCTTAGGACATGTTGGTTTGGCGCTTGCCACCAGCCTCGCCGGGATCGCTAACGCGGCATTACTTTATATCCGGTTAGTATCTAAAACCGAATTTCAGCCTGGGGACGGGTGGCCGGCGTTCCTGGCCCGAGTGAGTCTGGCGACATTAATCATGTCGGCCCTGTTAGCGTTTGGGGTAGCGGGCGATTTGGCCTGGCTCTCCCACAGTGTACCTAAACGCATTTTGTTGCTGGGGTTTTGGGTTGTTGCCGGCGGCGGGGTTTATCTAGGCTCGCTTTACCTTTTTGGCTTAAAGGTACACCGCCTCGTCGAGCGGCCTTAAAATGCAAACACATTCGCTGGCGGACGTGGTCGCACTGATCAGCCATCCTGGAGAGCCTAGAATCTTTTCGCTCTCCGAGGCTTGCGAATTACTGCCTGTTATCAGAAAACTTACCGCTTTTGCATCGCGCGAACTTGATCCTTGCCAGTTGCGGATGCGGCAACTGCTTAACTGTGACCCTCGATTGGCTGAATTGGAGCTTGAATTTGAGACGATTATTCGCAAATGGGTGGAGCGGGTACAACGTTTAGGTGTGACGGTGTCTGGCCTATGGCAGATTGGGTTCGACACTGGCGAGGGCCACCTGTGTTGGCGCTACCCCGAGTTGCGTCTGGCATACTTTCGCGGATATGGTGAAAACTTAGGTTCGCGTCGGCGGTTGTCAGAGGTGATTCAAGAATATCAACCCGACTGGGCGGTCTATTAACCAGGCAATAGAAATAACAATGATCCTGATTCGTGACCTATATAACATTCGTGCCTCGCACCGCCCGTCGGTGATATCGATTGGTAACTACGATGGCGTACATTTGGGGCATGCACGCTTAATAAATGTCCTTCGGGAACAGGCCCGCCGGCTTGGGGCGAGTGCCACCATAATGACGTTTGAGCCTCACCCCCACGAGTTTTTTAGCCCGGAGAACGCTCCTCCTCGACTCCTGCGCTGGCGAGACAAGATTGAGAAGCTGGAGCGAGCCGGGATTGATCAGATATTCTCGTTGCGTTTTGATCGCGAACTGGCCCAGACGTCGGCCGAAGATTTTGTCAGAAAATATCTCGTTGACGGTCTCGGCGTTCGCCATCTTGTTATTGGCGATGATTTTCGTTTTGGCCGTAAACGTACAGGCGATATAAATTTGCTGAGAACACTTGGCGAGGCATGGGGCTTTACAATAAGCGCGGTAGAGACCTGTGAGGTGCAAGGACAAAGAGTTAGCAGTTCACGAGTGCGAAGCGCACTTGGCAACGATGATTTTGAGCTCGCCGCCAGGTTACTCGGTTACCGGTATGCCATAGGCGGTCGGGTGGCGCACGGCGACAAGCGCGGCCGGACTATCGGATTTCCCACTGCCAATATTGTCCTTCGTTATGACAACGTGCCGGTTTGGGGGGTATACGCCGTGTTGGTCCATTACCAAGGCCGGAGCCCTTTGCCGGGTATTGCTAACATCGGGACACGCCCGACCATTGGTGGGGAACGGGTACTTCTGGAAACGCATTTGTTTGATTTTGATGAATCACTCTATGCTGAGCGAATCCAGGTTGAATTTCAGACTAAGATTCGCCCGGAAAAGCGTTTTGAATCGATTGAGGCACTTAAAGCCCAGATTGCCACGGACAGCGACACCGCACGATCATGGTTTACCCAAGCTGGCCAGACAGGCGGGTAGGGCTGCATTGATTCCGAAAATCACGAGCCAGTCGGTAGGTTTTTTGTTGCTTGCGGTGATCATTGTGGCGTTGGACTGGCTCAGCAAGTACTGGGCACAGGATGCATTAACACAGCACGGCCTGATATCGGTGTTGCCAGGATTTAATCTGGTGCTGGTGCACAATCAAGGAGCAGCTTTTGGTTTTCTCCACCAAGCCGGCGGCTGGCAGACAAAGTTATTTATAGGGGTAGGAATTTCAGTGGCCATTTACCTGAGTGTTCGGCTTTGGTTGGCCCGCGCCGATGAGTATCTGCTCAATATCGGTCTTAGCTGTATCCTCGGTGGTTCGATCGGTAACCTGATCGATCGGTTGAACTACGGATTTGTTGTTGATTTTCTGGATGTTTACGTGGCTTCGTGGCATTGGCCCACATTCAATTTGGCTGACATCGCCATCAGTGTCGGGGCAGGAATAGTCATTGTTGATATTCTTGGATTATTCCGTCGCGGGGCAGAGAAGGCGCTTAATGACTGAGCGAAGGGGAATCGCTATAGGAGACCGTGTCGAACTTCATTACCGGGTTCTACTGGCAGACGACACTGAGGTCGAAAATTCCGGGGAGCAAGCCGTCAGCCTTATCGTGGGCAGTGCCGACTTGCCAGAAGTGGTGGCCCAGGCGTTAGTTGGCAGAAATTCCGGCGAACGGTTTCGAATTGAGATCGACGGGTCCGATGAGGTGTTTGGTGCTTACGATTCCCAGAATACTCAGGTGATTGCGCGGAAGAAGTTTAGTGAGCAGGTTCAGCCGGACCTTGGTGCCTTGGTTGAATTTAAGCTTCCCGATGGGGAGAGTATCGCCGGGCATGTTATTGGAATCAGCGATGATGGCGTGTCGGTTGATTTTAATCATCCGCTGGTTGGGCGAGACTGCGTTTACGAAATTGTTATTATTGCGACCGATAAAGGCAAAGACTGACCAGACCGCTGGTAACAATCAACATGACTGATTTTGTAATAAAACTTGCGAACCCTCGGGGATTTTGTGCCGGCGTTGACCGGGCTATCGAAATCGTCGAACGCGCACTGCAGAAATACGGCGCACCGGTGTATGTACGCCACGAGGTTGTGCACAATCGCTTCGTGGTCGATGGCCTTCGCTCAAAAGGTGCCATATTTGTTGAAGAGCTCGATGAGGTACCCGATGGTGCGAACCTGATTTTCAGCGCGCACGGGGTATCGAGACAGGTGCAGAACACAGCCAATGTTCGCGGATTGAAAGTTTTTGACGCAACCTGTCCGCTGGTGACCAAGGTCCACTCTGAGGTTGTCCGGTATGGCCACGAAGGCAAGACTGTTATCCTAGTGGGACATGAAGGGCACCCGGAAGTCGAGGGGACAATGGGCCAGGCCGTGGGGCCTGTGCTTCTGGTGGAGACTCTGGCTGATGTCGCAGTGCTTGAGGTTACATCGAACGTTCAATTGGCTTATGTTACTCAGACCACCTTGTCGGTCGACGATACGGCAAGGATTATAGAAGCGTTGCGCCGGCGGTTCCCTGGGATTGAGGGACCGCGTCGTGATGATATCTGTTATGCCACGCAAAATCGCCAAGACTCAGTCAGGAAATTGGCTCAAATCTGCGATGCGGTCCTGGTGGTTGGATCTCCCAACAGCTCAAACTCAAACCGTTTGCGCGAGCTTGCCGAAGAGGTGGGAGCACGCGCTTATCTTATTGATGGAGCCGATGATATTGTTATGGACTGGTTGATCGGCGTTCGACAGGTCGGCATTACGGCCGGTGCATCTGCCCCGGAAGTACTGGTCAAGGGGGTGATCGATCACCTGGAGAGTATGGGTGGTCGGCTAGAAGGGACCGACAAGATGATCGAGGAGGGCGTCGCTTTCGCCCTACCGACTGAACTTCGCCAGGACTTTGACGTCATTGTGAGTTAGACGGAATGTCTGCGCACGCAATATAATTGCTTGGTTGAAATAACGTCCTGACGCCGGTGTAGCTCAGTTGGTAGAGCAGCGCATTCGTAATGCGAAGGTCGTAGGTTCGAATCCTATCTCCGGCACCAATGGTCTACATATGCAGCGCTTTGTGATATTGAAACCTCTATTTTTATAAATTTCGATCTCTTCCTATTCCCACGCATCGGCCCAGACAGATTTCACAGGAACCAAATGAGTAAAACCAACGCACAACGTATTCTCGTTACCGGCGGTGCCGGATTTCTCGGATCACACCTATGTGACCGACTGGTCGAACAAGGCAATGACGTTATTTGTCTGGATAACTTTTTTACCGGCGACAAACGCAACATCACCCATCTTTTCGGTCTCTCTAATTTCGAACTGGTTCGCCATGATGTCACCTTTCCACTTTATGTCGAGGTGGATCAGATCTACAACCTGGCCTGTCCGGCGTCTCCTGTTCACTACCAGTCAGATCCGGTACAGACAACCAAGACCAATGTACATGGCGCGATCAATATGCTGGGATTGGCTAAACGCACTGGCGCGCGAATCTTGCAGGCCTCTACCAGCGAAGTGTACGGAGACCCTGAGGTACATCCGCAAACTGAGGATTACTGGGGCCGCGTCAACCCCGTGGGCACCCGTGCCTGTTACGACGAGGGAAAGCGTTGTGCCGAGACACTCTTTTTCGATTACTGGAGACAGCATCGATTGGAGATCAAGGTAGCCCGAATCTTTAATACCTACGGGCCGCGCATGCACCCTGACGATGGCCGGGTGGTGTCCAACTTTATCGTCCAGGCGCTTAAGGGTTTGCCTATCACTATTTATGGGGAAGGTAACCAGACCCGATCGTTTTGCTATGTCGATGATCTGGTGGATGGTCTGATAAGGCTTATGAATTCTGAAGCCGGAATCACCGGACCGGTGAACCTCGGTAATCCCAACGAATTCACAATTCGGCAACTGGCCGACAAAGTCCTCGCCCAAACCGGCTCGGGTTCTAAAATTGAGTTAAAGCCTTTACCTGAAGACGATCCACAGCAGCGTCAACCTGATATTACTTTGGCGACAAAGTTATTGGACTGGAATCCTAAAGTAGAACTGAAGGCCGGCCTAGATACCACTATTGAGTATTTCCGGGGAAAGCTTTAGTCAAAATTCCTTCGCTTACGGTCTTGCGGGCTTTGTAGTCGGCGAACTCACGGGCTCAGCCTGTGAGCCAGTACCCAGAGCAGAATACTCTCGTGTTGAAACTAACGGGAGTGAACGATGAGTGATCTGGTTGATTTTTTGGGGTGGCTGGGGTTAACCCTTTGTTGTGCGGTCGCCGTGGGCTATGGCCTCGAATCCTTTGGAGCAAACCTGGAGGCTGCCCAGTGGCTGGCGCTGGGGCTTTGTGCCAGCTTTGGCGCAGGGAGCGCCAGTTATCTTTTACTGCGCTGGTTGTCGCCAGTGCTATTACTGTCCCGATGGTTGTCAAAAAGCGTCAACCCTGGCAAAACATATAGCTTGTCTAGAGCGGTGTCAGTGCGAGCCTGATCTCCTTTTTTGTATTAAGTATCTTAGGCAACTTCGTTTTCGATCTAGACGACTTCGCCGAGCGTCTTATTGTTTGATGAGGCTTTAAGGATCGTATCGACAGCATCTCAACGCAATTATGCGGCTTCGTTTATCTGTTTAAAACCCATTTTTTGGGTATCTAGAGGCCGGGTCATTGGGTTTGCCGCGAGCCGGATCGGACTTCATCATCGGGCTGGACGGAGGCGATTCTGCTGTATATCGGCGGGTGCGATTTGCGCGCGATTCATGTATAGGGGTCGGATGCACCTGGGGGACGGGTTTTAAACCGTTTATGCACCCAGAAGTATTGAAGTGGCGAGTTCCGTACACATGATTCAATAGCAAGATTCATCCGCTCGGCATCTTTGATAACCTCGGGAGTGGGGAAATCCTTAAGTGGCGGGTGGATGATCAGTTCGAATCCTCCACCTCGCGGTAGAAGATAGGTCGCACACGGCACAATCGGTGCGCGACTCATCCTAGCGAGACGTCCCAGCACGGGCCAGGTAGCCGTGGGTATCCCGAAAAAAGGGGCGAAAACAGCTCGACGGGCCCCGGGATCCTGGTCCGGAAGGTAATAGCAGGCTTCGCCGGCGCGGATCGCACGAACCATGCGTTTAAGATCGTTTTTTCGCTCAAATAGGCGGGCACCGAAGCGCTCTCGTGCTCGGAGCATATATCGGTCAAAGACGGGATTACGGGTACGCTGGTAGACGCTGACTCCCCGGTAACGCAACGATAGGTATACACCGCCCAGTTCCAGGGCAAGAAAATGGGGCGCAAGGATAATGACGCCCTGACCGGTGGCAAGGATCTCATCTAACACCTCTGGATTGCGGATGCGGACATTTTGCATCAACTGTTCAGGCGAAGCCCACCAGACATAACCCGTATAAAGGAGCATTCGCGCCGTATTGCGAAGGTTCTCCCGGGCCATTGCGGTTATTTCATCTTCAGACCTTTCGGGAAAACAAAGTGCAAGGTTACGCTCAGCGATACGTCGCCGCGAGGGAATTGCCATCCGCAGCAGGTCGCCCAGTAAAGTACCGACATGGTACAGCAATGGCAAAGGCACTTTGCTGAGAAGGCGCAGCAGTCCCAGCGCGACCCAACTGCCCACATATTTGGGGTGGAGCGGGCTGCGGACTCGTTTTTTCATAACGAACTTGCCAGCGTGTGCAACCCTTTGAAGTTATCAGCCGACTGGATTTCCTGGGTGGAAGAATATAAGGATATGAACATCGTTAGATAACAAATTTGAATGATCCCAGCCAAGAGAATAAGGCGCTCTGTGATATAGTGAAACCAGTGGTTACGGCAGCGCCCTGTCAAGAAAGTATCCGCTGCGCAGATCACGTTCCGGGAGGTTTTTTGACTGAGACTATTGTACTCACCGCAGAGATGATAGCGGTGATGGGGATATTAGGTCTCACGATTTTCCTCTTTGCCTTTGAGATTGTCAGGGTTGATGTCGCTGCTATTGCGATCATGGTCTTGTTGGGTCTTACGACTATGGTCCCGGGGCACGATGGACTAGTACCCATTGCCCATCTTTTCGACGGCTTCTCCAGTAACGCGGTTATTTCAATTATTGCCGTGATGATTATTGGTGCCGGGCTGGACAAGACCGGCATTATGAGTCAGGTGGCCGGAAAGATTCTCAAGTATGGTGGGCGCACCGAGAGCCGGATTATCACCATTATTTCGGCAACGGTCGGGATCATATCCAGTTTTATGCAGAACATTGGGGCCGCAGCTCTATTTTTGCCGGTGGTTACCCGTATAGCAAGAAGGGGAAATTTACCGATCTCTCGCCTGCTGATGCCTATGGGATTCTGTGCGATTCTAGGCGGCACCATCACCATGGTTGGCTCCAGCCCGCTGATTCTCCTCAATGACCTGATCGAAACCTCCAACCGAAACCTGCCCACGTCGGTGGAGCCAATGCAGGCCTTTTCGTTATTTTCTGTTGCCCCGGTCGGAATCGTAATGCTGATGTGCGGAATTTTGTATTTTGTCTTTCTTGGTCGCCTGGTGCTGCCGGTGGTTAAGGATAAGCCTCAGGAATCAGGGAGTACTCTGCATTACTTTTCCGAGGTGTATGGGATAGCTGGAGAAGTTTACGAAGCTCGAGTCACGCTGGATAGCCCATTAGCTGGAACAATGGTGTCTGAGATTGACAGCGCTGGGCGTGGAGGCTGGATTGTTGCGGTGCGAAGTGGCGATGAATTCACTGTTGCGCCGTCAGGGGATACCGAACTGTGGGTTGGAACCGATATTGCGATTATGGGG
The DNA here is from genome assembly GCA_963580215.1 of Gammaproteobacteria bacterium. Classification (GTDB taxonomy): domain Bacteria; phylum Pseudomonadota; class Gammaproteobacteria; order Arenicellales; family UBA868; genus UBA868. Next base: position 48,373 of record CAUZJT010000004.1, read on the forward strand.
CCACTGGGGTCAGTTCAGGAATTCTGTGCTGAAAACGCTCTCGAGTTGCGAAAGGAAATGGATGTATTCTCAGAAATATTGAGTCCAACCGCAGCCGGAATCGTGGAGGTTGTCATTCGGCCGGATTCGAATCTTATAGGTAAGACCTTGCGTGAGATAGGAGTGCGCCAGCGCTATGGCGCAACAGTGCTGGCCATTTTCCGAATAGACCAGGTGATCGATAACGACTTGCCGGAGTTTGTCCTGCAGGCGGGCGATACCCTCGTCCTGCATTGCCGATGGCGTGATATCGCACCCATCGCTGAAAACAACGATTTCGCGGTGGTCACCGATTTTCCGCGTGACGATACCCGACCGCACAAGCTGCCTTATGCGGCCGGATTTTTTCTGTTGGCACTGAGTCTGATCTTGTTCAGCGATTTAAGACTTTCGGTTGCGCTAATGACCGGGGCGGTGGGGATGGTCATCAGCGGTGTGATCCGCATAGATGAGGCTTACCAGTCGATTGGATGGCAGAGTGTTTTTCTGCTCGCAAGTTTGATCCCATTAGGGCTCGCAGTGGAAAACACTGGGACTGCAGCGTGGATGGCCCAGCAAACGCTCATCCTCATGGGTGATGTACCCGGATGGGTGCTGCAAACCAGTATTGCTGTGCTGGCAACGATCTTCACCTTGTTGATGTCTAATGTGGGAGCTACTGTGCTTTTGGTTCCGTTGGCCATTAACATTGCTATCGGCGCAGGTGCCGATCCCGCGATGTTTGCTTTAACTGTGGCGCTGGCAACCTCTAACTCGTTCCTGATCCCCACTCATCAGGTGAATGCGTTGATCATGGGCCCAGGTGGATATCGGGTTATTGATTTCATGCGGGCAGGTGGAATCATGACGGTTCTCTTTCTGGTCGTCATGATGTTGATGCTAAATCTTATTTTTTGAAGTCTTCTCTAGCTGGTGGATTTTTCGGCTGCGGCATGCAAGTGCAGTTTTTCCCACCGCAACATTGCCTGTTTTCGAGGTGAACCCCAGCGGTACTGGCCTGTTTCGCCGTTTGCTCTGATCACCCTGTGACAAGGGATCAAAAATGAGACTGGGTTTCGCCCCACCGCGGTGCCCACAGCACGACTCGCCTGTGGGGTTTTGACAGATTTGGCGAGATCGCCGTAACTGGCCGTCGCACCGAGCGGAATGCCAAGCAGGGCCCGCCAGACACGAAGCTGAAACTTGCTACCTTGCACCAGCACGGGCAAGGGGTCGTTGGGCAAAGTACCTGCGCCTGGAAAGATTTTCTTCACATATCTGCCGGTGAGTCCTTGTGACTGGCGAAAGGTAGATTCTCCCCAGGTTTGCTCCATCTGTGCGGTGTCTGCGGCGCCCTTGGATTCCCCAAAGGACAGCCAGCAGATACCACGCTCGGCTACTCCGATCAGGCAGATTCCAAAAGGGGTCGGATGGACGCCATAAGATATATCCATCTGTCGACCGTGATTTCGGTATTGCGCTGGGGTCATCCCTTGTAATGTGACAAAAAGATCATGCAATCGACCCGGACCGGACAGGCCGACCTCGAGTGCCGTATCAAGCAGGCTCCGACCTCTACGAAGCTCTCGCTGGGCGTTGTTGAGGGTGAGATTCTGCAGAAATCGCTTAGGACTGATACCGACCCATCGCCTAAATAGGCGCTGGAAGTGGTAAGGGCTTAATCCAACGGCAGCGGCGGTCTGGGCCAGACTGGGCTGGTCCTCGAAATGCTTTTCCAGATAAGTGAGCGCCCGAGCGGCGCGATCGTAATCAGACATAGTTTGGGTACTCGGTTAGCCGTCAACCTAAGAATAGGCATGCCGATAAACTACCGCAACCCGAATCTTGCGCCCATCCTTGGGTCAGACTGTGCCATTGGGAGTTCAGCCAGGAATTTGAGTCACGTCATCGGCCTTAGGCTGGGCCCGACCAATAAGACTTGGCTTTGCTAGACTCGGATACAAGAATGATCGGCGGACATTAAGGCAGGGCCCTTTTGGGCCCGCTGCCCGTAAACGTCAGCCTGGGTTGAGTTAACTGAAGGAGCACCTATGAGTCAGGAACTACCTGAGCAGGCACAGGTCGTTATTATTGGCGGAGGCATTATCGGATGTAGCGTGGCCTACCATCTTGCGGAACTGGGCTGGACCGATGTGGTACTGCTTGAGCGTAAATCGCTCACCAGTGGCACGACCTGGCACGCGGCAGGACTGGTAGGGCAGTTGCGAGCCACTCACAATCTGACGCGTTTAGCCCAATACACGACCGAACTGTACGAGAAACTCGAGCAAGTCACGGGCCAGGCAACCGGGTTCCGCCAGACCGGCTCGTTAAGTCTGGCAACGGATGCCGAGCGTTTTGAGGAGTTAAAGCGTGGCGCCTCAATGGCCAGCTGCTTTGGTCTGGAAGTTGAGGTGATCTCTCCAGCTGAGGCTCAAGAGCTCTACCCCATCATGTCCATTGATGGCCTGGTCGGGGCAGTGTACTTGCCTCGGGATGGGCAGACCAATCCGACCGACACGACCCAGGCACTGGCGCGGGGCGCACGGAATAAAGGCGTTCGAATCTTAGAACAAACTCGCGTTAACGCCCTTGAAAAAAAATCTGGTCGAATCACAGCTGTGATCACAGACAAGGGCCGTATCGCTTGCGAGACTGTTGTGAATTGTGCGGGCATGTGGGGCCGGGAAGTCGGGCAGATGTGCGGAGTTTCTGTGCCGCTTCATGCGGCGGAGCATTTCTATATTGTGACCGAACCGATTCCAGATCTTCCTCGCAATCTGCCGGTAGTCAGAGAGCCATCGGTCTGCAACTACTACAAAGAAGATGCTGGCAAACTGTTGGTCGGAATGTTTGAGCCTGTGGCCAAACCCTGGGGTATGGCTGGCATCCCGGATAGTTTCGAATTCGACACTTTGCCTGAAGATGTCGCGCATATTGAGGAGCACCTGGGTTGCGCAATTGAGCGAATCCCGGTGTTAGGTAACGCGGGAATAAAGATATTTTTCAACGGACCGGAGAGTTTTACCCCGGATGACAGGTATCTTCTTGGGCCAGATCCCGAGGTCCCCAATTTCTTCGTCGCAGCGGGTTTTAACTCAATCGGTATTCAATCTGCCGGGGGTGCAGGAAAAGTGTTGGCCGAGTGGATTGTCAATGATCAGCCGCCAATGGATCTGTGGGATGTTGATATTCGGCGAATGATGCCTTTTCAGATCAACCAAAAGTATCTGCACGATCGAACGGTAGAAGCACTGGGCCTGCTGTACGCAATGCACTGGCCGTTTCGGCAGCCTGAAAGTGCCCGCGGGGTGCGTACCTCACCATTGCATCTGCGACTGGAGGAGCGGGGTGCCTGTTTTGGCGAGACGGCGGGTTGGGAGCGCGCGAATTGGTTCGCGCCAGCTGGGGTGTCACCCAGCTACGAATACAGTTACGGCCGGCAGAACTGGTTCGAGTATTCTGCGGCAGAACATTTGGCGGTTCGCGAAAACGTCGGTTTTTTTGATATGACCTCGTTCGGTAAGTTTCTGCTGCAAGGCGCTGACGCGGCCGCGGTGCTCGACCGGGTTTCGGCTAACCGTATGGATGTCGAACCTGGGCGGGTGGTTTATACCCAGTGGCTGAACGATCAGGGAGGTATAGAGGCTGATCTGACAGTCACCCGATTCTCAGAAACCGAGTTTCTGGTGGTTACGGCCGCAGCATCGCAAATGCGGGACTTTCACTGGCTTCGCAGCAGTATCCGCCCCGACGAGCGTGCCTGGGTCAGCGACATGACTTCGGCCTATGCGGTTATCAGCCTGATGGGGCCTCGGTCGAGGGAATTATTACAGTCCCTGACCCCGGCAGACCTGTCTAATGAGGCGTTTTTGTTTGGCACCTCCCAGGAGGTTGAACTTGGGTATGCACTGTTGCGGGCGACACGAATCTCCTACGTTGGCGAACTTGGATGGGAGTTATATATACCGAGTGATTTTGCGCTTGGCGTGTTTGATGTCCTGGCCGACTCTGGACATGCCTATGGTCTTCGTCCGGCCGGATTGCACGCCCTAAACAGTCTTAGAATTGAGAAAGCTTACCGTCACTGGGGTCATGATATCTCACCCGACGATAACCCGCTTGAAGCGGGCCTGCGTTTCGCAGTGGATTTCGATAAACCTAGTGGTTTTCGGGGGCGAGATGCGCTATTACGTGCCTCAGAGCAGCCACCTAAAAGGCGACTGATACAGTTCTTGTTACAGGACCCGGAACCGATGCTTTATCACGAAGAGCCTATCTGGCGCGATGGCAAACGGGTCGGCAGCACAACTTCAGGTATGTACGGGCATTCACTGGGCGGCTGTGTCGGTCTGGGTTACATAGAGGCTAGTGAACCCATCAATCAAGAATTTATTGAGGGCAGCGCCTGGGAGATTGAGGTGGCGGGGGAACGGGTCCCGGCAACGGCGAGTTTGCGCCCACTGTATGATCCAGGCTCAAGCCGGATCCGGATGTAACACGCAAGTTATGACTCTCGAACTTTTCCGCAAGGATGCTTACCGAACCGAATGTATGGCCTCGGTCCAAAGGGTCTGCAACTCAGGCGTTGTACTCGATCAGAGTATTTTTTATTGCCAGGGAGGAGGGCAGCCTGGGGATACCGGGATATTAGTTTGTGAAGATGATCGGCAGGTCCGAGTCATTGATACGTGCGTGGATCATGATTCTGGTGCGCAGCTGCATATACTGGGCGACGGTGAAATACCCCCTGAAACGGGAGAGATGGTTACAGCAAGGATAGACTGGGACAGACGTCACCGTATGATGCGAATGCACAGTTGCATGCACATGCTGTGCGCCTTGGTCGACGCTCCGGTGACTGGGGGTTCTATTGCCGATGGCAGGGGACGTCTAGATTTTGATCTGCCCGAGCCGCTGGATAAGTTGAAACTGACCGATCAGCTAAACGCAATGATCCAAGAAGACCACCCGATGCGCCTCAGCTGGATCACAGATGAAGAGCTCGACCAACAACCGGATTTGGTGAGAACAATGTCGGTTGGTCCTCCGCGCGGGGTTGGGAGTATCCGACTGGTCGAGTTTGAAGGGGTGGATCTTCAGCCCTGTGGCGGTACGCACGTGTCCCGCTCAGGCGAGATAGGGTCGGTGATAATCCAAAAGATTGAAAAAAAGGGCAAACAGAACCGTAGAGTCATTGTGCGGTTTGCAGACCCCGGGGAAGTCGTCTGAACCATTGCATTGGGAGAGGTCGCCTCAAAGCGATCGGTTGTCAGTAGTTTGAATCGGGAACTGCCGCTTTTTTCTGGGTAATAAATTCGCGCAATGCCTCGTCTATGCCTTCATCAATAGGTGGTAGTTCGTAATCGTTGAGCATTTTTTTCCAGGTCCGATTGGCTCTTTGGGCCGCGTCCAGACTCCCTTCAGCCTGCCATTGCTCATAACTATTGTTATCTGCAGTCGTCGATCGATAAAAAGCCGTCTCAAAATTGGCCTGGGTATGAGCGCAGCCGAGAAAATGGTTTCCTGGCCCCACCTCGGCCATCGCATCCATCGCCTGCCCATTAACCGAATCATCCACGCCCGACAGGAATACCTCAATCATGGCGGCCTGGTCGGCGTCGAGTATGAACTTCTCATAACCCATCGCTAGTCCGCCTTCAAGCCAGCCGGCCGTATGCAACATGAAATGGACTCCGGCGAGCATAGCGCTTTGGAGGGTATTGGCCGATTCGTAGGCAGCCTGTGCATCGGGTATTTTCGATGCACATAGTCCCCCGCCGCTTCGGAACGGTACCCCGAGTCGGCGGGCAAGCGCGGCGCAGATAAAGATCACCATCGAGGGTTCTGGGGTACCAAAGGTAGGCGCCCCGGATTGCATCGAAACCGCGCTGGAAAAAGTGCCAAAGATCACGGGGGCCCCGGGCCGAACCAGTTGGGTAAAGCAGATGCCGGCCATCGCTTCCGCGAGTATCTGGGTACAGGTGCCAACCACCGTTACTGGCGACATGGCGCCGGCCAGAATAAACGGCGAGATTACTGTGGCCTGGTTATTCTGGGCGTAGACCCGTGCGGCCCCGAGCATCGTGGCATCGAAGGTCAGGGGCGAGTTGGCATTAATCAGGCTGGTGATAACGCAGTTCTGATCTACGAAGTCGTCACCAAATACGATCTTGGCCATGTCGACGGTATCCTGGGCCCGTGAGGGTTCCGTTACAGAGCCCATAAAAGGTTTGTCCGATAACCGTAGATGGCTGTAGATCATATCCAGGTGACGCTTATTAACCGGGATATCAACCGGTTCGCAAAGCGTGCCTCCGGAGTGGTGTAGTGAGGGGCTGAGGTAGGCCAGGCGGGTAAAGTTCTCAAAATCGGCAAGCGTGGCGTAGCGTCGGCCGCGGTCCAGATCGTGTACAAAAGGTGGACCGTATGCTGGAACCAACACGCAGTGATCGCCCCCAATACGAACGCTGCGTTCCGGATTGCGAGCGTGCTGTGTATATTCCCGGGGCGCGCTGGATTGGATCAGTTGCCGGCACATCCCCCTGGGGAAACGAACCCTCTCGCCCTCGATAGACGCTCCCGCCTCTCTAAAACGTGCGAGCGCATCGGCATCATCGCGAAAATCGATACCGATGGTCTCTAGCACTGTCTCTGCGTTTCCTTCTATCAGATTCAGTAACTCTTCGCTGGCGAGTTCAAACACCGGCACCCGGCGCTTAATGTAAGGTTTAACCGGGCGGACGTTTTTCTCTCTTTGAGCCCTGCGCTCGGCTCGGGCACTGCCACGGGAATGGCTGCGTTTTCTTTCGGTCATTTGGGTGACTTGTTGTGGTAGAAGCCCTAATTATCAGCGCTGTGTGCCAACGGGGTTGATTAGGCAACGACCAGAACATAGCCCCTCACGCCACATTAGCCCGCCCTTGGGCACACCAAGGCATGGGATCATTGCCGGTGTCGACAGATCTTTGCTGCACCAGGTATTGTCAGTGCTTTGCAAACCCCTAGACGGCGAGTGCATCCGAAAATAGAATACCGCGCGTGCTGTTTGCTGGCAGGTTTTGCCGTCGAGTGTGCTGATCTCCTGCCGATTTGAGATCAGGCAGGGCGAACAACTCGGAAATTTAAGAGAAGCAATAACTATGAAAGTACTTGTACCAATCAAGCGTGTCATCGATGCCAACATTAAAGTCCGCGTCAAGGCGGACGAAAGTGGCGTGGAATTGAACAACGTCAAGATGGCGATGAATCCCTTTTGTGAGATCGCAGTCGAAGAAGCTATTCGGCTCCGTGAGGCAGGACACGCTGAAGAGATCATTGCGGTTACCGTAGGGCCAACCCAGGGCCAGGAAACTTTGCGCACCGCTTTGGCAATGGGAGCCGACCGCGCGATCCTGGTTGAGGCAGACCCGGCACCTGAGTCACTGGCCGTGGCCAAGTTGCTTAAGGCCATCGTCGACAAGGAAGCTCCCGGTCTGGTATTGCTTGGAAAGCAGGCTATCGATGGCGATAACAATCAGACCGGCCAAATGTTGTCAGGTTTGCTGGGGTGGTCGATTGGAACCTTTGTCTCCCGCCTTCAAGTTGAAGATGCGGTAGTGCGTGTCACACGCGAAGTGGATGGCGGCCTGGAGAATATTGAACTGATCCAGCCGGCGATCGTTACAGTTGACCTTCGCCTTAATGAACCACGTTACGCTTCATTACCCAATATTATGAAAGCAAAAAAGAAGCCTTTGGATACGTTCACCCCTGAAGCCCTTGGGGTTGATGTAAGCCCACGCCTTGAAACCATTAAGGTGATTGCTCCGCCGGCCCGTGCGTCTGGAACACGCGTGACCAGCGCCGCGGAATTGGTGGATAAACTTCGTAACGAAGCAAAGGTGATTTGATGAGCATTCTGGTTATTGCAGAACACGACAACACGAGCCTGCGCCCCGCAACTCTGAATACGGTGAGTGCAGCTGTTGTCCTGGGTGGCGAGATAGACCTTCTGGTCGCCGGTGGGAACTGCCAGGGTGCGGCAGACGAAGCCGCTACGGTCGATGGGGTGTCACGGGTCCTGATGGCTGATGATCCGGCTCTGATCGATGGCCTGGCGGAAAATCTGGCACCATTAGTTGAGAGTATTGCCCGGAATTACTCCCATGTGCTGGCGCCTGCTACGACCTATGGGAAAAATTTGCTTCCTCGAGCGGCGGCTCTACTGGATGTCCAGCAGATCTCTGACATTAGTGCAATAGAGAGCCCCGATACTTTTGTAAGGCCAATTTACGCTGGCAATGCCTTGGCGACTGTGCGTTCCCTGGATGTGATGAAGCTGATTACGGTTCGTACCACTGCGTTCGACGCGGCGGGGCAATCCAGCACTGCGCCGATTGAGACGATATCGGGATGCCAGGAGGCTGGGCTATCGAAATTTATCGGCGAAGAATTGACTCGCTCGGAGCGACCTGAACTGACAACAGCCGATATCATCGTATCCGGCGGCAGAGGGATGCAAAGTTCAGAGAACTTTGGAATGCTGGAAAGTTTGGCCGACAAGTTAGGAGCTGCCGTTGGCGCATCGCGAGCCGCTGTCGATGCCGGGTATGTACCTAATGACTACCAGGTCGGCCAGACCGGCAAGGTGGTTGCGCCGGACCTTTATATCGCTGTGGGTATTTCGGGTGCTATTCAACACCTTGCGGGGATGAAAGACTCAAAAGTGATAGTCGCGATCAACAAGGATGAGGAAGCGCCGATCTTCCAGGTAGCAGATTACGGCTGGGTCGCAGATTTATTTGAAGCGATCCCACAGCTTGAAGAAGCGCTAGATTCGCCGTCGTCTTGAGAAAATAAGATACCCCGGCTGGGCCGGGGTATCAGCCGTTGTGACGATCCTTCCGGGGATAGAGATTCATCTTATTCTCCGGCGTACTTCCTTGTACCGTATGGTTCTGCTCACGACGACAGCCCAAGTATTTACTGCCAGGATCGACCTGGTCTGTGAACAATGTCACGACTGCCCGGCACGGTGGTCGACATTGATCAGCTGTCAGGCACGCTTTAATTTAGACGCAGACTCTCGAGTATGTCCCAAGGTTGGCAAATGACCCAGTCGGCTTCCCAGCTCGGGATTTGTGAAGGGCGGCCGTAGCCCCAGGTCACCGCTGCAGTCGCCATGCCTGATGCCTTTCCAGCAACGATATCGCGCAGGTCGTCGCCCACATATACGGTCCGGTTGGCCTCTACACCCGACTCATCACAAGCATGAAGTAGCGGTAAAGGGTCAGGCTTGGATCGTGAGACGGTATCACCACTGACGATCGAAACTGCACGGTCGTGCAGGCCGAGCGCTTTAACCAAGGGTTCGGTAAAACGAGCCGGTTTGTTGGTTACGATGCCCCAAGGCATCAATTGCCGGTCAAGCTCGTTCAACAGCTTCTCGATACCCCGGAAAAGTCGCGTCTTCTCGCACAGATGCTCCTCGTAATAATCAAGGAGCTGTTGTCGCAGGGGGCTGTCTGAGGCCTGCTTAAGGGATAAGTTGAAGCCCTTCTGGATCAGGCGCACACTGCCACCGGCAACCCACCATCGGCCGTATTCCAGGGTGACCGATTGCCGTCCCGCCCCAATGAGTACTGCGTTTAGGGCGCTTACCAGGTCCGGCGCGGTATCGGCAAGGGTACCATCGAGGTCGAAAAGCACGCAGTCCATACCGCGAGAAAGATCACCAGAAGGCACGGGATCTCCGGTCACGAAGCAAGCGGTTTGGAATAGTGAACTATGTAGTTGACATCCACTCCGGGGCCAAGTCGGTATTTTCGTGACAGCGGGTTGTAGTGCATCCCAGTGATTGCTTCGAAATGCAATGAGGCCTCACGAGCCCACTGGTCCAGTTCAGAAGGTCTAATCAACTTTTCATAATGGTGAGTTCCCCGCGGCAAAAGAGAGAGCAGGTATTCGGCGCCAACAATGGCCAAAAGAAAAGCTTTGGCATTGCGATTGATAGTGGAGAAAAAGATATCTCCCCCGGGGGCGAGTAATTGGGCACAGGCGTTAACCGTTTGTGCAGGATCCGGGACATGCTCCAGCATCTCAAGACAACAGATCAGATCAAAAGGCGCTTCTTCTTGTTGTACGAGATCTTCTGCTGTAGTAATTCGATAGTCAATCTCAGCCTTGGACTGGCGGGCATGAAGGCGAGCAACGCCGATGGGCGCAGCGCCGGCATCAATGCCGATGACGCGCGTACCACGAGACCACAACCCCTCAGCAAGGAGTCCTCCCCCGCATCCGACGTCTAGTGCCCGGCGTCCATCAAGGACAGCACGCTCGGCAATATAGCCAAGACGTAAAGGATTGATTTGATGTAGCGGCGCGAACTCGCTGGCAGGGTCCCACCATCGCGAAGCTAGGGCTTCAAACTTGGCAATCTCGTTTGGGTCTATGTTTTTCATATCTTTAAAAAAAAGTACCGAGTGCGTATTCTAGTGAGATCGGGGTTGGGCCAAAACGACTGCTAGCGATAGTCGCTAGCGGATTACGCCTTGGCTTAGGTAATTCGACGAAAGCTATGATTTCTTGAATGTGATAACCGATACGAATATAATAACCGGTTGCTGATGCGGGGTGGAGCAGTCTGGCAGCTCGTCGGGCTCATAACCCGAAGGTCGTAGGTTCGAATCCTACCCCCGCTACCAAATGTGGAGATTGATCGATGGCCCCGCAACAGCGGGGTTTGTTTTTGGAATTTTTGATCAAAGGTAAGCGAGGTTGGGAAATAAAGAGGCATGGTCTTTGCGGCGGATACACTCAGGATCAGGACTTTACTTGAACCCGCTCTTGAGGGAATGGGGTATGAAGTTATCATGATTGAACTGACAGGATCAAGCACGGCGGGTCAGGTGATGCGCGTCTATATCGATGCGCCCGGGGGGATCCTGCTGGATGACTGCGCACAAGTCAGCCGGCAGGTGAGCGCCATTCTTGATGTTGAGGATCCCATTAAAGGCGAGTACACACTTGAGGTGTCTTCACCGGGTCTCGATCGACCACTGGTAACCCCTGAGCATTTCAGTCGGTTCCAGGGCGATCAGATCAAAGTCACTATGCGCAGCTTGCATCTTGGCCGGCGCAGATTCACCGGGACCCTTTCGGAGGTCGGAGCTGACTCGATTGTGGTCGAGGTGGATCGAGAGCCCTATGAATTGCCGTTTAACGATATGGAAAAGGCTAACCTGGTGGCACCGGCCCCCCGGCGAACAAGCCATTGATCTTCGCGAGCGATTCGCTAGGGAGAGCGAGAAATGACCAAAGATGACGTTTTAATGATGGCCGATGTGTTGTCCAAAGAGAAGGACATCGACCACGGTATTGTATTTGAGGCAATTGAAGCGGCGCTTGCCACGGCAACTCGAAAGCGCAATCGTGAAGATATCGAGGTGCGCGTCAAGATTGATCGAGAAACGGGAGACTACGAAGCCTTTCGTCAATGGGAAATCATGGAAGATGATGCAGCTGTTGAAAGCCCCGCGCGGCAGATGACTTTACCCGCAGCCGAGATCAGTTATCCCGATGAGTCTCACGAGGTCGGCGGGGTTGTTGAGGAGCCACTGGAAGTTGTTGCGAGCTTTGGCCGGATCGAAGCCCAGGCGGCGAAACAGGTCATCAGCCAAAAAGTTCGGGAGGCAGAAAGGGCGCGGGTCTATGAGGAATTCAAAGATCGCGTAGGGGAGATGGTTCAGGGCGTGGTCAAACGGGTAGGCAATCGCGAGGCAATCGTCGATCTTGAGGGAGTTGAAGCGTCCTTACCACGGTCGAACTGGATTGATCGGGAGATTCTACGTAGCGGCGACCGGATCAAGTCGATTCTCTCAGAAGTCCGCTCGGAGCCTCGTGGCCCACAACTCATTATCGACCGGCGCAGCCCGGAACTCGTAATCAAACTTTTCCAGTTAGAGGTGCCTGAGGTAGGCCAGGGGGTAATAGAGATCCTTGGCGCGGCACGAGACCCAGGATCGCGGGCAAAAATTGCTGTTCGCTCTCAAGATAAGCGGATTGATCCGGTAGGTGCGTGCGTGGGAATCCGAGGGGCCCGCGTACAAAGTGTATCCAACGAGATTAATCTGGAAAGAATAGACATCATTACCTGGTCTGAAAATCCCGCTGAGTTTGTGATTAAAGCGCTACAACCGGCTGATGTGGAGTCGATTCTGGTTGATGAAGAATCTAAGGCAATGGACGTTGTCGTCGAAGAATCGCAACTATCGCTCGCGATAGGGCGTGGCGGGCAAAACGTTCGTTTGGCATCAGATCTGACGGGTTGGGTACTCAATATCATGACCGATGAAGCGGCCGCCGAGAAGGCCGAGCAGGAGGCCCAGCAATCATGCGAACGTTTAATGACCCAACTGAATATAGATGCGGAAGTGGCCGGGGTCCTGGTTGAAGAAGGATTCGTGACCCCTGAGGAGGTCGCTTACGTGCCAGCGCAGGAACTGTTAGACGTTGAAGGATTCGATGAAGAACTCGTCGAGCAATTGCGCGAACGTGCCCGGGATTTTTTGGATATCCGGGAGATCGCGGAGTTAGAACGCACTCGGCCGGAGCTAGATTTGCAGAACATGGAAGGTATGGATGAGGAGACAGCAATACTGTTTGCCTCGAATGGAGTCCGATCCATGGAGGAACTCGCGGAGTGCGCCACCGATGAATTGGTCGAGCTGACCGGAATCGACGAAGTGCGAGCCGGTGAATTAATCATGACTGCGCGAGCCCCGTGGTTTGTCGAAGCGCAGAACGCACCGTAAAAGAACCGGAGCTGGATAACTTTATGCCTTCCGTAGCCATCAAGAAACTTGCTGAACAAATTGGAATCAGCGGCGATAAACTGCTTCAGCAGCTCGACAACGCAGGCATCCAGGGAAAGGGTGCAGACGGTACTCTCGATGATGCTGAGCGTGACACCCTGTTGAGCTATCTCCGTGGCGGAAAGGCACGAGCGCCAGCCGAGGGTATACACCAAAAAGTAACGCTCAGCCGGCGAACAACAAGCGCGGTCAAGCAGAATTCTCGCACTGGACCCTCGCGAACCGTTCACGTTGAGGTCAAAAAGAGGCGGACCTACGTTCGACGTGGAGAATTGCAGCGCCAGCAAGAAGAGGCGCAGCAGGCAGCCCGTGAAGAAGAAGAGGCTCGCCAGCGCGAGCAGGCGCAGGCCGAAGCGGAAGCGCAGGCTCGAATCGTTGCCGCCGAAGAGGAGAAGAAAAAAACCGAGGATGCCGCGAAGAACGCGGCGGCTGAGGAGGCTGCGCAAGAATCTGGAGCAGTGCCTCAGGATCCTGGTGGCGCCCCTGTGGCGCCTGCAGAGGACAAGCCTACAGGACGGCGAGAAGAAAAACCCAAAAAACGCAAAGGCAAGGGTAAACCCGCCACAGGCGGCGAGCTACACATGGCTTTGGGGAAACGCGGGCGACGAAAACCCCGTCAGGCGATCAAGCCGAGAAAACTGACCTCAGCAACAGCGGGGCAGCACGCTTTCGAGAAGCCGGTAGAGCCCGTCAGCCGCGAGATTGCGATCCCGGAAACCATCTCAGTTGCTGATCTGGCCCAGACCATGTCGGTAAAGGCGGCTGAGGTTATCCGAGTCCTTATGGAAATGGGCAGTATGGTGACGATCAACCAAGTGTTAGATCAAGATACTGCGATGTTGGTGGTTGAGGAAATGGGTCACAAAGCGAGCACGGCCGAGCGCGATGATCCCGAGGCGATGTTGGTCATCGATGAAAGTGCCAGTGATTTGCCTACTGTTCCCAGGGCTCCGGTGGTTACGGTGATGGGGCATGTCGATCATGGCAAGACGTCTTTGCTGGACTATCTTCGCAAAACCAAAGTTACCGCAGGGGAGGCCGGGGGCATCACACAGCATATTGGTGCTTATCGTGTGGCTACTCCTAGGGGAACGATTACTTTCCTGGATACGCCGGGTCACGAGGCATTCAGCGCGATGCGATCCCGAGGCGCAAAGGTAACTGACTTGGTAATTTTAGTGGTTGCCGCGGACGATGGTGTCAAGCCTCAGACTATCGAAGCGATCAATCACGCCCGAAACGCCAAGGTTCCGTTGATTGTAGCGATCAATAAAATGGACAAGGAAGATGCTGATCCCGATCGTGTAAAACAGGAGCTTTCAACGCATGATGTAATTTCCGAGGCATGGGGTGGCGATACTCTGGTCAATGAGGTTTCAGCGTTGACCGGCGACGGGGTCGATACGTTGCTTGAATCGGTATTGCTTCAGTCCGAACTTTTGGACCTCCGTGCTCCGGATCAAGGTCCTGCGATAGGTGCTGTGGTTGAAGCCCGGCTCGATCGAGGTAAGGGAGTGGTAGCGACTATCCTGGTCCAACGTGGAACCTTAGCTAAGGGAGACATAATTCTTGCCGGGCGCGAGTTTGGGCGTGTGCGCGCGATGACTAGCGATTCTGGACAGACGATCAAGAGTGCCGGACCATCAATACCGGTAGAAATTCAAGGCCTTGGTGGTGTACCCGACTCCGGGGACGAGTTCGCGGTTGTCACGGATGAGCGAAAGGCGCGTGAGATCAGCAGTTACCGCCAGGGCAAGTTCAAGGAAGTGAAGCTGGCGAAACAGCAAAAAGCCAAACTGGAGGGTGTGTTTAACCAGATGGGCGACGGCAAAGTCAAACCCTTAAACTTGATTATCAAGGCAGATGTGCAAGGGTCAGTCGAGGCATTGACTGATTCGTTGGAGAAACTTAGTAACGACGAAGTGAAAGTCGTGGTCGTGCACGGCATGGTCGGTGGAATTAACGAATCCGACGTTAACCTTGCCTCGGCCTCGGATGCAATTATTTTCGCTTTTAATGTTCGCGCAGATGCGACTGCAAGAAAACTGATCGAATCCGAAGAGATCGATGTGCACTACCATAATGTCATCTACGACGTTATAGATGAGGTGAGAGCTGCGCTGACAGGACTGCTTTCCCCGATTATCCGAGAACAGGCGGTTGGACTTGCCGAGGTGCGTGATGTCTTCCGGGTGGCCAAGCTTGGGGCGGTTGCGGGGTGTCGAGTGATTGATGGAGAGGTTCGTCGTAATCTGCCAGTCAGGGTTTTGCGCGACAACGTGGTAATATTTGACGGAGCAATTGATTCGCTAAAACGTTTTAAGGACGATGTCAGCGAAGTTAAATCTGGGTTTGAATGCGGCATCGGAGTGAAGAACTACAACGATATAAAACCAGGTGACCAGATCGAGATTTACGAGACGATCGAACAGGCGCCAACCCTCTAACCGGTCGCGTAGGAGTAATTGATGCAGGGCGTAGACCGGACACGCCGCGTCGGTCAGTTAATCCGTCGGGAACTCGCCTCAATTATTGCGCGTGAGCTGCCGGGTTCAGCGCTTGGAATCCTTTCTCTTACTGCTGTGTCAGTCAGCAAAGATCTGCGTGTTGCCCGGATCTTTGTCACTGCACTTTCCCCAAAAGTCACAGAAGCAGGGGTTGCGCCATACTTGAATGAACACGCGCCGGCGTTGCGATGGCAACTTGGCCAGAGGGTTAAGTTGCGCCGTGTGCCGGAAATTATTTTCGAATACGATGCCAGTATTGAACGTGGAGCACGGCTCTCCCGTTTGATAGATGACTTAGAGACCCCCGACGGAGACAACCATGGGCCGTAGACGCCGAGAAATTCGAGGTGATGCGGTTGATGGCATATTGCTATTAGATAAACCTGCAGGCATTACCTCTAATGGCGCTTTACAGGATGCCCGTAAACTCTTGCACGCGCGCAAGGCTGGGCATACCGGCAGCCTTGATCCCATTGCCACGGGATTACTTCCCTTATGTTTCGGCAAGACCACACGCTGGTCAGGCTATTTTCTGGGATCCGACAAACACTATAAAACGCGGATCCGTTTAGGCGAATCAACCGACACCGGCGATTGTGAGGGAAAAATTGTCTCGCAAACGGAAGTCACGGTAACCAAGAAACAACTCTTTAGTGCGCTGGATGCTTTCCGCGGTTGCTATATCCAGATTCCGCCCATGTTTTCTGCCATTAAGGTCAATGGTCAGCCGTTGTATAAGCTCGCACGCCAGGGTAAAGAGATCGAGCGCGAGGGTCGTGAAGTTGTCGTTAAATCCCTTGAGGTGCTCAGCTTTGATGGGCAGGATGTAGAGTTGGAACTGGTTTCCACATCTGGGTTCTATGTACGCTCATTGGCCCACGATTTAGGCGAGGCGCTCAGTGTTGGTGGGCATGTTGTAGCTCTAAGGCGACTAGGGGTTGCGGGCCTTCGCGTGGAAAACGCAGTTACCTTAGAAGAGCTTGGTACCATTGCCGACCCAGCGACACGTCGACACAAGTTATGCGCGGTGGATGAGAGTCTTATCCACCTTCCCGCCGTGGAATTATCCGTCGATGCGGCGTTTTACCTATGTCGCGGGCAGGCGGTTCGCGCTCGAAATCTTCCGTCGGAGGGTAATGTGCGCCTTTATTCGAGCGGAGCAGGATTTCTAGGAATCGGCAGTGTTTCAGGTCAGGATACGGTGACGCCAGAGAGATTATCTGGTGGTGAGGTTAAAACTGGCTGAATTTGTTGAGGAAATGGCACCTTGAAGGTAGAATACGGCCGCTTGCCAGCCTGCCGGGAGATATAGATTACTCTCGGGCACACCCAATTGACACATTGGCGTGCAGTCGCATGACGTTGTTTAAGAACTAGCGACCTAACGGACGCCTTCTCGGCGGAGGCGAGATCGATGATATCCGCCGCAGTCAGTTAAAACTAAATCAGGATTTTCAGTATGCAAGAGGTTTCACTATGTCATTAGCCGCGCAGACCAAGGCACAGGTCGTGGACGACTTCGCCCTGACTCCGGAAGATACAGGTTCCCCGGAAGTCCAGGTGGCACTGCTCACCGCCCGGATCGTTGATCTCACCGATCATTTCAAAACACATATTCACGACCATCATTCACGCCAGGGGCTTTTGCGCATGGTGAATCGGAGACGTAAATTGCTTGATTATCTCAAGGGGCGTGACGTCGAACGCTATCGCTCCCTGATCGGCAGGCTTGGGCTGCGACGTTGAGGCGACGCAGTTGGATATCTTATGAAGGAGTATTTTAATTGAAACAAATCGTCCAGACGTTCCAATATGGCGAGCACGAAATGCGACTGGAAACAGGACGCATTGCACGACAAGCCACGGGATCTGTGTTTGCAAGTATGGGGGAAACCGTAGTACTTGTTACGGTGGTTGCCGCTCGTGAGTCCAGCGGCCGGGATTTTTTACCACTCACGGTAGATTACGAAGAAAGAACCTATGCCGCCGGTCGGATTCCCGGCGGGTTTTTTAAGCGCGAGGGTAGACCCGCGGAAAAAGCCATCCTGACCTGTCGATTGATCGACCGGCCGATTCGGCCTTTGTTTCCTGCCGGATTCAATAACGAGATCCAGGTGGTAGCCACTGTGATGTCAGTGGACCCACAGATAGATCCCGACATTGTCGCCATGGTAGGTGCATCGGCCGCGATGACTCTCTCTGGGGCGCCATTTAACGGACCGATTGCGGCCTCTAGAGTCGGTTTTGTGGATGACAATTATGTATTGAATCCCAGCGCTGCCCAGTTGGCGGAATCCAAGCTGAATTTAGTTGTGGCCGGAACCCAAAGCGCTGTGCTGATGGTTGAGTCAGAAGCCGACCAATTAACCGAGGCACAGATGCTGGGCGCCGTCATGTTCGGCCATCAGGAATCTCAGGCAGCTATTGTGGCGATTAATCAGCTTGCCGCCGAGGTGGGTGCCGAGCGTTGGGATTGGCAGGCGCCAGTAAAGGATCAAAGCCTGATCGACCAAGTCGGTGAGCTCGCAAAGGAAGATGTTGAAAGGGCGTATCAGATAGCAGACAAAGTCGATCGTCAGGAAGCTATGGCCTCCGTGCGAACTAAAGTTTCAAAGGCATTACTCGATCGGGAGCCCGACGATGCGCAGGCAGAAGCAGTTAAAGGCGCCGTCAAAGCGCTCGAGAAGGCAACCGTTCGCGATCGGATTTTAGATGATCAGCCGCGGATAGACGGCCGAGACCGTGAAACGGTCCGTCCGATAACAATCGAAACAGGGTTTCTTCCCCGAACACACGGGTCAGCATTGTTTACTCGCGGCGAGACTCAGGCAATTGTTACCAGCACACTGGGTACGGACCGAGATTCGCAGATCATCGACGCACTAGAGGGTGAACGCCGCGATACGTTTATGCTGCACTACAACTTCCCACCGTATTGTGTGGGTGAGACCGGCCGCGTAGGAACCCCAAAACGGCGGGAGATCGGTCACGGCCGCTTGGCCAAACGTGCAATGCTCGCGGTATTACCTGACCCGGAGGATTTCCCCTATGTGATTCGGATCGTGTCCGATATCACAGAATCTAACGGCTCGAGTTCGATGGCAACGGTATGTGGCGCCAGCCTGTCCTTGATGGATGCGGGCGTAAAGTTGAAGGCGCCGGTAGCGGGTGTCGCCATGGGCTTAATTAAACAAGGTGAACGTTTCGCAGTCTTGACTGATATTCTCGGTGATGAGGATCATCTGGGAGATATGGACTTCAAGGTCGCCGGTACCAGGCAAGGCGTAACCGCCTTGCAGATGGACATCAAGATTGAGGGCATTACCCCAGAGATCATGGAGCAGGCATTATCCCAGGCGCAGCGCGGACGTTTACATATCCTTGGCGAGATGGATAAGGCAATTAGCATACCGCGTGAAGAGATGTCCAAATATGCACCGCGAATTACCACCATGAAAGTGCCCACCGACAAGATTCGAGATGTTATTGGTAAGGGCGGGGTAACGATTCGCGCCATTTCTGAGGCAACTGGTGCCGCGATCGATATAGAAGACGATGGCACGATCAAAATCGCGACTGCGGATCTTAATGCTGCAGAAGAGGCGCGCAGGCGCATCGAGCAGATCACGGCCGATGTTGAGGCCGGCACGATCTACGAGGGTAAAGTAGTGCGCCTGATGGATTTTGGCGCATTCGTCAATATTCTTCCCGGTAAGGATGGATTAGTTCATATCTCACAGATCTCCGATGAACGCGTAGCCAATGTTAGCGATAAACTGGCCGAAGGCGACGTGGTCAAAGTCAAAGTTTTGGAGGTCGACAAACAAGGTCGTATCCGGCTAAGCATGAAAGCGGTAGAGGACGCTGCCTGATTGAAGGCGTGTGGTTCTTTGGCGTTAATCAGTTAATGAGCGTTGCCAAGGAGGTTCTGAATGGCTCGTGACCATGCCAACCTGGTCTGGATCGATCTTGAAATGACAGGTCTTGACCCAGATTCAGACCAGATTATTGAGATCGCCACTGTTGTTACAGACGCTGATCTCAATCTGCTGGGACAGGGCCCGGTACTGGCTATTCATCAACCCCCTGATGTCCTGGCTGGGATGGACGATTGGAACCAGCGTACTCATTCCCGAACTGGGCTTGTGGACCGCGTGCGGGGCTCGGAGATCAATGTGCAACGGGCCGAAGCGATGACGCTTGAATTTCTCGCCGAACACATTTCCCGAAACCGCGCGCCATTATGCGGAAACAGCATTTGTCTGGATCGCCGGTTCCTCTATCGATACATGCCGCGTCTCGAGGCTTTCTTGCACTACCGGAATCTCGATGTCAGTAGTATTAAGGAACTGGTCGTTCGCTGGCGGCCAGATATTGCCGATACGTTTATTAAGAGCGGCGGGCACCGAGCGCTTGATGATATCCTGGATTCTATTGAAGAATTAAAGTTTTACCGCGAGCACTTCTTTCTTACTGAAAAGCCCTAAGCCTTAAGGCCCATACTGGCCTCGAGGCGTTTGATCGCCCATACAATATGCTCGTCCACCATCGGTGACATTTTGCCGTGACTGTTTTTTAAGGTTTCCAGGATCTGCTGGTTGGCTGGGGCATTTCCAAGGGCGACTGCGAGATTTCGAAGCCAACGCTCATAGCCCAGTCGCCGGATGGGACTGCCTTGAGTGAAACGATCAAAGTCGAGCTCACTCCACTGAAAAAGATCGAGTAAAGCACTTGTGTCCAAGTTATGACGGGGAGAAAAATCCATCGCGCCAGCGGGGGCATCTCGGTTATATGGGCAGACCAGTTGACAGTCGTCGCAACCAAAAATTCGATTACCTATTAACGGTCGTAACGCTTCGGGAATGGCGGTTTTATGTTCGATCGTAAGGTAAGCAATGCACAGTCGCGCATCAAGTTGATATGGATGATCCAACGCTCCGGTAGGGCAGGCATCTATGCACTGAGTACATGAGCCACAATGACTGCTTGCTGGCTTGTCTACGGGTAGTGGCAGGTCGGTATACAGTTCTCCAAGAAAAAACCAGGAGCCTTGGTGTTGGTTGAGTAAATTGGTGTGTTTGCCAACCCAGCCAAGTCCGGCCGACTGTGCCAGGGGCTTTTCCATCACAGGGGCGCTATCGGCAAATGCGCGATATCGAAACGGCCCAATAGATTCTGTAATACGGTCGGCCAATTGCTGTAGTTTTCGCCTAATCAGACGGTGATAGTCGCGACCGAGAGCGTAGCGGGCGATATATCCCAGAGATGGATTTTGAAGGACATCAACAGGCCGTGCTCCTTGGCTGGGAAAATAGTTCATCCGCACACTGATTACCCTATAAATTCCCGAAACAAGTTTTTCAGGCTGACTTCGTTTATCTGCATGCCTAGACATAAAGCCCATCTCGCCATGCCAGCCACGGGTCAGCCAGGTATCGAGAGCGGACCCTGCCTGACTCAGATCTGTGCCACATACGCCAAGTTCGTCAAAATTGAGCTCTATCGACCATTGACGAATCTGGTTCTTAAGGTCATTCAGGTCTTTTACCGATAATCTTTCCATCAGGCTATGATATCCCGATGAACTCATTGCCCGCAAAACTCTATACAGCCGACCAGGTTCGACGGATAGAACAACGAGTGTTCAGCACCGGGACTGCCGCCGCGACGTTAATGCAGCGTGCAGGCCTTCATGCCTACCGTATATTGCGCGGAAAGTGGCCAAAGGCCCGTCGGGTCAGTATTGCTTGTGGCCCTGGCAACAACGGAGGAGATGGGTATGTGATCGGTGCTTTGGCAGCAAAAGCCGGACTCGAGGTTCAACTGATTCAGCACGCAGAGCCGCGTAGCGCCCACGCCCGGTCCGCACTGACGGGAGCTTGCAATGCCGGCGCAAAGCTTATTTCTTACCATGCCGGCGCACTAAGTGATACTGATGTCGTCGTTGATGCATTGCTCGGAACAGGGCTCACCAATGAACCCCGCGCACCTTTCACCAAGATAATCGCAGCGATAAACTCTGTCGATGCACCTTGCCTTTCTGTGGATATTCCCTCTGGACTTCTGGCCGATAGTGGGGCCGCGTCTGGTTCATTAATCAAAGCGGATGTCACCGCGACTTTTGTCGCCCTTAAAATTGGGTTATTTACTGGTCGTGGGCCGGACTGTGCCGGTGAGATTCTATTCGACGATCTGGGTGTGGGCGAGAGCGTCCGGATGGAGCCCCATTTCGCGACTCGCCTTAGTTCGCAGTGGGTTCGAGCGGTTCTGCCGTTGAGAGAGGCGAGTTTTCATAAAGGTAAGGCTGGACACCTATTGGTGGTCGGCGGGGGACCTGGAATGGCGGGGGCTGCATGGCTGGCAGGTGCGGCGGCGTTGCGCTGTGGGGCGGGCCGGGTCACCATTGCTTGTCATCCCACCTGCGTGGCGGCGATTGCGGCTGGCTCCCCGGAGTTAATGGTGCAATCTGTATCTGCCCCAGCAGACCTGACGGACTTGCTCGATAAAATGGATGCGATTGTGGTGGGCCCCGGTTTGGGACGGGATTCCTGGGGTGCCGCGCTGCTAGCATTGATACTGGATAAAGTCGACCCAAGTTTGCTCGATGCCGACGCGCTCAACCTGCTGTCTTCGGACAGGCAGCCCGTTCCAGGAGCCGTTGTCACACCACACCCAGCGGAGGCGGCGAGGCTCTTGGGAAAATTAACATCCGATGTGAATGTTGACCGGCCCCAGGCAGTTCGTGCAATCTCAAAAGAATTAGATGCAGTGTGTGTACTCAAAGGCTCTGGGACATTGGTGTGCTCTGATGAGGACGATTTATTTCTTTGCGATCGGGGAAACCCGGGAATGGCGAGTGCCGGAATGGGGGATCTGTTGAGCGGAGTGATTGGGAGTCTGCGTGCACAGGGATTATCTCCCTTGCAGGCTGCCGGAGCGGGGACATGGATCCATTCGGCAGCTGCCGATCTTGCCGCGCCAGCAGGCGGGCCCGTTGGGCTGATAGCTGGTGACCTGATGCCGTACCTGCGGCTATTACGTAATTGTCCAGACAAAGCTGATGAAGTATCGCACCACGGTCTCTGACGAGAAGCAGATGCTTGCATTGGGTAGTTGCCTCGGGTGCGGACTCACCCCAGGGAGCATCGTCTACCTGGAAGGAGATCTAGGCAGCGGCAAGACTACATTTGCGCGTGGTGTATTAGAAGGGCTGGATTGCCCGGATTGGGTTGTTAGCCCGACATACACTCTGGTTGAAGAGTACCAGGTGCCCCAATGCAAGGTATATCACCTTGACCTTTATCGGCTGGGTGATCCAGAGGAAGTAGAGAGCCTGGGAATTCGGGACTGGCAAGATGGCGAGAGCATATTGCTGATTGAATGGCCGGAAAGAGGATTTGGGAAATTGCCAAAGCCTCAATGGCGAGTCCAGATCAGCTGCCCGAAATCGGGTCGGGCCGTGCTCTTGGATGGCCCGCATACCGTAGCCGCTTTGGAGGCATTCGTCAGTTCTTGAACATCAAGCAATGTGCGCTGCTGATGGTAGCCTTGGGCGTTACTGCCGTGGGGTTAGGGGAAACCAAGATTACCGGAGGACGGTTTTGGCATGGTCCTGAGAAAACCCGCATGGTGTTTGATATCTCGGAAGCTGCCACCTTTCAGGCCTTTTTGTTAACCAGTCCTGATCGCTTCGTCATTGATATCGACAACACTGTCCTGGAAGGCGGATTACCTGAACCACAAGGAGACACCAGTCCAGTAACCGATGTGCGCACGGGCCAGCCTCAATCTGGTGTGTTGCGGGTGGTTCTAGATCTGAAAAGGTCAGTGAAGTATCAGGTCTTTGTACTGGAACCCAACTCATCCTATCCATACCGATTAGTTGTGGATCTTTTTGAAGTAGACCAAAGTGTCGTAAAACCAATGCCTGAGTTAACGACGCGCGAAGATGATTATCTGGTGATTATTGACCCAGGTCACGGGGGTGAGGATCCTGGCGCCATCGGAATAAAGGGCACGCTCGAGAAGAGGGTAGCATTGGGTATTGCTCGACGCCTCAAAAGCATAATTAATCACGATGGACGAATGCGGGCACAACTTACCCGAGACGGGGATTATTACATCACGCTTCGAGGTCGAGTCCGCCTGGCGATGAATCGTCAGGCGGATGCCTTTATATCAGTCCATGCGGACGCCGCCAGGCGGCGAAGTGCGCGAGGCAGTTCAGTTTATGTATTGTCCCAAAGAGGCGCCAGCAGCGAGATGGGCAAGTGGCTTGCCAAGCGAGAAAACGCGGCAGACCTCGCTGGCGGTGTCGACATTGGCGAGCAGGACCCAGTTTTGCAAAAAGCACTCCTGGATATGGGTATCGACTGGAAGATTAAAGAAAGCAAAATCCTGGCAGCCCGAATTCTTGGTGAACTGAAAAAAGCGGGGCGAGTGCATAGCAAGCGGGTTGAAGAAGCCGGTTTTGCAGTACTTAAATCGGTAGATATTCCGGCAGTCCTCGTGGAAACTGGTTTCATCACTAACCCGAGTGAAGAAAAGGCGTTGGCAACGGCCTTTCATCAGGAGCGCATTGCCGGGGTGATTTTCAGGGGCCTGGGTCTGTACTGCGATCAGGATCCACGCTGCCCGCCAGTTAGGCAAAAAAGAAGTTTGTATGAAGTGCGCCAGGGCGATTCCCTGTCTTTAATTGCTGTGAGGGTAGGGTCCACAGTTGAGAAAATACGTACGCTGAATAATCTGTCGTCGGATGTTTTGCGAATTGGGCAAAAACTGCGGATTCCGAGCTCATGAAAAATCTCTGCTTTTAGAAGTTGGTCGCGTGATTTCAACTGATTACTCCGATCATGGTCTCATCTTTCTTGCCGGAAGCACAGCCTCGGGCAAAACTGATCTCGCTATAGAGCTTGCCGCCCGACTACCGGTTGATCTGATCAGTGTTGACTCCGCCCAGGTGTATCAGGGCCTTGATATCGGAACTGCAAAGCCAGACGGCAAAATCCTTGAGGAGGTGCCCCACGGTCTAGTGGATATCCGAAGCCTTAGGCAACCATTTTCTGCTGCAGATTTTTGCCTCGAAGCCGGAAAGTTGATTGAGAGTACTTTCAACAAAGGCCGCATTCCACTGCTCGTTGGCGGAACGATGTTCTATTTTTCAGCGCTCTTGCATGGTCTATCGGATTTGCCGTCCGCCAATCCGGCGTTGCGGGCGCGACTGGTTGAGCAGGCCAAACAACGTGGTTGGTCTTTTTTGCACGCAAGGCTTGAACAAGTGGATCCACGAGCGGCCCAACGGATTGATCGGCAGGACGCCCAACGAATTTCGCGCGCTTTGGAGATCAACTTCATGACTGGCCTTGCGGTTCCAGTTCAGGCAACGGGGAACGGGCTGATTCAAAAAGGCGTTAAGGTCACTCGCCTCAGTATATGCATTCCGGACCGGCAATTACTTCATCAGCGGATATCAAAGCGCCTTAAGCGAATGCTTGATGATGGACTGGTTGAGGAGGTTGAAAATCTCAGGGAACAGTGGCCGCAAGGAGGGACAATGCCAGCGCTTCGCGGTGTGGGCTATCGACAGGTCTGGGAGTACCTCGAGGGACAGGTCGATTATTCAACCATGGTTGAGCGTGCTAGCGCGGCGACCAGGCGCTTAGCCAAACGGCAGCTAACCTGGTTAAGAAATGAGCCGGGCGCTGTCTGGTTTGATGGCACCAGCCCGACTCTGGTGGCGACCCTGTGTCGTTATCTGGAAGCGAAATGGGTGATCGCGGGCGGAACAAAACTTGAAAAACGCGCCTAAGGGCCTTACATTGAGATTGTGGAGTTGTCTATCACATTAAAGAATAATATTACAATAGTCTAGTAAGAGACTGAAATATAAAATCAAAATATTCGATTACCATAACGGCTGCCGCAAAACCTTAAGCCCAATACCCAAAGAGCCGAGCCGTTTGGGTGCCAAGCTTTCTTCATTCCTACGAGTGATTTGTTGCAAATGGTGGCTATCTTGGCGGTCGGACAGGAGGCTTTTATGAACCAGCAAAGGGGCACAGCCCTTCAGGACCCGTTTCTCAATACTTTACGAAAGGAGCGGATTCCTGTCTCAATTTATCTGGTCAATGGCATTAAATTGCAAGGACAGGTCGAGTCATTCGATCCCTTTGTTGTATTGCTTCGAAACAGTGTAAGTCAGTTGATCTACAAGCATGCGATTTCGACAATTGTGCCGTCTCGAGCCGTTCGTATCCCATTTAATGAAGAAGAGGGCGACGATGATGACGGCGACAATCGCGGCAATATTGAGGCGGGTAAGGACTGATCAGAGTTTCTATTAGTGATGCTGGTCGCGGCTGTCATTGAAAGGGTTGCCTGGTATTTGATCGCAATGCCTCACGGGGCGTTAACACGAGGTTGACCTCTCTGATTCACAACGACTCATCCCGCCCTTTGCCTGAAAGAGCGATTCTCGTCCACCAGAGTTTTTCAGGACGTGTTCTAGCAGCCGATTTCGACGAGTTAGAAGGCCTGGCGCTTTCTGCAGGAGCCGAGGTGAGCGGGCGCATCGGGGCGACCCGGCGCACTGCTGATTCGCGAACTTTTGTTGGCCGCGGTAAAGCCGATGAGATTGCAGACTTGGTTGTAAGTTCAGGGGCAGATCTAGTTATCGTTAACCAGGCGATTACACCCATTCAAGAACGCAACCTTGAGCGCACCCTGTGCTGCAGGGTTGTCGATCGAACGCGATTAATTCTCGATATATTTGCGATCCGCGCACGGACTTCCGAAGGCAAGTTACAGGTTGAGCTGGCGCAGTTGCAACATTTGTCTACCCGCCTGGTTCGTGGATGGACTCACCTTGAGCGCCAACGTGGCGGCATCGGCCTGCGAGGCCCCGGAGAGACGCAACTTGAATCAGATCGACGATTGTTGGGGATGCGTATTCGTCATCTGCAAAGACGAATCACTCGGGTTGCCTCGCAACGCGATCTGCGGCGGCAGCGCCGACGCAAGGAAGGTATTCCGACAGTAGCAATCGTCGGGTATACCAATGCCGGAAAGTCTTCTCTTTTCAATACCCTCGTTGGGGAACACGCGTATACCGCTAACCAACTGTTTGCAACACTTGATCCCACTATGCGGGCGCTTGATATACCTGATTTTGGGTCAGTTATTCTTTCGGATACTGTTGGATTTATTGCCGGCTTACCACATGCGCTGGTGGAAGCTTTTATGTCTACCCTTGAGGAGGTATCTACGGCCAACTTATTGTTACATGTGTCCGATGATTCAAATCCGGATGCTCGAGAACAAGAGGCGGAGGTCGAACGGGTCCTTGAAGACATCGGGGCGACCGATATTCCCCGGTTGGCAGTAAGAAATAAGATTGACATCAGTGGTCGAAATCCGGGCCTTATTAGTAGCAATGGTTTTGGCCGCAACAGCGTGCGTGTGTGTGCTAGAAACGGCGCAGGGATGACCCAATTACTACAAAGTATATCGAGTATTCTCGGGCGGAATCGTATCTTACGCACACTGCGTATACCGCCAAGCCAGGGTCGCCTCAGAGCCCGAGCCTATGCGTTGGCGGAAGTGATCGCCGAGACTATTGATTCAAACGGCACGTGGCAAATACAGATCAGCACTGACTCAGCAACAATAGGGCAGATCGAAGGCGAACCTGGGTTTGAGCAACGATACTGGGTCGACGCGCCAACCAATCATTTCAACCAAAGCAGGGTCAGCAATGCGGTGAAGAGTACTGTCCATGCCGAGCCCGTGGTAAAATTCCCAGTTGGATAAGGATATGTCAGCCTGTCAGGGCTGAATCTTTCAAAACTTACTACTTAACTTATGAGGTGGAAACCACATGCCTTGGAATCAGCCGGGATCAGATAATCGCGATCCCTGGGGTCAGGGTAACGGCCAGAAAGGCCCGCCAGACCTGGATGAGGTCATCCGCGACCTGCAGAAGAAATTAAGCAACCTATTTGGCGGTCGAGGATCTGGCCGCCGGTCTGGGGGAGGCAAAGGACCCTCTTTTAGCGCTAAAGCGGTCGTTCCGATCCTGGCGGTTCTTGCCGGGCTTTGGCTTGCTACCGGGTTCTATGTGGTAGAGCAAGGCGAGCAAGCGGTTGAATTGCGGTTGGGCGCTTACAAAACCATTAAGGAAGCTGGGTTGCGCTGGCATTTTCCATACCCAATTGAAAGTGTCGAGCTAGTCAATGTTCAGCAGATCCGTACCGTAGAGGTGGGTTACCGGTCTAGTTCCCGCTCCAACCAGATAGCTGGCGTACCGCGGGAAGCGTTGATGTTAACGGCAGATGAAAACATCATTGATATTCACTTCGCCGTCCAGTACGACATTAAGGACCCCCGCGATCTATTGTTTAATGTGGCTGAATCCCCAGATCTTGTCGTTCGTGGCGCAACCGAAAGCGCCGTGCGCGAGATCGTCGGGCGCAACACCATGGACTTCGCGATTACCGGCGGTCGGGCAGAGATCGCGCAGGAGACAAAAATTCTCCTACAGCGAATACTTGATCGCTACGACACGGGCGTAAATATCAAGGCAGTTGAGATGCAGAACGCGCAACCGCCTATGGAGGTGAAAGCGGCGTTTGATGATGCAGTAAAAGCTCGGGAGGATGAACAGCGTCTGAAAAACGAAGCAGAAGCTTACGAGAACGATATTATCCCGAGGGCTCGTGGCGCAGCAGCGCGCCTTGGGCAGGAAGCCGCCGCCTACCGCGCAACCGTGGTCGCCGCGGCCAGAGGCGAAGCCTCGCGATTTCTTCAGGTACTTGACGAATATACCAAAGCACCAGAGGTCACGCGTGATCGCCTTTACCTTGATGCGATGCAGGATGTTTATGCCAACTCAACTAAGCTGCTTATTGATCAGGGAGACGGGGGAAACAATGTAATGTACTTACCGCTTGACCAACTGATCCGGCAAAGGGGTCAGCAAAGGTCTACTCTGGGCACGTCAGATTCTGCGAGCGGATTTGGGTCAGGGGCGATGGCAGGTAATGATAGCAGTCGACAAGAGCGATCTAGTCGCCTAAGGAGTCTGACACAATGATGGGCAAAAATATGATTTGGATTGTTCTGCTGGTCATTGTGACTGCAGTTGGATCCTCGGCTGTGTATTACGTCGACGAAAGGGAAAAGGCGCTTGTTTTTCAGTTTGGCGAAATTGTCCGTTCGACCGATGAGCCTGGGTTCCACTTTAAGACCCCTCTGATCAATAACGTCAAATTTTTTGACGCCCGGGTCCAAACTATGGACTCGGACCCGGAGTTGTATCTGACTCAGGCAAAGAAAAACCTTGTCGTGGATTCCTTTGTTAAATGGCGTATTACCGACGCAGCGGCCTACTACACCACACTGGGTGGTTTAGCCAGTAACGCACGGAATCGCCTGGCTCAGAGAGTGAACGACGCGCTGCGCCGTGAATTTGGTAACCGCTCTGTGCAACAAGTTATCTCCGGCGATCGCGTTGAGATTATGGACTTCGTTCGCAAAACGACCGACGAAGAAATTACTTCTCTGGGTATAGAAGTACTAGATGTGCGTCTTAAGCGGGTAGATCTTGATCCCGACATCAGTGAACGGGTTTACCAGCGTATGGAGGCTGAACGTTCCCGCGTGGCCAAGGACTTACGCGCGCGCGGGGCTGAGGCGGCCGAGCGGATTACGGCAAATGCTGATCGGCAACGAGCAATTATATTGGCGAACGCCCAGCAGGGGGCCCAGGAAGTTAAGGGTCAGGGGGACGCCGAGGCGACCGGTATTTATGCTGATGCCTTTAATCGTGACCGTGAGTTTTACCGCCTGTATCGGAGCTTAAATGCCTATCGAACTACTTTTTCGAGTCCCGATAATTTACTGGTGATTAAGCCTGATTCGGAATTTTTCCGTTACTTTAAACAGGCCTCGCCTGAGGCGGCCCAATAGCCCGTCCAGGTGGATTGGCAAGATCTTTTTGTCGCGTTGGCCTTGGTCTTGGTTATTGAAGGCTTGGTACCGTTTGCCAGCCCAGACCGGTATCGCCGTTTGGCTAGTGCACTTGCCGAAATTACCGATAACCAGCTTCGTGTGGGCGGCGCAGCGTCAATGGTTGGTGGTTTGATTTTGTTGTACCTGGTGCACTGATCTCGGTCGAGATCAGTAAAACTCGCAGACCTACCAGTTACACAAAACAGGAAGTCGTTAAATGGCAAGCAGTGTCGTTGTACTGGGAATCCAGTGGGGAGACGAAGGCAAAGGCAAGGTCGTTGATCTTTTGACCGAACGCTGCGAGGCTGTAGTACGATTTCAGGGTGGTCATAATGCGGGGCATACCCTGGTTATTGATGGCCAAAAGACTGTGCTTCACCTGGTTCCCTCTGGCGTTTTGAGACCCCAGGTCCGTTGTCTGATCGGCAACGGTGTGGTAGTTGCGCCCGACGCACTAATTGCCGAACTGGATACTCTTGAAGGTGCGGGCATAGACGCATGGACTCGGTTGATGATTAGCGCCGCCTGCCCGGTCATCCTTCCCAGTCACGTCGCGTTAGATCAGGCTCGTGAAAAAAGGAAGGGCAGTAAAGCGATCGGTACTACTGGACGTGGCATCGGGCCTGCATACGAAGATAAAGCAGCACGGCGCGCAATTCGGTTCGGCGAGTTGCTCGAGCCAGACAGTTGCGTGGGTCGCGTTGAAGAATTGGTCGATTATCATAATTTCCTACTGACCGAACGTTTTGCCGCTAAGCCGGTCGACGTGGCGCTCAGCGTTTCGGCCTGTCGTTCCTGGAATGAGACCTTGGGGCCGTTAGTAGGAGATGTATCGCAAGAACTTGAGGACCTATGTAAATCGAGTGCAAATGTTCTTTTTGAGGGTGCTCAGGGAACACTGCTGGACATTGATCACGGCACCTATCCTTTCGTTACATCCTCTAATACGACTGCGGGTGCGGCTGCCTCAGGAAGTGGCATAGGCCCACTTGAACTGTCAACCGTAGTCGGAGTCATTAAGGCCTATGTGACAAGGGTTGGCGGCGGGCCGTTCCCAACCGAATTGTTTGACTCGGTTGGAGCCCATCTGGCAAAAAAGGGGCACGAGTTCGGTGCAACGACAGGCCGGCCGCGGCGCTGTGGTTGGTTTGATGCGGTATCCGCACGTCGCGCCTGCTGGTTGAACAGTGTCAGTTCGTTGTGTGTCACCAAACTGGATGTTCTTGACGGTCTTTCGGAGTTAGCGATATGTACTGGGTACCGTATTAATGGGCAGGTGCTAGACAGGCCTCCGTCGGGAGCAACTACCCTTGCGGATTGTGAACCGATTTACGAGATAGTCCCGGGCTGGAATGAGTGCACTGCATCCATTCGGGTTATTGACGAGTTGCCGCCCCTTGCCCGCGCCTACCTGAACCGACTAGAGGAGTTACTGGGCGTGCCGGTGGATATTGTGTCAACCGGTCCAGATCGGGACGACACGATAATTTTGCGTCATCCTTTTCCACAAAGCTGAACACTCACTTTTAGGATGCCGACCAACTGGCAACCGGCCACGATCCAAGGAGAATCGAGCTTGAACTGTCTGGCGAGGTTCTGTGGAGGGTGGGACCAGTTAAGTGGTCGGGTTTTTAGGTTGTATTTTCAAAGGGTGCTCAGAAACACTTTATATGTAGTGCTTGCGACACCCGACTGGTACCGAGGAGAGGACTTGAACCTCCACGGGGTTACCCCCACTAGCACCTGAAGCTAGCGCGTCTACCAATTTCGCCACCTCGGCATTGTCAAAAGACTACTATAGTAGGATAAAGGCGCCCCGACTTGATTTATCCATCACTTTATTCACCATTTGTACAAAACATTTTAAATCTGGTGATAAAAAGCGACCCCGTAGGGCCGCTAATTCTACATCAAGTAGGTGGCAGATTACGTGGCAGGAGCCAGATCATCAGGCACGACGTTATCTAGGGACGTGTGAGCATCTTTAGTTAACACATGGATCACCAGGATGGCATCTTTGGTCGTGTCAACATCAACCTTGAATATCGTCTCACCTACAGGCTTTAAATTACAAAACATCATTTGGGTCTTTGGGATATCGAAATACGCCAGGCTTCAAGCGGCATGTTCGACCGAAGGTTTATAGGGCCCAACAAAGAGAAAAGATATGACAGATGAGAAAAATATAGCACGGTTACGTCGGAAGATCCTTGAGGTGATTCTAAGCAAGGGTCGGCCCATGAGTATGTCAGAGCTCGAGCACTCGCTCGGAAGCTCCGAT
>CAUZJT010000005.1:0-70029 GCA_963580215.1 Gammaproteobacteria bacterium
TCGGTCAGCCGTTTTTTTAGGTTAGATGTTCGTTGTGCAAAGATTTCACTGTACTCCGACAGATGTAAAGATGGAAAGGGAGGCAACAGTGAGCACCACGGTTGCGCAGATCATCAGGCGGTATTACTGAATACCTAATAGTGAATGACAAATTGTTCAAACTTGCCTTACTTTAGTGCCGATTTCAGATTGAATTCTACCCTTCCTAACTGGTCATGGGTGATAACGCGACCGTCTGACAACGCTTTACGGGAAAGCGCATGATAAGCGGGCCAGTTAATGGTTTCTACAGCACACAGGACACCTTCTTTAAAGCAGAATGCAGCCATTCGCGGTGGTTGGTCACCCTCAATAATCACAGTTTCGGTCGAGCTCTGTGAAACGCCCGCCATCTGTAGCTTAAGATTTCCCTGATCAGACCAAAACCAGGGAAACGCATCATAAGCTGTTCTATTGCCGGATAATGTCTTGGCTAGTGTACGAGCCTGGTCATTGGCATTTTGCACTGATTCATAACGTTGACGGGTGCCATCTTCTTTTTCGAAAGATGCAATATCGCCGATCGCATATACACCGGGGACACTAGTCTCAAGATAACGATCGACTTCAATGCCATCGGTGACGGTGAGACCGGCTTTGGTTGCGAGTTCAGTTCTAGGAGCACTGCCGGTCCCACAGAAAACCAGATCCGCCTGAAGAAACCCATCGTTGGTCATCACCCCGTCCGAGGAGATTTGCTCCACGACGGAGTCGCATAAAATACGCAGCCCGGCAGTTTCATGGAGTACGTGAACCTGATCGGCTAGCGACGCTGTTAGTGATCTGGCCAAGATTCTTGGTGCCGATTCGATCACTGTCGTGGTGATCCTGGCAGAGTTTAATGTCGCAGCAATTTCGAGACCGATGAAGCCTGCTCCAATCACCACAGCCGATTTAGCATTTAAAATTTGTTCGGCTACCGCTCGTGCATCGCTCAGAGAATATAAGGTGAGTGCATGCTCTATGCCGGGTATATCCAATGGACGGGGCGCGGAGCCGGTGGCAAGGACAAGGTTGTCGAAGCCCCATTGAGTCCCATCCTCAGCCACCACGTAGCGTTCTTCTATGTTGATTCGAGCAACCGTTGTACCTGTATGAAGGTTTATGTTTTTTTCTTTGAAAAATTCTGCTGGTCGTAATAAAGAAAAGTCATCCGGAACACCAGTAATGGGGTATTTTTTCGATATCGGTGGCCGGTGATACGGCGCATCGTTATCGCTGCTGATAAGGGTAATAGAGGACGAATCGTTGTTATCACGCAGACTGGCAGCACATTGTACTGCTGCATGTCCACTACCGACGATGACCAGGTTTTTCATAAGACTTACCAAGTGATAAATAAAAGTTAATATGTTTCGGTGGTTTCGGTGGTTTCGGTGGTTGGTCGCGTGCGCCGTATGACGATGCGTACCAATTTCTGGTAACCCTGTCCCACTGATCTCGGGTATGTGATCGTAGGTTTAACTCTTGCGCTTACCAGTGTCCGATCAGGATACCAAAGTCAACTTCGTCGTGTTCAGGCCCCATAGTTAATAACTCGTTTTCTGGTGCCTCGGTACGGGCCTTGAGGCTGCGGTGCCAGGCAAAAAGGGCCTCATGCAGATCGGCGCGAACCTCAGCACAGCTTGGGTCATCACCAAGGTCTTTAAATTCATTGGGGTCATCCAATAGGTTGTAAAGTTGAGGACGGAATTTCTCGTGCAGCACGTATTTCCATTGGCGTGTTCTGATCACCCGGGCCCGACAGTCATAGGGATGCAAGTTTAACAATATGCGTGGACCGCGATCACTGTAATCGATCTCACTGATAATGTAATCACGCCAAGACCCGCTGGGTAACCCAGCTTGCATCAAAGGTGTCAGAGAGCGACCCTCCATACGTTCGCTGCAGACTTTGGCTCCTGCGTACTCAGTCAAGGTCGGTACCAGGTCAATGGCTTCTACCAGAGCGTCACTGCTGCTACCTCGTGTGCTATCGGCAGCATCTGATGGGTCACTAATGATGAGCGGGATACGAATGGAAGGATCATGGTGTAGGTCTTTTTCTCCCAGCCAGTGGTCCCCCAGGTAATCGCCATGGTCACTGGTCAGCACTACCAGGGTATTTTCCCTTAAGCCTTTTTCGTCCAGTTTGGCCAGCACCCGGCCAATATGGTTATCCAGTTGCTGGATGAGGCCCATGTAAGTAGGAATCACAGTCTGGCGGACTTCATCGCGCGAGAAGTTCTTGCTGTAATCCTGCGCCATGAAGGCCTGGTAGACCGGGTGGGGGTCATGTTTTTCTGACTCGCAGCGAACGGCACTCATCACCTGTTCAGGGCCAAAGCAATCGTGGTAAGGCGCCGGAGCCAGGTAAGGCCAATGTGGCTTTATGTAGCTAAGGTGCAGACACCATTTGTCAGCGCCTGACAGGCCATCGATGAAATCAAGTGCCCGATCCGTGGTGAAAGCGGTTTCTGAATGTTCTTCAGGTACCCGGGCCGCCAGGGCGGCGTTTCGCATCTGCCAGCCGCTGACGATCTTGCCATCATTATCGATCGCGCTATTGGCCCATGTCTCCCAGGGGTTGTCTCCAGCAAGCCCATGACTGCGCAGATAGTCGCTGTAGCCAAGATCGGCCGGCAGAATCGGGTCTGGGTAGAGCCCAGCAAAAAGCTCGTATGGCAAAAACCCGTTGTTGCTAAGGCGTTGCTCCTGAGCGGAGCCAGGGGATACATTGAAGCGTGATACAGCCCGTGCATTGAAATGCCCCTCGGATTTGCCAACCACCACGGCCTCCATGCCGGCATTGCCAAGGTAGTCGCCCAAGGTCAATTCACCAAGTTTCAGAGGATCCTGGTTGGCCATAACGCCGTGGGAGGCTACATAACGACCGGTGTAGAAACTCGCCCGCGATGGCCCGCATAGCGGCGCCTGGCAGAAGGCATTAGAAAATCGCACCCCACGGCCTGCTAGGGCATCGATGTGGGGGGTATTCAGGTACGGGTGACCAAAGCACGACAGGTAATCTGCCCGCAATTGATCACACATGATAAAAAGAATATTCATGGTCGCTTGGGTTTTTGTTGAATCCCTTTGGGGTCGTACACCCATAGATTGTAAGGCCATGGTGTTAACACGGCATCTCCGATGTTAAGAAAGTAGCGGGGCCATACTCATGCCTTTGGTGGGAAGTTTCTGCTGTACCATGCGATCCTTGTATACCTTTGGGGGCTGAACCAGCATTACGGGTTACGATGATCGCAAAGATGAGGATTTATGCATTTAAAAGCAGTCACTAATTTGCTGCTTGCCATGTTTTGCATCTCGATCATGGATACCATGATCAAAATGTTGAGCGGCGGTTATGCGCTGCACCAGTTGGTATTCATCCGCGCCGCTATTAGCCTGGCGTTCTTACTGCCTGTCTTGTTTCGCCATGGGATCATGGCGATGCATACCCGTCACCCTGGCGCACATATCTTTCGTGGATTGTTGCTGGTCATGGCCAACATGACATATTTCACAGGTCTTGCCAGTTTGCCTCTTGCCCAGGCTTCTGCTGTGGTGTTTTTTTCCCCCGTCATCATCACGATATTTTCTTTTTGGATTCTCAAAGAACGGTTCGGGCCGTTTCGCTGGGTAGCGGTATTGATGGGGCTGGTAGGCATGGTTCTTGTAGCGCAGCCATTTTCAGGGCATATCGAGGTGGCGTACCTGTGGCCGTTGGCTGCTGCCTTTTGTTACGCGGGGTTTATCACGATGACACGCTATATTGGTAAAACCGAGAGCGCCTCGCTGCTCGCGGTTACAGCCCAGGGCTCGTTTCTTCTGGTGAGCACATTAATGGGGCTGGTCGTCGGTAGTGGACAGTTTGCCGGGCATGCCGACCCAGGTATTGAGTTTATATTGCGTGCCTGGCACTGGCCGACATCGTCCGACATGATCTATTTTGGCGCGATTGGGGTACTGTCGGCGATTACGGCTTTGTCAATCTCGGCAGCTTATCGCAGCGCGCCGGCTTCCCTTCTTGCGCCCTTTGAATACAGCAATTTGCCTTTGGTACTGCTGTGGGGTTACCTGGTATTCAGTGAGTTCCCCAACACCATGGCGCTGATCGGGATATTGCTGATTGCCGCCGGTGGCATGGTGGTTTGGCTGGATTCACAATTTCGCAAACGAGTCGTATAAGTGACCACTCTTTTGGGTGAGTACTTCTAGCACTACTTCTAGCACTACATCTGGCACTACTTCTGGAAATGAAACGGCGCCTGTTCTGAGAGTAGTTGCGGTTTTTTTAGCAGATAATCGGTTGCACGTTCGGCGATCATCTGGGTTGGAGCGTTGAGATTGCCGCTCACAATATCCGGCATTACTGAGGCGTCGATTACCCGTAGATTATCTATTCCGTGCACTTGCATCTGCGCGTCGACGACTGCCATGTCATCGTTGCCCATGCGGCAGGTGCCACAGGGGTGATAGTCTGTTGTGGCGTAGGCGCGTACCCAGGCTTTAAGCTCATTGTCTGAGTTGAGGTTCGGTGCAGGCTCGATGCGATCGCCCCGAAATTCATCAAACGCGGGCTGTGTCAGTAGGTCTTGCATGACTTGCAAAGCCTCTACCAACTCTCGTGCATCATCCGGATGGCTCAGATAATTAAAGTGCGCCGCTGGACGGTCATGAGGGTCCGTGGAGCGCAGTTTGACTTCGCCACGGCTCTTAGGACGCAACTGATCACAATCCAGTACGTAGCCTTGTTTGAGTTGAATGCGTCGTCCTTGCCACTGGCTGTATACCGGCGCGAAATGGTATTGCAGATTGGGATGGGCTGCATCCGTGTTGCCATAGACAAAGCCGCCCATCTCCCAGATATTCGATGCACCGACACCTGAGCGTGAAGTCAGCCACTTGAGCCCGGTACTGAGCTTAGTCAGGGGTCGGGCCAGGGTATGCAAAGTCACTGCTTTCTTGCAGTAAAAGGCGCTGATAATACTGAGGTGGTCCTGCAGGTTCTGTCCGACACCACCGAGATTCACAAGCGGCGTGATGTTCATTGATTTTAGATAATCGGCTGGGCCAATTCCTGAGAGCATCAGCAGTTGCGGACTCTTAATGGCGCCGCAGCAGACGAGGACCGCACGCGATGCATGGGCTTGGCTCACCTGGCCGTCTTTTTCATACACGATGCCGCTTGCGCGGCCGCCTTCAATAATGATCCGCCGAGTCAGAGCCTTTGTCGTTAATGTCAGGTTGGCTCTTTTTAATGCGGGTTTTAGATGGGCAACTGCGGCACTACAGCGCCGGCCGTTGCGGGTAGTACTGTCAAGACGGGCGATGCCTTCGGGTTTAAATCCGTTCAGGTCGTCTGAGTTGCCCTGACCGGATTGTTCACCTGCCTGGTAAAGTGCATCGAAAAGTGGGTTCTCCAAGGTGCCTTGGGTTACCCCGAGCGGGCCATTGCCACCGCGCCAGATACTCTGGCCCCGATCTGAGGATTCACAGCGCTTGAAGTAAGGCAGACATTGCGCAAAGGTCCATTCGGCCAGTCCGAATTTATCCGCCCAGCGGTCATAATCCATCGGGTGGCCGCGCATGTAGACCATCGAGTTGATCGAAGATGAGCCGCCGATCACTTTGCCGCGCGGCAAATCGATCCGCCGGCCATCGCACTCGGGCTCGGGCTCGCTCTGGTAGTTCCAGTTAATGCTGGGATCCTTGTATGCGTGATAGACCCCAGCCGGGATATGCACCATCAGTTTATGGTCCATGGGCCCGGCTTCGAGGATCAGTACCTGGTTACCCGGGTCTTCGCTTAGCCGGTTGGCCAGGACGCAGCCGGCCGATCCGGCGCCGATGATGATGTAATCGTATTCAGACACAGTGTTTAGTTGATGATCATGGCGCAAAGCCTCTTTACTGGGGTGCCCCGCATACCCGGTAACGACCGAATAAAACTTCAGGGGAAAAGTCTAAATTAAATTTAATCATAAAGACCAGCCCTGTATGGTAAAAAGGTCGTGGCTTGGCGTCCCGAGCACCCACGAGGTTCAATCTCTCGTCACATGAACAAAGAGCAGGGGTGCTGTAGCCCCCCTAATAACTGGCATCTAAAGAAAACTGGGCTGGAGAACTGAATAAATGATCAAGGCGTTTTACAAAGC
The DNA here is from genome assembly GCA_963580215.1 of Gammaproteobacteria bacterium. Classification (GTDB taxonomy): domain Bacteria; phylum Pseudomonadota; class Gammaproteobacteria; order Arenicellales; family UBA868; genus UBA868. The sequence goes on from CAUZJT010000005.1 coordinate 6,180, forward strand.
CCGGGAGTGGGCGCTATGGGCCTATGGTGGCGGGGCACTACTGATATCGTCCCTTTGGCCGCAGGTACAAATGACAGTCGCGCTTAACGAGTGGTATGGTCGTTTCTATGATTTATTGCAAAACGCGGCCAGTTTCTCTGATGAGCCACAAAGCTGCAATTGACTTTATTTTGGAAAGGCTTGCTTAATGACCTTTCTTCAGTATTTATTGCCTCAGCATTTGTTATCGAAGCTGATGTTTCGTTTTGCACGAATCGAAAATGTATGGATTAAAGACACCTTCACGCGTTGGTTTGTGAATAAATATCAAGTCAATTTAGTTGAAGCTGAAAGAGATGGTATCTCTGATTATGCTCATTTTAACGATTTCTTTACACGAGCTTTAAAACCTCAGGCTAGGCCTATCTCAGAATCACCAATTATTTCACCTGTAGATGGTGTCGTATCACAAGCAGGGCAAATAAAAGACTCTCAAATCTTGCAAGCCAAAGGCCGTCATTTCTTTTTATCGCAACTTTTGGGCGGAGAATACTTAGAAAAAATAGAAAATGGACACTTTGCTACTTTCTATCTCGCGCCTAAAGATTACCACCGTATCCATATGCCACTAGATGGTAAGTTGGTTTCGATGCGATATATTCCTGGAGATCTATTCTCAGTGAATCGCAAAACGGTAAATAAAGTCAATGGAGTTTTTGCTCGAAACGAGCGCTTAGTTTGTCTATTTGATACTGTTTATGGAAGAGTGGCTTGTGTCCTGGTTGGAGCAATTTTTGTTGGTTCTATCGAGACTTCATGGCAGGGACAAGTGACACCTCCATATGGAAAAGAGGTTAAGGTTTATGATTACACAGAAAAAGAGTTTGAATTATTTAAAGGTGACGAGCTAGGTCGGTTTAATATGGGCTCAACAGTTATTATGCTTCTTCCAGAGACTGCTCCAGCATTAAAACTGCAGTCAGGACGAGAGCTTAAAATGGGGCAATCTTTGATTTAATTACGCTTTTATTTCCGATTCAGTCATTGAATCAATTTGTCGTTCAAACTCTCTTAGACGTTTATAAACACTAGCTAATTCAATAATCGTTGGCCATGCATTAAACAAATATTGAAGTGACCCTTCTACTCTACTAAATGCTCTTAGTACTTGTTGCATTACTCCAAGTGTCATTACTCCAGCAACTATTGCAGGTGCTAGGAAAATATATCCGACTAAAACATTGGCTTGCAAGTACGCAAGTCTTCCAATATTAAAATACAAATAAAACAGATAACTTTTGTAATGAATTGTTCTTACTCCATCAAATAGCTCTTCGAATGATTTTGGCCTTATGCTTCCATCGTCTTCTGCTATAACAAGTATTTTTCGATACCTAGCTTCCCTCTTTTGTAAATCATATTCAATGCCTACAAGTCTTAATATCCAAGCTAGTGCAATCATTAAAACTGTACCACCCACAGCCCAAATAAGGGCACCAGAAACCAATCCATATGACCAATCACCAAACCACATAATAGGAATACCTACTGATAGGCCCATCAATAATGGAAAGTACTCAACTAATACCATCACTGATTCGATGAAAGCTGTTCCCAAGCTCTCCATGATTCGTGAAAACCTGATCGTGTCTTCTTGAACACGTTGTGATGCACCTTCAATAGTGCGTGCTTTATCATATACGCTATGATAATACTCAACCATTGATGTACGCCATCTAAACAAAAAGTGTGATGTAAGAAATGCAGTAGCGAGTCCTAATACAATCGATAAGGCGGCAAGTTTACCAAAGGTATATAGTCCTTCTAAATATTCTGTCATTGTAATTGCATTTGGCGTTCCTAATGCTTTTTGAATCATATCGTAGAAGACGCCAAACCATTCATTGATCTTTACATCAATTTGTACTGATAACCATAACGACGTTAAGATTACTGTCGAACCAAGATAGGCCCAGAGAAACCATTTTTTGCTTGTGAAGAATCTAAACATTTTTTTTTACTATTTTAAATTTAATAATACTTAAAACAGGATAATACCTAATATATTTTGGTGATTCGAACAAGTTTAACGCCTTGTTTTGATACTTGTACAATCTCAATTATTATTGGTTCAATTTTTAGAGACACGTTGTGTTGAGGAAAGTTTGTAAATTTTCTAAAATTAGGCCATTTAGGGTTATAACGCTTTCGTATGGCAGTTTAATCTTTAATGCTTTCTGGATTGACCGGGAGTACATCAGTTCGTGTGACTGAGAAATTGATTATTCGGTTTGATCCTGACCGGGTGGGTTAAATAAAAAGCGTAACACCATCGACCACACCGACCGCAAGCGTCAACAGTACGCTTGCCAGATGCAGCCGTTTAAAAGTGGCCGCTTTTGCCTCGTCCCGCGCCCGATTGGTGGCTGGGATCAACGCGTAAGCCAGTAGCGCAAATCCCAGGGCGAGTCCTCCGAGTATGGCGCCTGCCGTGAAGCCAGCCAGTTGGCTGGTGATACCCATTGCGAGACCCAATCCGGCAAGAATTAGAAAGAAGCGTGGGAACAGGGCACGCAGAAAAGGACCACTGGCACCGTTCTTCAGCTGCGCAAACACCAACGGGGCAACCACGGCACTTTGAAAAACAATGATCCCAAGGGAGACCCCGCCAAGAAGGTAAGTCAGTTTAATCATGGTTCTTTAATAACCTCGAGGTTCGACTGGTTGTCGTATAGGAAAATTAATTAGCAATTTGAAAGCATACATGGGTACTGCCAAGACGACGTGAAAGGGAGCCCGCTTGAGGTAATAGTCTTTTGTCTTGATCTTGGTGAACAATAGGCCCCAGGTATAATGCCTTTATAGATCAAGCGTATTATCACCCGAATGTTAATGGCCCTTACGTTGAAATGATTCCGGTTATTCTCTCTGGTGGCGCCGGCACACGCCTGTGGCCGCTATCACGTTCACTTCATCCCAAGCAGTTTCATGCGCTGACTGGCAGTACAACGCTGATCCAGCAGACCGCATTGCGCCTGAAAGATGCCGGCTATGCCAACCCGCCACTGGTATTGTGTAACGAGGATCACCGCTTCATGGTGGCAGGCCAACTGGACGAGGTGGGCATTTCACCCTCGAGCATCATCCTTGAGCCCGTTGCCCGGGGCACGGCGCCAGCTATTGCCGTGGCAGCTAAGCTGGTTGAAGCACAGCACAATGATGATGTGATGACCGTGTTTCCCGCAGACCATGTTATTGCAGATAACGATGCATTTAAGACAGCGCTGGACCAGGCTGTGGCGCTGGCGAGTGAGGGCCATCTTGTGACATTTGGCATTACACCGCAAAGTGCTCATACCGGTTATGGCTATATCCGTCTTAAAGGCGAACTCGAAAAAGGGGCGGGGCAGATCGATGAGTTTGTTGAAAAGCCTGATGCCATCACTGCACAGGCCTACCTGGATCATGGCGGGTATTTCTGGAATGGTGGGATGTTTGTTTTTAAGGCATCGACGATGCTTGAGGCCTTTGCCGAGCACGCACCAGACATGCTGGCTCCCTGTAGCACGGCGGTATCCGACGCGCAGTCGGATGGGTGTTTTTTGCACCTGGAGAAGAGTAGTTTTGAGTCGGCCCCAGCGAATTCTATCGATTATGCCGTCATGGAAAAGGCATCGCGCACGATGATGGTGCTACTGAATGCGGGCTGGGGCGATATTGGCTCATGGGCTTCCTTGTGGGAGTCTCTTGAAAAAGATGAGCGCAACAATGCTAGTCAGGGCGATGTCATCCTGAACGATACCGATGACAGCCTGGTGATCTCCGAGCGTGGCCTGGTTGCCACGATCGGTGTGAACAACCTGGTCATTGTGGATACGCCGGATGCCCTACTGGTCGCAAAGCGCGATCACAGCGGTGAACTCAAACAGTTGGTAAGAGGCCTAACTACGCAGGGCCGCCCTGAGGTGCAGCATCACCGCCGAGTCTATCGGCCCTGGGGCAGTTTTGAAGCTATCGACCAAGGTCCGCGCTTTCAGGTTAAACGTATTGTGGTGGACCCAGGTAAGAAACTTTCTTTGCAGCGCCATCAACACCGGGCAGAGCATTGGGTCGTGGTGCGTGGCCAGGCGCAGGTAACCGTTGGGGAGGAAATCTTCATACTGGAGGAGAACCAGTCGACTTATATACCGCCTGGCACCATACACCGCCTGGCGAATCCGAAAGAAAGGCCGCTTGAGATTATCGAAGTGCAGTCGGGCGATTATCTAGGCGAGGATGATATTGAGCGCCTCGAGGATGACTACAACCGCAAAAACCAAGACTGAGTTTGTTTGATTCTTGACCCTGGAGTCAGGAATCGTTAGGCCTCCCTGAGATGGCGTGATATTTGTGGGTTGACTCCTGTATCCGTGCGGCCGCGTCTTGTGGCAGCCATTCGGTAGCAGGCTGGTCGGTCTCATAATGGCCATACCGATCTTCCCCGCGGATCAGCATTGCCGAATCGGAGTCGGATTTTTTCTGGCGCATGCGAGGATTGATGTACTGGATGTTAAGGCCAATACGTCGATCATCACTGGTGTTGGGACTCGAGGCATGAATAGTCCAACCGTGGTGCAGTGAGGCCTCTCCAGGTTTTAATGGGCAAAGCACTGCATCTTCTTCACGGACATTTTCTATTGTCTGCGATTGCAGTAATACATTGTCAGGGTCATTACCCGTTTTCTGGTCACAGATACCCCGCGCATGACTTCCCGGAATCATCTGCATACAACCACTTTGGGCAGATGCCACCGAGAGCGCCAGCCAGGCGGAGACCTGCTCATCGCCATCAAAACCCCAGTAAGCCAGATCCTGGTGCCAGCTTACAAAAGCCGGTGTCGTGGGTTCCTTGATAACGTAGGTCACGTTATACAGCAGTATGTCAGGGCCAAGAATCTCCTCAATAAGATCGACCAGGGTAGGGTGTGTCGCAAGCTCATAGGGAGAGCGAAGAACCGTATGCACTTTACTATGGTAGTGCAATGGGCCGACTTGCGCCTCTGCGTCTTCCAACATGTGTCGATGGCGAGCCGCCGCATGCGCTGAAAGCACGGGTAACCCCCCGATAAAGCCATCACGGACGAAGGCCTGCACCAGATTGGTGTTATTTGTTAAGCCCATGCAACCTCCCGTATTAAATACAAGCCCGAATGATGCCCGTTAACCTGTGTATTACAAATGTGGGTTGGCGACAAAGTCTTGCTTCGATGCGCCATTGCTGTCCTGTGCTTCGAAAACAGGGTCGATGTTCGAAAATCCAAATTTCGCTATCGCAGCAGAAACGTCGACCGGTAGTCTCGTCAGTCAGATTTAGACCCGCAGAGCAAAAATTCGGTACGAAACTTTGCTCAGATGATGAGATAATTAAAACCATGACAGACAGCGACCCTGCCGCTGTGGCGACCGGCTTACCCAATCGCTACTACAGTAACCGCGAGGATTTTCTCGCTGAACGCGAAAAGATTTTCGCGCCGATGTGGACCTGTATCGGCTTTGCCAGTAATGCACCTAACCCGGGCGATGTCTTCCCGATTGAGTTCATGGAACTGCCGCTTTTGTTGGTTCGTGGTAGTGACCAGGTACTACGGGTCTTTCACAATGTCTGCCGTCACCGCGGCCATGTGCTGATCAGCGCTCCCGGTACGGTCAAACAGTCGCTGCGCTGCCCGTATCACTCGTGGACCTATACGCTTGAAGGAAAACTGACACGTACGCCGAACATCGGTGGCCCCGGTATCAACCAGATCGAATCACTGGATCGCTCAAAGTTTGGTCTGGTCGAGGTCGCCAGTGCGCAATGGCACGATCTGGTTTTTATCAACCTCTCCGGGGATGCGCCGCCTTTTTCTGAGTTCATCTTTCCATTAGCCCAACGTTGGGCGCCTTACTGGGGAAGTGAGGGGCCGTCACTACTACGCTTGGGTGATTCACATTCCCGCATCGAGCTCGAGCTTTCGGCTAACTGGAAACTTGCTGTTGAGAATTACCTGGAGGCTTATCACCTGCCGACGGTTCATCCTGCGCTTAATAAGGTTTCGCCACTGGCTGACCATGAGATTTATCTTACCGAGGATTTTGCCGGCCAGTTGTCGCATTGCTATACCTTGGGCGCCGGCGCGGATGGCCACCTGCCAGTTTTTCCTGCCTGGCCCAAAGACGCATACCAGGAAGCGGAATACCCAGCTTTGTTCCCCAATACCTTGCTGGGATTACAGGCAGACCACCTTTTTGTTATGGTGGTTATTCCACTGGCCTACAACCGGACGCTTGAGGAAACCCGACTGTACTGCGTTGGTGACCAAGTGCTTTCATCCCGTTTTACCCAATTGCGCAAAGCGCAGCACACCTTCTGGCGCGAGGTATTCGCTGAGGATATTGACGTGGTGATGGGAATGCAGGCTGGGCGGGCCTCTCCAGGTTTTGACGGCGGCGTACTGACACCGGTAATGGATAGTGCTACCGCCGCTTTTCATCGCTGGGCCGGCGAGCGACTGGGGTCTCGCTAAGCTGGCACCAGTCGGTGTTTTGTAGTGTCGTACCCGCAGTGGGCATCGACCTGCGGTTAGGCGCCAGCAGCGGTTTATGCCATAGTTCCATCCTTTAGAACAGTAATCTTTGCCGATGAAAAAACCCAGTCCAGGCCATCCGGCCAGCTTCAGCATGCGTGCGATACATGAAGGGTACGATCCGGCAAGTCACCATGGTTCGTTGAACCCGCCGGTGTACCTAAATGCCACCTACTCTTTTGACTCTATAGCCCAAGGTCAGCAGCGTTTTGCCGGCGAGATGCCGGGTTATGTTTATGCCCGGGTCGAAAACCCGACCCAGTTGGTGATAAAGCAACGTTTGGCAAGTCTGGAAAATGTCGAAGATCTCTCGGCGGATATCATGCAGGCATTGGATCACGCTACAGGATAAGGCCATGCCAGACGAATTACAGCACCTCAAGGGAAGGGTGGCAGTTGTCACCGGCGGTTTTTCCGGTATTGGCCTTGCCAGTGCGTTAAGCCTTGCACGCCAGGGTGCGGCAGTCGCTTTGGGCGCCAGAACGGTAGCTGCTGAGCCCGAGCAGCAATTGGCCGACATCGGCGCATCGGTTTATGCAGGATCGCTGGATGTGCGCGATAGTGCCAACGTAATGCGGTTTATCGGCGAGACTGAAGCCAATCTTGGCCCTATCGATATTGTGGTCAATTCGGCAGGCATCAGCACATCCCAGAATGTAGCGGATCACAACGAACAAACCTGGATCGATGTGATCGACACCAATCTCATCGGATGTTTTCGAATAATGCACGCCTGCCTCCCAGGCATGATCGAACGGGGCTGGGGGCGCATCGTGAGTATCGGCTCGACCGCTGCACGAACCGCGGTGCCTGGGCACTCAGCCTACTGTGCATCCAAGTCGGGTTTGCTCGGTTTAAGCCGGGCAGTGGCTCTTGAAGGCGCCGCCCATGGGGTGACTGCTACCGTGGTTAGCCCTACCTGGGTGCAGACAGATATGTTCAATGCCAGCTTCAAGGCCAAGGCCGAGAAGAACGGCACAGGCCTGGACGATGAAATCGCCAAGATCATCAGTCAATCGCCCCAGCAACGGCTGGTACAACCCAACGAGATTGGCGAACTGGTTGCGTATCTGTGCCGGGACGAAGCCGCCGCGATCACCATGGAAGATATACAGGTTAATGCAGCGGCCTGGTGGTAACAGCAATCGTTGCTCTGGCTTGCGCCAAGGACGAGTAACCATAAACCGGTAACAAGAAGATCAACGAAATCTAAAACCTAGACCAATATCTACTCATTACTGCCTCCAAGAAATTCGATTCAAATTTCATTAAAGAGCCTTAATGTATTCAATCAAGGCCTGCCTTTCTTTGACCGTGAGTTTCGGTCCAACGAGGTAGATCCGGGCAGGACTCCGGTGTGATCAGGGTGAAAAACAGTGACAACGATAGCTCTATGGGCATGAGTTTTAGGGCAAAGGGCGTTAATCCATCCTATACCCTGCTAGGCTCTTCCAAAGGTGTTCGCCGTCAATTTTCATAACTGGTGCATCGGGCATATCGGATGTTTCTGATCACGTGATGGGTTTTTTGTGTGTGGGCCTCAATTCGTACATTTTCACAGACGGGGATGTGTTGCAAACTTTCAAAACTGTAAATGCCATCCGCTACCAGGATTACGTGACCATGCCGCGATGGTCAATGCCATCTTTGTGGTTATGAAGAGCATCAAAATCACAGATGAGTCGCACTAAAACTGGAGAATAACGTGAGCCGCAGTGACGCTATTTCTGACATCGAGAGTTATTTTGACGACGGCGCCTTCAGGACTGATCTGGCGCGCCGTGTAGCGATCCGCACGGAAAGCCCCATACCCGAACGTCGCCCGGAACTGTATCGCTATCTAACAGAAGAAATGTCGCCTTATCTTGAGGGTATGGGTTTCACGCCTGAGGTTTTTGATAATCCCCATGAAGATGGAGGGCCGTTTCTCGTGGCGCGACACCACGAAAGCGACGGTTTGCCGACGGTCATGACCTATGGCCATGGTGATGTGGTTCGCGGTTATGATGATCAGTGGCGCGACGGCCTTAATCCTTGGTTGATCACCGAAGAAGGCGAGCGTTGGTATGGGCGCGGCACGGCTGATAATAAAGGTCAACACACGATTAATCTGGCGGCCATGAAAGCCGTTCTTAAAGAACGCGGGCAGCTGGGTTTTAATGTCGTGGCCCTGATCGAAACCGGTGAGGAATGCGGATCGCCGGGCCTCAATGAATTTTGTTCTTCGCATAAGGAGTTGTTCGAGGCAGATGTTTTTATCGCCTCTGACGGACCGCGCCTGCAGCCAGACCAGCCGACGATCTTTATGGGATCGCGCGGGGTATTCAATTTCACCATGACTCTCAATTTGCGCGACGGCGGCCACCATTCTGGTAACTGGGGCGGGCTTTTGGCCAATCCCGGAGTGATCCTGTCGCATGCGCTGGCGACAATCGTCGATGCCAAAGGGCAGATACTGGTAGACGGCTGGAAGGCAGAGCCGATGACAAATGCGGTTCGCCAGGCGCTTGCTAAGTTGAACGTTGGTGGTGGCGACGGCGGTCCAGAAATCGATCCCAGCTGGGGTGAGCCGGGGCTGACAGCCGAGGAAAAGGTATTCGGTTCCAACACCTTTGAGATTCTTGCATTCGAGACCGGCAACCCGCGTAATCCAGTTAACGCCGTACCGCCGCGCGCCGTTGCCCACGGCCATATTCGCTTCGTCGCCGGATCTGATCCGAAAAACTTCCTGCCGGCTTTACGCAGCCATCTTGATGAGCGCGGTTTCGAGATGATCGAGTTGGAAATTGAGCAAGATATTATGTATGCGACCCGCCTCGACCCGGACCATCCCTGGGCCCGCTGGGCGGTTAAATCCATCGAAGCGACAGCGATGCGCGATGTCGCGGTATTGCCCAATCTTGGTGGGTCGCTGCCGAACGACGTGTTCGCCGAAGTTCTTGGCCTGCCGACCATCTGGGTGCCGCACTCTTATGCCGGATGTTCCCAGCATGCACCGAACGAACACGTTCTGGCGCCGGTTTGCCGTGACGCACTCAGAATTATGACTGGGCTTTGGTGGGATTTAGGCGCTGGGGATACCCCTGCGCTTCGAAGAACATCATGACCGAACTTTGCGATTTGGACGCCATTGAATTGCGTCGGCGTATCGGCACCAAGGAGATTTCGCCGGTGGAGTTGCTGGAAAGCTGCATTCAGCGGACCGAAGATGTCGACGGCGCCGTCAACGCTATGGTCACACGGTGCTATGACCGCGCCCGTGCCGAAGCCAAAATAGCCGAGCGCCGTGTTTTGCAGGGCGAGGATCTCGGCGTTTTGCACGGGTTACCCGTTGGCATTAAGGATCTGGAAGCGACGGAGGGTGTGCGCACCACTTCCGGATCAAAGCTTTTGGCCGATCATGTGCCGGAGGAGGACCAGTTGTCGGTCGCCAATACCCGCGCAGAAGGGGCGATTGTCATCGGCAAGACCAACACACCGGAATTTGGCACGGGAGCAAATACCCGCAACCTGGTGTTTGGCGTGACTGGTAATCCGTTTGATTCTGCCAAGACATGCGGTGGGTCGTCAGGCGGCTCGGCTGTCGCTTTGGCGACGGGAATGACCCCGCTGGCCAGTGGCTCGGACTTCGGCGGTAGTTTGCGTACTCCGGCAGGTTTCTGTGGTGTCGCCGGTTTCAGGCCGTCACCGGGTGTCGTGCCGTCGGAAAAACGCCCAGTCGGACTGTCACCATTTTCGGTGCTCGGTTCCATGGGCCGCACCATCAGCGATGCGGCGTTGTTGCTGTCGGCACAGGTTTCTATCGACCCCCGCGATCCGTTTTCTGTCGATCTTGATCCCGCTCTACTTGACCCGTTAGTACCGGCTGATCTCGGGTCTGTGCGCGCAGCCATTTCTGTTGATCTGGGTAACGCGCCCATGTCCGCCGCCTATCGGGATATTTTTAAGGCGCGATCGGGTATGTTCAGAAACGTATTTGCCGATGCCGAGGATCGTCATCCGGATTTCACTGACGTGCATACGTGTTTCGAAGTCCTGCGCGGCGTCACTTATGTGGCGGCGCACGGTGAACGTGTTCGCAACCACCGCAGCGACATCAGCCCCAATGTTGTAGATAACGTTGACCGGGGGCTGAAATATAATCTCGAAGATGTTGCGCAGGCACATCTTGACCAAACCCGGATCGCACGGGACTGGTTAGCACTTTTTGATGAGGTTGATGTAGTGATCTGTCCGGCGGCATCTGTGTCACCGTTTGCCCATGCCAATTGGTCAGTAAGTGAGATTGACGGACAGCAGATGGACACTTACATGCGCTGGCTGGCGATCACCTATATGCCGACCATGGCCACCGCCTGTGGAGCCGTGTTGCCGTGCGGTGTCGATGATCAAGGCATGCCGTTCGGTATACAGGTGCTGGGTCCACCGGGTGCTGACCGCCATGTGCTGGAGGTTGCCCGCGCCCTAGAAATCGTGCTCGCCGCCAATCCGGAAACCGCACGTCCAGTGCCCGACCTTGCTAAATTAATAAAGACAACATGAGAATTTTCACCGCCTGTCTTGGCACGGAAACCCATACCGGAGCCCCGTTACCGACCGATCTTAGCGGCTTTGAGAGCAGCCATCTGGTGCGCGGCGGCGATCACGGTGAGACAACACATATGTTTGGAGCACCTCTGGTGTTATGGCGTGAACGCGCAGAGGCCAAGGGCTGGGAGGTTGTTGAAGGACTATCTGCATTTGCCACCCCATCGGGACTGGTGGTGCGAAAAGTCTACGAAGACCTGCGCGACGAAATTCTTGAAAGCCTGCGTGCAGCCATGCCGGTTGATGCGGTGTTTCTCAGCTTGCACGGGGCTATGGTGGCGGATGGTTACGACGATTGTGAGGAAGATACTCTGTGTAAAATCAGGGAGATCACCGGCCCGGATATTCCAATAGGCGCTGAGTACGATCTGCATTGCCATATCACCCGCCAGTTCCTGAGCGACCTGAACGCCCTGGTAATTTACAAGCAATACCCACATACCGATTTTATCGCCCGCGCTGAGGAGTTGTGGCAGATTATGGAGGGCACCATCGAAGGCCGGATAAAGCCGAAGATCAGCGCTTTCGATTGCCGGATGATTGGTCTCTATCACACCACCCGTGAGCCGATGAGCTCATTCGTTGAGCGCATGACCAAGCTTGAGAAGTCTGACCGGGTTTTGTCAATTTCACTTGGGCATGGTTTCCCCTGGGGTGACGTTCCGGCGGAAGGCACACGGATGATTGTTGTCACCGATGATCACCAGGAGCAAGGCGATGCTTTAGCCGAAAAATTAGGGCGCGAGCTTTGGGATATACGCGATGAAATAACGCCGCGTTACCTCGATCTCGACGCCACCGTTGATGCGGCCATTGGGGAGCCAGGCGGACCGGTGGTGATCGCTGATATGGCAGATAATCCCGGCGGTGGCGGTCCGGGTGACAGTACTTTCATCTTGGCTCAGTTGTTAGAGCGCGGTGTCACAAATGTTGCGGTCGGCGGTATCTGGGACCCGGTGGCAGCGTCGATCTGCGTCGGTGCGGGTGTGGGGGCAAGGTTCCCTCTGCGTCTGGGTGGCAAGACCGGCCCGACGTCTGGCGACCCACTGGATCTTGAGGTCGCAGTTATCGGGGTGAAGCGCGATCATACGATCATCAGTCTTGGCGGCTCAATCCGTTATATGGGAGATGCCGCCTGGATACGTACCAATGGCATCGACATTATCGTGCATGAGGCGCGCTGCCAGAACACCATGCCGAATTTTTTCGAAAGTTTTGATCTCGACCCAGCGCAATATAAAATTCTGGTGGTCAAATCCATGCAACATTTTTACACCGGCTACGCGCCGCTGGCATCGAGGATCATCTATTGTGCGGCACCCGGCACCCTGACCTGGGATATGAGTGAAATCGCGCACCAGAAAATTGCCCGCCCCGTGTGGCCGATAGACATCGACCCATGGCGATCGAACGAAGAACGAGCCTGGGACTAAGCAAACCCCGAGCAAATTGAACTAATTTGCAGCGACGTATTTGCATTAGAACTATGGATTAAGAATCCCGATTTTCCTCGACCGCATGGCAGGCAATCAGGCTATCTTCATCGGTGCGTAATTCAGGCAATTCAGCACGGCAACGTTTATTGGCGAGCGGGCAGCGGGGCTAATGGTGGAATATGGTAATCGGCTGAAAGATATTGGATCTAATCACGAGGCTTGCCATGGAACGGGTGAGATTGCCCAGTCGCGTGTAATCAGGGCTCTTCTTAAGGCGATTATCTCTGGTTAGCCTTGCCTGGGTGGATTAACTTGTTTTCTGATGCGACTAAAAAAATAGTGCATCAGGGATTGACTTAAGTTTAAGAAAGAATAAAATAAGAATCATTCGTATTCGTATTCGTAATCAAAAATTAAAATTCTTGGAGCATTTCAATGATCGACCGAGTCAATAATTTCCTCATCAGGATATGTTTGGGACTGGCCCTAGCTGTACCCTTCGCAGTTGCTGCAGAAGATGAGGTAAATGTTTATAGCTACCGAAAACCGAAATTGATTGATCCGATGTTTGCCGAGTTCACCAAACAGACGGGCATCAAAGTCAACTCGGTATTTGCCAAGAAAGGCATGATAGAACGCTTGCAAAGCGAGGGAGTTAATAGCCCAGCAGACCTGGTATTCACCGTAGATATCGGCCGTTTGTCGGATATCAAGAACGCCGGATTAACACAATCGGTGAGTTCTAAGAGGTTTTCTGATGATATTCCAGCTAACTACCAGGATCCAAAAGGCCACTGGTTCGGGCTGACGACGCGGGCTCGTATTATTGCGGCCTCAAAAGACAGAGTAAAGCCAGGTGAGATCCTGAGCTATGAGGGCCTCGCTGACCCAAAATGGAAAGGTCGGATCTGTACTCGTTCTGGCAAGCATCCCTATATGGTAGCGCTGACCGCCAGCATGATTGCACACCACGGAGCAGTTGGAGCAAAGACATGGTTGACCGGAGTTAAGAATAACCTTGCCCGTAGACCTCAAGGAAACGATAGAGCCCAGGTAAAAGCAATAAAGGAAGGTGAGTGTGATCTAGCCGTCATCAATCACTACTACATGGCAAAGATGCTGAAAGACCCTGAGCAGGTTCCATGGGCTGAATCAGTCAATGTCATTTTTCCGAATCAGAGCGGGCGTGGAACCCATATGAATGTCAGTGGTATGGCCTTGACCAAGCACGCACCTAACAAGGATAACGCGATCAAGCTAATGGAGTTCCTTGCGAGTGACCAGGGTCAGGAAATGTATGTCCAGAAAAATGGCGAGTATCCAGTAAAACCGGGTATTGTGTGGAATGATCTTCAAAATTCGTGGGGCGGGTTCAAAGAAGACACTTTAAGTCTGGCTGTGATTGCGGACAATCGTGTTACAGCGATCCGAATGGCTGACGAGGTTGGGTATAACAACTGATAGGCCGTTTGGTAGAAAGGTTGTCGGTAATCCTGGAGACGGTCTCCGGGATTACTTTATGAGAAGTCGACCCTGGATCATCGACTAGGTTGGCGTAGCCACTAATTAGCATAGAAACTTCTGACTCATGAATGCCATAGAATAGTCTGACTGATGAATGCCCGTGTATCTTCCACTTTGAAGTTTATTCCCAGTATGGGTCTAAGTGGGGCAACGCGCGTTAGTGGGTGGATGTTGGGTTCACTTTTATTGGCACTGTTGGCATTGATGCCAGTGGGGGCAGTGGTATTTTTCGCCATCGACTCCAGTGGGGATATCTGGGGCCACTTGGTACGTACTTCTCTTTTTAGTTATGTCAGTAATACGTTCTGGCTGTTGTTGGGGGTTGGAGTCAGTGTCTTTCTGACCGGAGTCTCAACCGCGTGGCTGGTGACAATGTGCCGTTTTCCTGGCAGGCGTGTCTTTGAGTGGTTGCTGTTGTTTCCACTGGCGATCCCGGCGTACGTGATTGCTTACGCTTATACAGACTTTTTGGAATATGCCGGGCCCGTGCAAGGTCTGTTGCGTACCCTTTTCGGGTGGCAGAGTGCGCGGGAGTATTTTTTCCCTGAGATTCGCAGTCTGGGTGGTGCAATGGTCTTTATGGGGCTTGTTCTCTACCCCTATGTCTATCTACTGGCACGTTCTGCTTTTCTCGAGCAGTCAGTCAATGTGCTTGAGGTCAGTCGGGTCCTTGGCAGAGGGCCATGGCGCACCTTCAGCACGGTTTCTCTGCCAGCGGCACGCCCGGCGATCGTAGTGGGTGTATCTTTAGCCCTGATGGAGACGCTCAATGATTACGGCACAGTAGATTTTTTTGCGGTCTACACGATGACCGCCGGCCTTGTGGATGTTTGGCTGGGTATGGGCAGTCTCGCAGGAGGCGCCCAGATCGCAACAACGATGCTGGTATTTGTAATCCTGCTGATAACGCTCGAGCGGATCAGTCGACGCCATCAAAAGGTCTACCAGCAGTCAAGTAGTCGCTTTAGACCGCTGCCGGCTTATACCTTGAGCGGGCCTCGTGCGGGCCTAGCGGTCACGATATGTGCTTTGCCGGTATTGGCCGGGTTTGTTATTCCGGTACTGGTTCTGGGCAGGCTGGCAATTGTGTATTTTGAAGAATCTTGGACGCCCGCTTTTCGGACATACGCGTTCAACAGCTTCGCTCTATCGGCATCGGCCGCGCTACTGGCTTTATTGGTCGCATTGTTTATTGCCTACAGTCGCCGTCTTCATGGCGGTCGGGTGCTGGCACTGGCTACGCGCATTGCGTCGCTGGGCTACGCGGTACCGGGAGCGGTCCTGGCTGTTGGTATTTTGGTACCTTTTGCTGCTTTTGATAACACTCTGGATGCCTTATTGCGCGAATACGTGGGAGTCTCTTCGGGGTTACTATTGAGCGGCACCGTGGCGGCGATATTGTTTGCGTATATTGTTCGGTTCCTGGCGGTAGCACTGGGTCAGGTTGAAACCAGTCTGGAGAAGGTATCACCATCCATGGATATGGCTGCCCGCACACTGGGCTACCGCGCGGGACAGGCGCTGGTACGCTACCATCTCCCCCTGATCCGCGGTGGAATGCTGACAGCGGTTATGATCGTATTTGTTGATTGCATGAAAGAACTTCCCGCCACATTGCTGTTGCGGCCATTTAATTTTGAAACCCTGGCAACGCACGTCTACCAGTTTGCCTCTGATGAGATGCTGGGGGAGGCAGCTCTGGGCTCGTTGACGATTGTTTTGGTGGGGCTGGTACCGGTGGTGTTATTGAGTCGAATGATTTCGCGGTCTCGGCTGATTCTGGGCGATCCTGCGAGATAGCGGTAAATGGCTCCAATGCAATCCCATCAGAGCGACCGATCACCAGTCGCCACACGGCCGCTGTTAGAGGTTCGCAACATCTCATGTAACTACGAGTTGGAGCGCGCAGTCTTTGATCTCAGTTTGACCGTGAATCGTGGTGAGCAGGTATGCCTTTTGGGTCCCAGTGGTTGCGGCAAGACCACTGTGCTGCGTGCTATCGCTGGCTTTCACCCAGTACTGACGGGCGGCATCTTTATCAATGACCAGCAGGTCTCTGCGGTTGATGTGATGGTGCCGCCCGAGGCGCGACGCGTGGGTATGGTATTTCAGGATCACGCTTTGTTTCCACACCTGTCAGTCCAAAACAATATTGCCTCAGGACTGCATCAGGTTTCAGCCCGTGATCGGAAAGAAGCAGTTGCCGATATGCTTGAGCGGATGGGTTTAACTCGGCATGCAAAGCGCTATCCACACGAACTTTCCGGTGGGCAACAGCAGCGCGTTGCACTGGCCCGGGCGCTTGCGCCCAGACCTTTGTTGTTACTGATGGATGAGCCGTTTTCCAATCTCGACCAGGAATTGCGTGAACGCATGGGTCAGGAAGTCTCAGATATGCTAAAGGAAAACGATATCACCTGCGTGATGGTGACCCATGATCAGAACGATGCCTTTGCCTTAGGGGACAAGGTTGGGGTGATGGAAGATGGCGCAATCGTGCAATGGGATACCCCTTATAATCTTTATCATCGCCCGCAGAATCATTTTGTAGCCGATTTTATTGGGAGCGGCGTATTCCTGGAAGGGGCGCTATATTCCGTTAACGGTGTGACAACGGCGTTGGGTGACTTGAGCAGCGAAACAGCGTTGGACTGGATCGTTGGTTCGCAGGTAGAAGTACTGATTCGACCTGATGATGTGATATATGACCCGCAAGGCCCCGTTAAAGCGCAAGTGATCCGTCGGGCATTTAAGGGTGCCGAGATCATGTATACGCTGCGTACCAGCAGCCAGATTACATTGCTGGCGCTCTTTCCCAGTCACACCAATTTTGAGATCGGTGACGAGGTGTCAGTTCGCCTGGAAGTCGATCACCTTGTGGTGTTTCCGAAGGGGTCGATACCCGAGTGATCCAGGGTAATAACTGCTCGCCCGGTTAAGCAGCGAAGCCTGGGCGCTCAATCTGGCTCAAATGGGGTCAGATAAGCGTCTAGTATAGAGGGGATCGTCGCGCTTTCTTTGACCTCGATTCGGGCAACAGCACGATGATGCACTTCGTCGGGGCCGTCGGCATAGCGCAGCGCTCGGCCCCAGGTCCAGTGATCGGCCAGCGGGGTATCTGGGCTGATCCCCATGGCACCAAAGGTCTGC
Organism: Gammaproteobacteria bacterium; assembly: GCA_963580215.1. Taxonomy (GTDB): domain Bacteria; phylum Pseudomonadota; class Gammaproteobacteria; order Arenicellales; family UBA868; genus UBA868. The sequence continues at coordinate 23,461 of CAUZJT010000005.1, forward strand.
ATTGCCCGATCGAGCACGGTGGTGTGGAGCATGGGTACCAGGGCCTTGATCATTGAGATTTCTTTACGGGCAGCTTTGGCGCCGTGCTCATCAATCAGCCAGGCCGTTTTCAGCACCAGCAGACGTGCTTGCTCGATCTCGATACGCGAGCGTGAGATCCATTCGGCAACAGTACCGTGTTCATGCAGGTAACGGCCAAAAGTCTTTCGTTCTTGCGCCCGGCGGGTCATCAATTCCAGCGCCAACTCTGCCGCACCGACCGAACGCATGCAGTGATGGATACGGCCAGGCCCCAACCGGGCCTGGGCCAGGGCAAATCCCGAGCCTTCCTCGCCCAATAGATTGCCCACCGGCACGCGCACATTATTAAAGGCGATTTCACAGTGGCCTTCCGGATGAAGGTGGTTCATCACTGTCACGTTTCGCACCACCGTGACACCTTGGGTATCAATGGGTACCAGCACCATACTCTGCTGGTGGTAAGTATCTGCGTCAGGGTTGGTCTTGCCCATCACAATCAGTAGTTGGCAGTTGGGATGCGCGGCGTTGGTAATCCACCACTTGCGGCCATTAATGATGTAATCATCACCATCCCGGGTAATTCGGGTCTGGATGTTTGAGGCATCCGATGAGGCTGTGTCGGGCTCGGTCATAGCAAAAGCCGAGCGGATCTTGCCGTTCAGCAAAGGGGTGAGCCACTGCTGGTACTGCTCGGGTGATGCGAACATATGCAGCAGTTCCATGTTACCGGTATCGGGCGCACTGCAGTTAAATGGTTCCGATGACCAGGTAACGCGTCCCATAATTTCTGCCAGGGGCGCGTACTCGAGGTTTGTCAGTGGTGTGCCGGGTTCATCGGCCTTTAGGCCGGGTAGGAAAATATTCCATAACCCCTGTTGACGGGCCAGCGCCTTCAGATCTTCCATGAACGACACCGGATAGGTGCCGTTGCGTACTTCTTTTTGCCATTGGCCGATCTTTGGCACGATGTGGGCATCTATAAATTCGCGAACTTGGGTACGCAGGCCTTCAACTTTGGGCGAGTAGGCGAAATCCATAGGGAATTATCTCCGGGGTACGAGTCGAAATGCTGGCAAGGATAAACCTCGCATTCCAACGAATTGTAAGATGGGTGTGCCGGTTACTTGGAGCATCTTGTCAGAGTGTGAGTACAATCTTGCCACAAACGGTACGCGCCTCGATTTGTTGAAGAGCATTGGCGGCCTGGGCCAGCGGCAGGACAGCATGCAGTTGCGGCTGTAAGGCGCCAGATGCAGTGAGTTCGAACAGTTGTTGGTGATTCTGATGGGCCTGGTCAGATTCTTTCTCGCAGAAATTTCCCCAAAATACGCCAACCACGCTATAGCCTTTGACCAGAGGCAGGTTCAGTGGCAGTTGCGGTATGTTGCCGCCGGCAAAGCCAATCACTAACCAGCGGCCTCGCCAGGCGACTGAACGACTAAGGGTGTCTGCGAGTTCGCCACCGACCGGGTCAAAAATAACGTCTGCACCGTTGCCGCCAGTCAGTGACCGTATTGTCCCGCGCAAGTCGTCCCCACTGGTGTTGATACCGGCATGGGCACCGTGCCGTTTCGCTACCTCTAATTTTTCCGGTGTCGAACAGGCCGCGATGACGTGCGCACCGAGGGCGCAGCCGATTTGCACGGCGGCAAGGCCGGTGCCGCCAGCCGCGCCAGTCACTAGGAGGGTTTCGCCGGCTTGTAATGACCCACGTTGAACGAGCGCATGGTAGGCTGTGCCATGTGCACATAACAGCCCTCCGGCTTGAGTGAATTCCAGGCTCGCAGGAAGCAGGTAAGCGTGGCTGGCCGGTACCACCACTGCCTGGGCATAAGTACCAAAGCGCGGGCTCATGGCTGCAACTCGGTCTCCTATCTCGAAACCAGATACGCCTTCGCCAAGTGCATCGATGGTGCCGGCACACTCGATACCGGGAACAAAAGGCAGATCCGGCTTGACCTGGTATAACCCCCGAACCAGTAAGGCATCAGGAAAGTTCACACCCACTGCACTGATTTGCAGACGAATCTCACCTTGCCCAGGCGCGGGTTCGGGCAGATCGCGCAGCACCAGGTCGTCCACCGGACCGTAAGCCTCACAGACAATTGCCTTCATTATTCCTCCTGATTATTAATGACTTCCATACCCATCTGGGCGAGCTGCGATGTGAGCTCACCTACTGCGATAGCTTTCTCACTCGAAGCGTTACCGTCGAGAGCGCGCTTCATGACTCCCTGGCAGATCGCCGCCAGACGAAAGAAACTGAAGGCGAGATAAAATCGCCAGTGATCGATCTGGCCGATGCTGCGGTTTTCGCAGTACTGCGCCACGATTTCGTGTTCACAAGGAATGCCCAGTGGCGCCGGATCGATACCAGCAAGACCCTGGATCTGCCCCGTGTTTGACATACGCAGACACATACAGAAATACGCAAGATCAGCGAATGGGTGGCCCAGTGTCGATAACTCCCAGTCGATGACCGCCTGTATCCGGCCCTCACTAGGTGCGATAATCAGGTTGTCGAGACGGTAATCACCGTGAATCAGTGTGCTTTGGCCATCGTCAGGCGGGGTGTGGGGTTCTAACCAGGCAATCAATAATTCCATGGCGTCAATACGATCCGTCTCGCTGGCGCGGTATTGTCCGGTCCAGCGCGCGATCTGGCGCTCAAAATAATTTCCGGGCCGGCCAAAGTCAGCGAGCCCGATGGACGCTGGGTCCAGTGAGTGTAGTGCCGCAAGCACGGTGATCTCGTGTTGGTAAAGGGCGCTACGCTCTGGTGTCGTCAGTTCCGGTAGTGTTGGATCCCAGAAAATCCGACCATCTTCATAGCTCATGACAAAAAAGACCGAGCCGATAAGCTCCGGATCCTCGCACAAGCACCAGGTCTGTGGCACTGGCACAGTTGAGCCCTGGAGCGCTTGCATAACTCTGAACTCGCGTTCCACAGCGTGGGCAGATTTCAGTAGTTTTCCACTGGGTTTTCGGCGCAGCACATAAGTCCCGCCGGTGCTCTGCACACGATAGGTTGGGTTGGATTGCCCCCCGGTGAACTTATCGACAGATTGCAGCAACCCGATGCCTGGTATCGTCGATTCGAGGTACCGGTTCAGGCGGGCAAAGTCTATATTTTCTTTGTTCATACTGACTTGGCGATCGGTCACACCTCATTGATTTAAAAATTGCTGGGCAAATTCGCAAAAGTGCATCTTTTCCCCAGGCGGGATGTATTTTCTTGTCGGCCAATGCGTGTGTTGACTCTATACGGAGTTAATAAATAGTGTCTGCCGACTCTTGACTTGCCGGCCTCCTAAGCTAGTTTGTTGCCGATGATTTTTCCAGTTGTTCTTTTTTTTGTTGTTGCCACATTTGTGCATATAAGCCTTTTTCGGCCAGCAACTGCGGGTGAGTACCTTGTTCGGTAATGCGGCCGTCGTCGAGTACCAGTATCTGGTCTGCACCAACCACTGTGGACAGGCGGTGGGCGATAACCAGTGAGGTCCGCCCCTGTGACAGACGGGCCAGATTGTCTTGAATTTCACGCTCTGTGGTGCTGTCCAAAGACGAGGTGGCCTCGTCGAAAAAGAAAATCTCTGGATCTCGCAATAGGGCGCGAGCGATTGCGACCCGCTGTTTTTCACCTCCCGATAGTTTCAGGCCGCGTTCACCGACAAGAGTCTGGTAGCCTGCCGGCAGGCTTTGGACGAAATCGTGCAATTGCGCCGCCCCGGCTGCTGCCAGTATGTGGTCGTCATCAGCCAGTGGATCTCCGTAAGCGATGTTGTAATAGAGGGTATCGTTAAATAAGACCGTATCCTGCGGCACGACGCCGATGACACGGCGTAGCGAGTGTTGGGTCAAGCTGCGGATATTCCGATTATCAATAAGAACTTGCCCAGAATCAGGATCATAAAAACGCAATAGCAAGCGGCTAATCGTAGATTTACCGGATCCGGTTGGCCCGACAATCGCGGTCGTGCTGCCAGAGGCGGCAGTGAAGCTGACGTTGTGCAGAATGCGTCGGTCAGATTCGTAGCCGAAACTCACATTGCGAAACTCGACCGTACCGCTACTACAACGCAGGGATTCGGCATCGGGTGCATCGGCGACGTCAGTCGCCTCATCCATCAGTGAGAACAGGTTTTCCATATCGACCATGGCCTGCCGGATTTCCCGATACACCGTGCCCAGCATGTTCAGCGGAATCGCCAGTTGCATCAGGTAGGTATTCACCACTACGAAGTCGCCTACAGTCATCTCGCCATCGCGTATATCCAGTGCGGCCAGTACCAGCATTGCGGTGACACCGATGGTAATCACCGCAGCCTGTGCGACGTTCAATAGTGACAGACTTTCCCGGGTGCGCACTGCGGCTTTCTCATAATCCGCCAGTGCCAGGTCGAGTCGGGTGGCTTCGTGTGCCTCGTTATTGAAGTAACGTACGGTCTCAAAGTTCAGCAGTGAATCCACAGTACGGGTGCTGATGTCGTTGTCAGCATCGTTCATTTGCCGGCGAATACGGGTACGCCAGGCGGTTATAAAGAAAGTGAGCCATACGTAAACCGCGATAGTGATCACAGTAATTGCGGTATAGGCAAAACCGAACAATGCCCAGAGAATACCGCCGACCAGCAGCACCTCTATAAAGGTAGGTACGATATTAAAGGCCACAAAAGAAAGCAGAAACTGAATGCTATTGGTGCCTCGGTCGATGAAGCGGTTCAGTGCTCCAGTTTTGCGCGATAGGTGAAAGCGCATCGACAGCGTGTGCAGATGCTCAAAGACTTGTAGTGCCAGGGTGCGCACGGCGTTCTGGGCTACCCGAGCAAACAGGGCATCACGCAACTGGTTTAGCACCAGCACCGAGAGTCTAAAAGCACCATAAGCAAGAATCACAGCGAGTGGAATGCCAAACCACAACCCGTGTTGCTGGTCGAGGGCTCCCAACTGATCTACGGCATCACCTAGCACCAACGGCACGTAGACATTGGCGGCTTTGGCCAGCATCAGGCTGAATAATGCAATAACCACCCGTGTTTTCAGGTCGGGGCGTTTTGCTGGCCACAGGTAGGGCACTAGGGTAGCAAAGGTTCTTAGCGAATTAGATCGCTCGACTTCATCCATAAACGGAGTAACAACAGTAGGTGGCGCACTTTTGTGCTTTGGTGGAGGCGACCCTCGCCGGTACAGCAGTCTTCAGGACATGGGTTGCCATGCCAGTGCCGGTTCATCCATCAGGGCAGCTTGCTCGCGCAAATCCAGGATATGCTGTTCCCAGGACCGCGGCGTATTAAACCACGAGAAGACCCTTGGGAAGGCTGGATCCTCCCAGCGTTGGGCGATCCAGGCGTAATAGTGCATCAGGCGCAGGGTGCGCAGCGCCTCTATCAGGTTTAACTGTGCCGGATCAAAATCTGCAAAGGCGGTATAACCTTCCAACAGAACGCCAAGACTTATCTCCCTTTCTTCTCGCTCGCCGGACAGAAACATCCAAAGGTCCTGTACCGCTGGCGCCATGCGTGAATCATCGAGGTCCACCAGGTGTGGACCATCATCAGTCCAGAGGATATTGCCGCTATGACAGTCGCCATGGGTTCGGATGAGCTTGATCTCAGGGCAGCGTTCATAACACCACTGTATCCGTTGCAGTAGATCTTGGCTCAGAGATTCGTATGCTGTTATCAACTCATCTGGAATAAACTTGTTCTTAAGAAGAAATTCGACACAACTTGAACCAAAGGTTGCTGCGTCCAGTGTGGGTCGATGCTGATAGGCTGTCTCGCTGCCAACCGCATGCAATCGCCCGATAAAACGACCCAGTTGGCGTAACTGATCGGGGCTCTCAAAATTCGGTGGCCGACCGCCATAGCACTCAAACAGTGCAAAACGATAACTCTTGTGTCTGAACAGGGTCTCACCTTTGGAATTGGCCAGTGGTGGGATCAGCGCGATCTCCCGCTTGGCCAGCTCAAGAGCAAAATGATGTTCCTCGTAAATCGCCGCATCACTCCAGCGGCCGGGTCGGTAAAATTTAACGACGATAGTTTTGTCGTCATCCAGGCCAACTCGGTAGACCCGGTTTTCGTAACTGTTCATGACTAACAACCGCCCATCGCTGTAATAGCCCTGACTGTCTACCGCCTCAAGGATTTCAGCGGGGCCCAGGTTCTGGTAATCGTTAGTGACGTGGTCGTTCATGGCAGCGTCTGGCGACCCTTATCGACGCGACTTATCGTTGGCCGCGTGCGAAGAGCACCTATCATCAGTAGATTTCCTAAGATCGCGTAGCCGCCGAAACTCATACAGATCCAGTATATCGATATGCCGGCGTCCATCAGCATGCCCATGCTAACCGGTCCAAGTGCCGAGGCCAGTACCATGAGCGCCATGTACAGACTTTTGATCGCCCCCAAGTGTTTAACGCCATAGAGTTCAGCCCACAGTGCCGATACTGAAGTGTGTGCAAGGCCGGTATGGATGCCCAGCATCATCATATAGGGGATGACGCCCAGGGGGTGGCTCACTGAAGCCAGAATAAAGCATCCTACCGCCAGCGGTATCAGCATGACTTGCACCACATTGACGGCACGCAAGCGGTCAACCAATGGGCCCGCCAGCAGCATGGTCACGATTCCGGCTGCCGCAAAGATCGTGTAAGCGCCCGTAATCCATTCGCCAGACCACCCTTTGACATGGGCAATATTGAGGTGGTGAAAGAAAAGCGCCGTCGCGATCAGAGAAGACGACAGAATTCCCGGGGTCATGAGGTAGAACCGCGGGTCACGCAGGACATCAGCACGGGTCCAAGAGGCAGTCGCTTTTTCCCGGGAATCTGTCTTGGCAGATAATTTGTCCAGGTGCCTTTGATGAAAACGGTCGTGGCCGCCCAAGAGCCACAGGGTTGCCGGTATCAGTGTTATACCGGCGAGTATCGCAGCCCCGGCGTAGGTCCAGCGCCAGCCGAACGCCGCGATTGTGAGGACGGCAAGGAATGGCAGTGCAGCTTCACCTACGGTGTAGCCCAGCGAGGCGACCGCAATCGCCCGACCTCGGTCTCGATCAAAATAACGAGCCATACTGGTGATGGAAACGTGCGATGCCAGCCCTTGCCCCGAATGGCGCAGCAAAAAGATACCCAGTACCAGCGCGACGGGGCCTGGCACCAAAGCCATATACGCGCAGGCACCCACCAGCAGTATGCAGACGGTCAACGCGTAGCGAGACAGGCGAAAGCGGTCGATTAACCCGCCGGTAAATGGCATCATCAGGGCGCTCGCCAGTGTCCCGGCCATGTAGATGCCGCCCCACGCGGTATGACTGAGACCGAACTCACTTTGGATCTGTGGGCCGAATACACCAATAAAGTAGGTCTGGCCAAAACTCGAGTACAACGCCATTAAAAAGCTGAAAACCACCAGGCGGCTATTAGTATGAAAGAGTTGTCGGTAGGCGAAGATCGGCATCGGTTGAGTCAACTTATGTGTCAAAAAGGAAGAACCGTTTGTTTTTGCACTTGCAACGCTGAGCCAAGATTATTCAGTCGTACAATCATGGCGAACTACTCCTTGCGCAAACGGGCGATAGTACAGAGTCTATCCAAGAAAGAAAGGCGCCACTGTCAGTGGTCGCCGATTGTTTATCTCAGAATCCTGGTTTGAGGCATGGAATGCCCTTGGCTATCAGTTATCGCTGTGATCGCATGAATCACCCGCTGGTCAATTCAGCGGATAGCGACATGGGGCGGTCGCCCCTCTATAATGCGCCACCGCACCGATTGGTGCGTATTTCTTCAGGAAAAATCCAGATGCACCCTTCGATTGATACCTTGCGTAATATTGCCATCATTGCCCATGTTGACCATGGCAAGACCACTCTGGTAGATCAACTGCTTCGCCAGTCGGGCACTTTGGTCTCGCACGGTGAGATGACTGATCGGGTGATGGATTCGAACGAGCTCGAACGCGAGCGGGGCATCACCATCCTGGCGAAAAATACAGCCATCACCTGGCAGAAGTGGCGTATCAATATTGTGGATACTCCAGGCCATGCCGATTTTGGTGGCGAGGTCGAGCGCGTATTATCGATGGTCGATTCGGTATTATTGTTGGTCGATGCAGTAGAGGGCCCCATGCCGCAGACACGCTTTGTTACCCAGAAAGCCCTGAGTCACGGGCTTTGCCCGATTGTTGTGATCAATAAGGTTGATCGCCCAGGCAGCCGTTCTGACTGGGCGGTAGATCAGACATTTGAGCTGTTCGATAGGCTGGGCGCATCGGATGAGCAACTCGACTTTCCGGTGATTTATGCCTCGGCACTACAGGGTTGGGCAGCAAAAGAGCCTGATCCGGGCACGACCGATGATATGCAGGTCTTGTTCGAGGCCATTGTGACGCATGTCCCAGTCCCTCCAGTGAGTTCTGACGGTCCCTTCCAGATGCAGATAAGTGCTCTGGATTATTCCCCCTACGTAGGGGTGATTGGTATCGGACGCATCCAGCGTGGCCAGATCTTTCGTAACGGCGCTGTATCTGTCTCCGCACCCAATGGGGATATTCGTAAGGGGCGGGTATTGCAGATTCTGAGTTTTCAAGGGCTTGAGAGAGTGGAGTCTGAAAACGCACTGGCGGGCGATATCATTGCGGTCACTGGCCTTGATCCACTGAGTATCTCAGACACGCTGTGTGACCCGAATATGGTTGAACCGCTGCCCGCGTTGAGTGTGGACCGGCCAACGCTCAGCATGACATTTCAGGTGAATGACTCGCCTTTCGCTGGCCGCGAGGGCAAGTTTGTCACCAGTCGAAATCTCAAGGACCGTCTTGAGCGGGAGTTGATTCACAACGTCGCTTTGCAGGTAGAGCCCATGGAGGACCTTGACAAGTTCCGGGTTTCTGGCCGGGGTGAATTGCACTTATCGATTCTGATAGAAAACATGCGCCGTGAGGGATACGAGCTTGCCATCTCGCGTCCTGAGGTGATCATGCGTGAGGAAGAGGGCGAAGTGCACGAACCTTTTGAAACCCTCGCAGTGGATGTTGAGGAGGATTACCAGGGTCGCGTCATGGAGCGCCTTGGAGAACGCCGCGCCGAACTGCGTGATATTGTTCCCGACGGGCGTGGCCGAGTGCGGATCGACTACTTTGTGCCAAGCCGCGGGCTGATTGGCTTTCGCTCAGAATTTTTGACGGTCAGTTCAGGCACGGGTCTGATGTACCATGCCTTTGATCACTACGCGCCCAGAATTCAGGGCAACCTCGGCGAACGCAACAACGGTGTACTGGTATCGATGTCTAAGGGCAAGGCGCTTGCCTATGCGTTATTCAACCTTCAGGAAAGAGGGCGGCTGTTTGTTGGCCACGGGACCGAGGTATACGAGGGTATGGTGATCGGCATCCACTCCCGTGACAACGACCTGGTCGTGAACCCTCTGAAAGCCAAGCAGTTAACCAACATCCGGGCTGCTGGCACTGACGAGAACATTCTGCTGACCACGCCGGTTGCCACGACTTTGGAATATGCTCTGGAGTTTATCAATGAAGATGAGTTGGTCGAGGTTACGCCTAAGTCCATCCGTATCCGCAAGAAATGGCTGCGAGAACACGAGAGAAAACGTGCCAGCCGGGCGGCCTGACTGGCTTTTTCTTAGCAAGTTTTGCTCAGATTTTCTTGGCTTAAGTAGATAGGATCACTGGCAGATGAATGCGCCAACCGTGGGTTTTGTAAGCCTGGGCTGTGCCAAAGCAACGGTAGATTCTGAGCGTATCCTGACCCAGTTGAAGGCCGAGGGCTATGGGTTTTCAGCTAACTATGAGCATGCCGATCTCGTTGTAGTTAACACCTGTGGTTTTATTGAGTCTGCTGTTGATGAATCACTGGACGTGATTTCCCAAGCGCTGGGCGCGAACGGGCGAGTCATTGTGACTGGCTGTCTTGGGGTAAAAGCCGACCTACTGAAAAAGAAATTTCCAAATCTGCTGGCGATCACCGGGCCACAGGATTGTGATGCAGTTATGGCTGCTGTCCATGCTGAGGCTCCGCCGGTGCACGAGCCTTTTTATCATCTGTTACCGCCCGGTGGGGTTAAGTTGACTCCACGTCATTATGCTTACCTGAAGATTGCCGAAGGCTGCAATCACAAGTGTACTTTTTGCATCATTCCAACAATGCGTGGTCGACTGGCCAGTCGACCACCCAGCGACGTTCTGGGCGAAGCCAAAAGTCTGGTAGACGCCGGCGTGCGCGAACTGCTGGTCGTTTCGCAGGACACCAGCGCATATGGTGTGGATCAACGTGGTCGCGCAGATCTGGCGACCGGGCGGGCCTTGCGCCCGCATATCACTGACCTCGCCCAGGCTCTGGGGGAGCTCGGGGTTTGGATTCGCTTGCACTATGTTTATCCCTATCCTCACGTGGACGAACTGGTGGAATTGATGGCATCGGGCATTATCCTGCCTTATCTTGATGTACCGTTTCAGCATGCCAGCCCGAGGATTTTGCGCTTAATGAAACGCCCGGCTAGTGGAGAAGACAATCTTGCGCGGGTTAATGCTTGGCGCGAACGTTGTCCGTCGCTGGCAATCCGTAGCACGTTTATCGTCGGCTTTCCTGGGGAAACGGATACTGATTTTCAGGAGCTTTTGAACTTTTTACGCCAGGCCCAACTCGACCGGGTCGGGTGTTTTATTTATTCACCCGTTACTGGCGCTCGGGCTAATGATTTGCCGGAGCCGGTGGATTCAGGGCTGGCCCAGGCCCGGTTCGATGAGTTAATGGAAGTGCAGGCTGAGATTTCCCATACCCGGCTACGCCAGCGAGTGGGCCGGGAATGCATGGTGTTGATCGATGAGGTCACCGAAGCGGGCGCAGTTGGTCGAAGCGCCAGCGAGTCTCCAGATGTGGATGGGGTCATCCACCTGCCTGGTACAACGGGGATACAGCCGGGTGATTTGGTTAAAGTAGAGATTACTGCATGCGATACGCATGACCTCACAGCAAGTTTGATTGAGCTTTAGCTTTTGGACGATACCGGGTCATGAAAGTCGCTCATCTTGGACATGTGGTTTTTTATGTCGAAAGCCTTGAGCGTTCACTGGCTTTTTACCGTGACTTGCTCGGGATGAGCGAGATTCGCGCCACGAACCGATTGATGCCGGCGTAACTATCAAGGGTGCTTCCGACCATGGGATAACCCAGAGTCTCTATCTGCTTGATCCCGATGGTAACGAGATCGAGATATACGTCGATGATCTCAGTGTGAACTGGCGGGCCGACCCCACAACTATTGTGGCACCAATCCGACCCCTTGATCTGTAAACCGTACAACCCAGAAAACCACGCGCCCACCGGGTAGTGCATTTCCGGATCCTTCGAGCTGATCGCCGTCGGAGCGAGGTGAAAGTAGCGAACTCTTTTGGTAGGTTATTTAGTTGCTTTAATTACTTTTTTATTCCATTATCTTCCTATTTATCGTAAATAAAACATTTATATGCAGGAAATATACAGTTCTCTCCAGATAGCTTTCGTGATGATTGGGAGCTTTGATCCTGACCTGGTCGAGATCGTGATGCTATCGCTGGTAGTCAGTTTGACGGCCGTGGTGATCTCGCTGGTTCTTGGCCTGCCCTTAGGGGCAGCGATCGCGATGAGCCACTTTCGGGGCCGCGGTGCCCTAATCGTGTTCAGTAATGCTCTGATGGGGTTACCCCCGGTGGTTGTCGGCCTGCTGGTATATCTTGCATTGTCGCGCTCAGGCCCTTTGGGTGTGTTTAACCTTCTGTATACCCCTTGGGCGATGATCATCGCCCAGGCTGTTTTAGTCACGCCCCTTGTGACCGCTTTGACCCGTGAAATCATCGAGCAGTTAGATAGTGAATACGCCGAGTATCTTAGCTCGCTCGCAATCAGCGCTCCGGGACGGCTACGCACATTGTTATGGGATGGGCGTTTTAATCTGGCAACAGTCAGCCTTGCTGGGTTCGGCCGCGCCATCGCTGAGGTCGGCGCCGTCATGGTGGTAGGCGGGAATATTGACCATCTAACCCGGGTAATGACCACAGCGATTGCGCTTGAGACCTCCAAGGGCAATCTTGAGCTAGCCCTGGCCCTGGGTGTTGTTCTGATGTTGCTGGCGCTCGGGGTTAACTTAGTGATTGCCTTGGTCCGCCCGGTCGATGCAGCGAAGCAACGCCGGCCAGTCTTTCGTTGATAGTGGTGCCGGCATTAACTGGTTTTGTAGTCGGTGTTATCGGATTAGTCAGAGGATGCTGATGAAGGCAGTATTAAGCTACACCTGCTGGCACCTGTGGTTTGCTCTGGCATGGCCAGTCAGTGCCATGGCAGAGCAAGTAAGCATTATTGTCCAATCGACGACATCAACCGCCAATTCTGGCCTGTACGATCATTTGCTTCCCCGGTTCGAGTCGGATAGCGGGGTTCGAGTCAATGTGGTGGCTGTAGGGACGGGCCAGGCAATCCGTAATGCGGTCAATGGCGACGCTGATGTCCTGTTAGTGCATGCGAAGTCGGCGGAGGAGAAGTTCGTAACGGATGGCTATGGTGTAGAGCGTTTTGACCTGATGTACAACGACTTTGTATTTGTTGGTCCTCCAGCTGATCCGGCTGACCTGTTAGCCGCCAGTAGTGCCACTGATGCCTTGGCAAGAATAGCATCGAGTGAGGCGCTTTTCGCCTCACGCGGCGATGACTCGGGCACTCATAAAAAAGAACTCTCACTCTGGCGCCTCGCCTCCATTGAGCCCTTCGCCGCCAGTGGCACTTGGTACCTTGAGACGGGTTCTGGAATGGGCGCAACTCTGAACGTGGCTGTCGGTATGGATGCTTATTTGATCACTGATCGCGCCACTTGGCTTAGTTTTGCGAACAAGCACGAATTTCAAATTCTGTTTGAAGGTGACCCGTTGTTATTAAATCAGTACGGTATTATTTTGGTTAATCCATTAAAGCATCCGCATGTAAAGGCGAAGGCAGGCCAAGTGTTTGTCGATTGGATGATCGGTGGCCAAGGGCAACAGGCAATTGCCGCCTATCGTCGGGATGGTAAGCAATTGTTTTTTCCTAACGCCCGATAAAACTTCGGTGGGGCTACTATCGGTAGGGAGCGGGAGCTCAGCCGTTGAAATGTACCGTGCCGAAACCTTGCACCTCGTAGCCAGACAGACTGGCTGCTTTATCGCAAAATGCTGGTGAGCCACAGAAGTGGATCAGTTTTTGCAATGGGGGTTCGAAGCAGGCGCGTCGATCAATCAGCAGGTCAAAGCGCTCTCGTATGATCGGGACAAAGGCCAGGCGATAGCGTTCAGCCAGCGCGCGCAAGCCCAATGCCGCATCAGCGAGACCCTCCAGAACTGCCGATGCAGCGTCAGTCTCACTATGAACCGTTGTTGTGAACTGTAATTGCTTGACGTCAATTTCAGCTTTATCTAACATCTGATTAAGTAGAATCTGACTACCGGCCTCAGGCGGGCGGGCAACGACCCGGCGATCGGCCAGATCGGCGATGCAGCTAATGTTTTCTTCTTGGCCAGGTTGCAGGATCAGACCGCGTTCACGCCAGCAAAATTCAATCAGTACCACTTCCTGGCCAGAAAAGCGGGCGGTGATCGTGGCAAGGTTCCAGGTATTCCCTTCGGGCTCAAACAGGTGCAGGGCGCTGGCGGTGCCTTTAGCATCAGCGAAACGTTCCAGGCCATCGAGGCTGCCGCCAAAGTGACTGGCCATTGCGCAACCAGATTCTTTTAGTGCCCACTCCAGCAAAGGGTCATGACTGCCCAAAACGACGTCTGGTCGAACGACAGGGCTTTCAACTCGTTTCGGACCTGTCTCATTTGATCCCAGCCAGGCTTCGATGGCCGATCGGGAGAACAACAATTTGCCTGTTGCCCGGGTACAGGGTACGCGGTTGCTGGCGACCAGGTCATATACTTTTCGCTCCTTGATTCGAAGCATTTCTGCCAATTCACGAGTCGTCAGGTAGTCAGCAGGGGGCGTGTTCATTGGCTTTACCGGCTGGATGCAAGGTTGTTGGAATTATGCCCCATGCTTGTGGCGATGGCGAAGAGCAGCAAGGCCAGCGACAGTGGTAGTGTCAGGCCAAGGACAGGGTTACACTGGAACTATGATGATTCATTGCTGAACTGGGTATGTGCCCTGTCTTTGGACGTTTCCAACTATGAACCGGCGCAGATGGAAAACCCGTTATCGCATCACCTTGGTACGCCGTCACCGGACCGTTGATTTCGCTAAATATAATCCGCAGATACCGTTGCCTTTTGCTCGATCTTTTCGGCCCGCCAGAGCTCAGGAAGATGAGCGTGAAATAAGGGATGAGCGATGAGATTTCGGCTTAACAGGATAGGCCCTGCGTCCTGAAGACCTGGAAGCGGTAGCCGCTGCGAGGAAGAATTTGTCATAGCCGGCTATAATCGGCGCCCATTCCGCCTGCGCCAATAAGAATTCCATGTCAGATCACCTCGCCGAGGTGCACCGGCGACGCACATTCGCCATCATCTCACATCCCGATGCGGGCAAGACCACGCTGACGGAAAAATTCCTGCATTACGGTGGCGCCATTCAGGAAGCCGGGACTGTTCGTGCTCGTAAGAGTGGTCGCTACGCGACGTCGGACTGGATGAAACTCGAGAAGGAACGCGGCATTTCAGTAACGTCCTCGGTGATGCAATTTGAATATCGCAACTTTATCGTCAATCTGCTGGATACGCCCGGCCACGCGGATTTCTCCGAAGACACCTATCGGACGCTGACCGCTGTTGATTCGGCGCTGATGGTGATCGATGCGGCCAAGGGTGTCGAGGAACGCACGATCAAGTTGATGGATGTCTGCCGGTTGCGCGATACCCCGATCATGACGTTTATTAATAAGATGGATCGTGAGACTCGTGATCCTGTGGAATTGCTGGACGAGGTGGAATCTGTGCTGCGTATCAACTGCGCGCCTGTCACCTGGCCGTTGGGTTCGGGCCGCCATTTTCGCGGCGTCTACCGGCTTCATGAAGATTCCACATCACTGTTTGACCGGTCCGGCGCCGGTGGTTCACCGGCAAGAATCGTCCAAGGCCTGGACAACCCAGAACTTGATGCGATTGCCGGCTCTGATGCGGAACGACTTCGTGAGGAGATCGAACTACTTCAGGGTGCGTCGCACGCTTTTGATAGGGCCGGGTACCTTGCTGGCAAATTAACACCTGTGTTTTTTGGTTCGGCACTGAACCACGAGGGTACCGACGAACTTATTGATGCCTTTGTTGATCATGCCCCAGCGCCGTTGCCGCGCATTACCGAGTCGCGTGTAGTGGAAAGTGTCGAACCGGGTTTTACAGGATTTGTTTTCAAGATTCAGGCAAACATGGATCCAGCCCACCATGACCGCGTCGCTTTCCTGCGGATTACGTCGGGTACTTATCAAAAAGGATTGCGTGTGCGCCACGTCCGTGTGCAGCGTGATCTTCAGTTGCATAACGCAATCACCTTTATGGCCTCGCGCCGTGAGTTAACTGCCAGCGCCGTCGCTGGGGACATCATTGGCCTACACAATCACGGCACGATACAAATTGGTGATGCCTTCACCGAGGGAGAGGAACTTAAGTTCTCTGGAATCCCTAGTTTTGCGCCAGAACTATTTCGCCGGGTCCGTCTGGCAGACCCCCTGCGGAGTAAGGCGCTCAACAAGGGACTCGACCAGTTGAGTGAGGAAGGGGCAACCCAGGTATTTCGTCCATTACAAAGCAATGATTTGATTCTCGGTGCGGTAGGCATACTGCAGTTTGATGTGGTGGCTCATCGGCTGAAGCACGAGTACGGCGTTGATTGCATTTTCGAAGCTGTTCCAGTTATCACCGCTAGGTGGATAGATAGCAAGGAATCGAGCAAATTAGACGAAATTAGACGAAAATCGCCACAGAATCTGGCACTGGATGCCTCTGGAGCCTTGACCTATCTCGCGCCAAATGGCGCAAACCTGCGCCTGGCCCAGGATCGTTGGCCTGAGATCCGCTTCGCTGCCATTCGGGAGTTATAAAAATAGATCTAGAAAATTATAAAATACTAAATTGCCACTCATCAGTGCTGACCTCAATCTCTGGGTCCCGGTAGGTTGTAATGTTGTAATAATGAACCTGGTTTGACTGGCAAAGTGGTCAGCCTGCTGCCCCCGCATCTGCAGGGGGAGTACAACTCAACTAAGCTTTTCCCGCTCATTTCATTTTCACGCCTATCAGGTCACACCAGATTGGAGTCACCAGTTGCATCTGGTGTGAAAAATTGGCAACCAAATTTTTGCGAATCATGAACCTGGCACGGTTACCTATCTGGATTCAGGCTCTAGACTCGAAATTTACAAATTTTCCTGCACGTGCCAGTTGAATTATGGCGGTACGGCTTTATCTTCTATTAACCTAATTGTAAGGAGTTAATCAATGAAAAAACGATTCATTTTTATCAGCACGGCCCTGCTTAGCCTGATGCCTATGGCGGCTAATGCCGACGGCGCCGCTATTTACAACAGCGGCTGTATGGCTTGCCACACCTCTGGTGTGGCCGGTGCTCCCATGGTCGGAGACCCGGCCGTTTGGGTCGATCGTATCGCACAAGGCGCCGAAGTGCTTTATGAGCACGCGATCGTGGGCTATCAGGGCGAGACCGGTTACATGCCTCCCAAAGGCGGTTTTGCCCACTTAAGTGATGATGACATTAAGTTGGCTGTGGATTACATGGTAGAGCAATCGCAGTAAAGCCCGTAGTTGGCCTGGGTACTGATCAGGTGTCCGAGTGCTGGGCCAGACGAAACCGGGCCTTGTGCCCGGTTTTTTTGCGCCGGACACATTCTCGTGTGTGTCGGTAGGGAAGGTTACCCTAGTAGGGCAGCCAAGCGGTCAAGGCCGATGAGATCACTCGCATGTGCTTGTGTGGAGGCGCTTGGCAAAGTGTGGTTGGCATGATCGCCTTGATAGTCGAGTACCAGTGCTGCGGTATCAAAATTTTCGCTACAGGTCATTGCGTTGGGCCAGATCACAGTAACCAGTCCGGCTGCCTGCGCAGACGCAAGGCCGGGCGGCGAATCTTCGATTGCAATAGCTTCACTGGCATCAAGTTGAAGGTTCTTAAGCGCTTGTAAGTACACGTCGGGTGCAGGTTTTACGCGGACAACCTGGTCGCCGCCAACGATAGTGTCAAAAAGCTCCCAGACGTTTTGCGCCAACGCACCACTCAAGGCTGATTCGATGGTGCGCGAGTTTGCGGTACTGGCAATGCCTAGCCGTAGCCCGGCCCGACTCGCCTGATTAAGTAATTTGCCCATACCAGGGCGCAGGCTGAGGGGGCGATCATTCAGTCGTTGTTGTACCCTCGCGTTCTTGGCTGTATGCAGTTTGCTGGCCAACGTATGGCGTTGGGCGGCGCTCAGTTCAGGACAGCGTTTCTCGGCGTAGGCGCAGATACGTTCGTGACCGCCAGGCACCTCAAGCAACTGAGTGTATTCAGATACATCCCAGTGCCAGGCCAGCTCGGCATCTGCAAATGCCTGGTTGAATGCCGGCAGGTGAAGATCAAGTTCGCTGTCGATCAGTGTGCCGTCAAAATCGAACAGCAGACCGCGAAGGAGCCCGTAGCCTGCCCTCGGGTCGGGCGGACTCACTGACCGGGTTGGGTTGGAGATTCGAAAAAAGCCTTGAGGGCCAGATAAAGCCAAACTGGGTCACGCCAGCCGGTAACTTCGCGCGGTGAATGCATACCCAGTTGAGGTGCGCCCACATCTACTGTATCAATACCCACTGTGCTGGCGGTGATTGGGCCAATAGTGCTGCCGCAGGCCATGTCACTGCGCATGGCGATGGTCTGTACCGGCACCTTCACCTTGGCACAGAGGTCGCGGAAGATGGCAGCGGTGACGCTGTTGGTGGCGTAGCGTTGGTTAGCGTTGAACTTGATCACCGGGCCGCCATTGAGCCGCGGCCGGTGTTGCGGATCATGCTTATCGTCATAGTTGGGGTGCACGGCATGGGCGTTATCGGTCGAGACCAGTAATGAGTGCGACAGTGCACGGGTCAGTGATTCCCCTGTTCCGCAGAGCCTTTCCAGGGTTGAGCGAAGTAAAGGGCCCTGGGCACCTGCTGCGGAAACGCTGCCGACTTCCTCGTGATCGTTGCAGATGAGAAGCACTGTTGTGTCGCTGTCGGCATCAAGAAGGCTGCGCAGGCCGACATAACAGCTGAGCAGGTTGTCCAGTCGCGCACTGGTCAGGTAGTCGCCATTTAAGCCTACTTGTTGCCCCGGCTGCGTGTCATAGCAGCTGATCTCGAAGTCAGTGACTGTCTCAATCTTTGCATCGGGGTGCTGTTGGCGTGCTTGGTCGGCCAGCATCTGGCGAAAATCAGGCACTGTCTCGCCCGCGAGATCACATAGCAGTGGTACCAGCTCTTTTTGCGGGTTGATGGAGCGATTTTTGTGAATATCGCGGTTCAGGTGTATCGCCAGGCTGGGGATAGTCGCAATGGGTTTTTCAAAGTCGATCAGTACCGAGATGGATTTTCCTTCGCGGGTCTTGCAAGTGACCCGACCCGCCAGCGACAGGTCACGATCAAACCAGGGCGCAAGCAGTGCGCCGCCGTAGACTTCAACCCCAAGTTGTAAAATGCCTTCACGACAGGATTCAGGTCGAGGCTTGATCTTCAGACAGGGGCTATCGGTATGGGCTCCGATAATGCGTAGTCCCGTTTCACTGATTGGGGAACTACCGATTCGAAAGGCGCACAGCGAGGAATCATTGCGAGCAACAAACGCCGCATCTTTGTGTGATACAGACCAGCTTGCACCTTCGTCGAGCGCCGTGAAGCCCTGTGCCTGCAGTTGTTTGACCATGCTGGCAACAGCATGAAATGGAGTAGGAGATCGGTGCAGGTATTCCAACAGACCCGAGTTGAAGGTATCAGCGTTCAAACAGTACGCTCCAGGGGTTCGATAGAATCCGAGCCGGTCGGGTGTTGGTTGACACCCTCTGGAAGCCATTGGCTGAATTTTTGGTGTGAGTCCAATGCGGCGAAGTCGAAAAGGTTCCGATCAGCCAGTTGACTCGGCGCGACGTGGGTCAGGCTGCGGAAAATACTGGCCATGCGTCCTGGGCGGGATTCCTCCCAGCCTGCCAGCATCTTCTTGATGGCCTGGCGCTGAAGGTGATCCTGTGAGCCACACAAATTACATGGGATCAACGGGAATTCGCGTAGACGAGAGTAATCGGTGATATCGGCCTCGGTACAATAGGCCAGCGGACGGATTACCACATTGGTGCCGTCGTCGCTTAGCAGCTTGGGAGGCATTGATTTTAGTTGGCCACCATAAAACATATTCAAAAACAGGGTTTCGATCATGTCATCGCGGTGATGCCCCAGGGCGATCCGAGTCATGCCGTGTTCACGAGCATAGCGGTAGAGAATGCCCCGGCGCAGCCGCGAGCATAGTCCGCACATGGTTTTGCCTTCAGGAATAACACGTTTTACTATACTGTAGGTATCTTCATCGATGACATCAAAGGGCACCCCGGTGGTTTCAAGATATTCCCGTAGTGTTTCAACTGGGAACCCGGGCTGGTTCTGATCCAGATGAACCGCCCGCAGAGTAAAGGAGATCGGAGCCCGCTGGCGCAATCGCTTGAGGATATCGAGCAGAGTAAAGGAGTCCTTGCCTCCGGAGATGCAGACCATAACTCGTTCACCCTCGCCGATCATCTGAAAATCTTGGATTGCCTGCCCAGTCTTGCGACGCAGTCTCTTGGTCAGCTTGTTATCGTTGATCGATGTTTTCATATCATTGGGCCGATGATTGCCTGTGCTGGATACCGTCCGCCCGCTTTGGCTTTGGTTTGGTCTACCGTCCAGCTCATTTTGGGGTATCTTAACTGTCATGAACTTCGGTCGCGAGATTTCGTTCCCATGAATTGCGACATCCGCTTGCATCCCCAATGGTGAAACTGGTCAAGCGGCTTATTCTATCGGTTGCGACCGTACTGGTGGCTACGGTCACGGTGCTCGCCCTGGCGCTGCAGTACCTGAACTGGAACGACCATCGTGATGCTCTGGCGCGCTGGTTGAGTGTTGCCATTGATCGCGAGGTGACTATAAGCGATTCACTGGATTTCCAACTGTGGCCAGTAACCCGCCTTGGGGTGTCCGGATTGCGCCTTGCGAGCCCTGCAGATACTTTTGATGTCGATCTATTGGAACTTAAAAATGGAGTTATCGAATTTGATCTTTGGTCGCTGTTCTCTGGTATAGCCGTGATCAGCCGGTTGCAGTTGGATGGTCCGACGCTCCAACTGGCGGTCAGTGCTGATGGCCAGGCTAACTGGCACTTCGATCGAGAGAAACCATCGGACAAGTCATCGTCCGCCTTAGGGCAACTGGTCGCGCGTGATGTGTTGATTCAGGATGCACGGCTAGTATTTGCTGGGCGTGACCCCCGGTTGCATCAGGATCTATACCTTGAACGTTTGACTTTGACCTTGCCCTCGAGGGGTGAGGGTAGTGAGGCTACGCTGACTGGCAGCCTGAACGGGGTAGCATTGACCTTAGTTGGCTCGCTGACCCTTAAGGAGGACGATCTGGAAGCCACTTTGGATCTTTCGCTGGGGACAATGGCCGGCAAGGTTCATGGCAGTGTCAATGACTTAATGGACGGCGCTGATTTTGATCTTGCACTGGATCTCAAAACTTCTGATCTGAAGGCTGCGATGCAGGTTGTGATACCGGGGTTGTCAGCGAGAAACGCGAGACTGCTCGATGGTAGCGCCGCCGTGACAGCTCACCTGCGCGGTCGGCCCGATCGGAATTTGCGACTGGAAAATGTTGACGTCACGACAGAATCTTCGCTACTGCGGTTGACCACATCGGGTTCACTCAGCTTGGTACGCCCCAGCCGCCGCGGCTCTGAACGATCCAGTCGTTTTCAGGTGCTCCTTGAGACCGAACATTTGGGCGAACTGGTCAGCCTGTACAAGGGAAAGGTGCCGTTTGCGGCGACGGCACAGGCGCAAGGAACGCTAAGCGGCTCTTTCGGCAATTTTCGCATTGATGATGTGGTGGTCAAAGCCGAAGGAGAGCATGGGCGTGCCAAGGCAACGGGGCGCGTGGAACAACTGGGGGCCTCTGGGGGTCCCTGGGTGGAGTTCGCAACCCAGGCCACAACGAATAGCCTTGGCCCATTTCTTAAGACCTATGGCTTAGCCTTGCCGTATGTGGGGCGCGCGTCGGCCAGTGCCCGTGTCAGCGGCCGGCCCGGTGATACCCATGTCACCGAGATTGATCTAAATATTAATGCTGATCCGCTCAGCCTCAAGGCGACAGGCACTATCGGCCCCTTGGGCAAGCAGGCGCAGTTCAACCTGCCGTTTACAGCCACATCGGATGACATTGCGGCACTGGCGGCACGGTTTGGTCTTAAGCTGCCACTTAGCGCCAAGGGCGAGGTTAATGGCGCGCTGACCGGCCAGAGGCGAGATCTTCATGTCACCGAGATTGATCTAAATATTAATGCTGATCCGCTCAGCCTCAAGGCGACAGGCACTATCGGCCCCTTGGGCAAGCAGGCGCAGTTCAACCTGCCGTTTACAGCCACGTCGGATGACATTGCGGCACTGGCGGCACGGTTTGGTCTTAAGCTGCCACTTAGCGCCAAGG
Organism: Gammaproteobacteria bacterium; assembly: GCA_963580215.1. GTDB lineage: Bacteria > Pseudomonadota > Gammaproteobacteria > Arenicellales > UBA868 > UBA868. Next base: position 45,183 of record CAUZJT010000005.1, read on the forward strand.
GCGAGGTTAATGGCGCGCTGACCGGCGACCCTGGCGCTTTGGCATTGACTCAACTCGCGGGTATTTGGGCTAATGATCTAGGCCGTGTCAGTTTCGACGGCGCAGTCGAGTCGCTAGCCGGGCCGGTGACTTTGGATGCGATAGTCGATGTTTCGATTGACGATATCGGTGCAATGGGTCGCTTGCTCGAATTGCCTCTCGATGATTATTCAGCGATTGGTGTCAAGGGAAGTGCCCGAATTCAGCATACCGCCGAGCGCACCAGTCTTACGAAACTTAGGGGCACATTCGCCGGCCAGAGTATCAGACTAGGCCGTTTTTCCGCCGAGGTGCCAGATATCACCCAACTCGGCGCATCTTCTTTGGCGATCGATGTTGAGTTAGTCGACATCGGGCGGTTTGCCCAACAACTGCATATCAATCCGTCATACGCAGATTCAGTAAAGCTAAAAGCCAGTCTGGTGGGGGCGTCTAAGCCGGGCGCGCCGTATTTCCTCACGCTGGATATCAAGACCGATGCGCTCAAGGCTTTTATTCACGGCCAGGTGAGCGCGTTGGAAAAGGGCGCAGAATTTAATTTGAAAGGGCGCCTTGAGACCGATGATGTCATTAAACTGAATCACTTGCTCAACAGCAAATTACCCGGCGCAGGCCCATTATCTTTGCACGGCACCGTCCATCGTCCCGGTGGCGCGACTCAACTGCTCCAGGGTCATCTCAATCTTGACGCCCCCGGTGTCAGCGCATCGGTTGCCGGCGCTCTTGCATGGCCATTGCGTAGTGGCATGAAGGTAGATACCCGGATAGAGGCTAAATCGCTTGTCAACCTTGATGCATTTCTGCCCGGTAAGTTTCCTGATCTTGGGCCCGTGGCCTTTTCCGGTAGTTTGTCGCTGGACGATGAGGGCCTTCATTCAGATCATTTTTCATTAACAGTGGCGAATAATAATCTGGACGGTTCGCTTTCGATTAATGGTCTGGATATAGCGACCTTACCCCAACTGCAAGTTGCTAAGGATGACAAGTTGCGTCTTAGCGGCGAACTCAACTCAAAGCGCTTGAGTCTGATTGAACTATTCCCGCGGCCACCTGAAACTATTAAAAAATCAACTCTTGGAGGGCCGGTTTTCAATGACACCCCGTTGCCCTTGATGTGGATGAGAGAAGTTGATTTGGACGTTGCATTCAAAGCCAGACAGTTGATTGGGCGAAAGGCTGAGGCGGGGAACCTGAGTGCGAACATCCAGGTTCTTGATGGTGTCCTGACGATTAACGCTGATTCCGGACAGTTATCCGGGGGTCGGTTTAATTTGGATCTGATGGCGGATGCCCGGGAAGATGTTTACACCACCAAAGTGGGTTTCAAAATAGAAAAGATGGAGGTCGAGCAGATCCCTGAGTTGCGCGATAAAGACCTGCCGATACGCGGGCAGATCAATGTCGACATCGAACTAGCTGGGCAAGGTAAATCCCTGAAGCAGATGCTGGCTGGGGCCAACGGCCGGATATCTGTTTCAGGTAGTGATGCCTATATACCCGCTAGTGGGTTGGATTTTCTGACTCAGTCGATCACCTCGCAGATTTTTCGACTTGTGAGCCAAAAAAAGAAATCCGAATACCATGATATAGAGTGTGGCCTGATCGGCTTTCGCGTAATCGACGGTGCAGCGATCTCGCGCGATACGATCGTGATAAAAACACCAGACGTCGCTTATCTGGTGCAAGGTGGGCTTCATTTTGATGATGAGAGTATTGTGCTGGCAATCCAATCCAAGGCGCTTAAAGGTTTAGGCGTATCGGCGGCAAGCTTGGTCCCATCTCTTCGCCTAGTCGGAACGTTGACCGAGCCGCGTAGATCGGAGCCAGACCTGGAAGGTGCGGTAAAGACAGGCGCCACATGGGGTCTGGCGGCGATAACGGCGGGAGGGTGGATTGTGGCGCGGGGTTTACATGGCGTTATTTACCCAGGGTGCGGTTATGGCGGATCTTGCTCTCCGTTTACCAGAAACCTGGGTGTGTGCGAGACCGCACAGAAAAACTATGATGACTTGTTGCTAGACACGCGCCAGGAAGTGCTCCACGCGACAGCTGATTCGGACAATGAGGCTCGGGCTAGCGACAACTGAGAACATGGCTCTCATGCCTGCTGGCTCAGGGTTAGGTACAGCGTTCCCGAATGTGGCGTGCAGTCATCAGATCCAGATGGCCACCTCCCCCATTTTTGTATATTGTGATTTCGGTTGGGTTGCCACGCCCCGGATGACCCGCGCACAACTGATAAAGGTCGGCGAGCACATCCTCTTTCGTTATGACTCCGGCGTTCATTGGAATAAGCAGTTCGCCGATCTCGCCGATAGTGGTTTGGCGTGAGTCCACGAACAGCCGCCCTTGGCGAAGTGTTTCGTCATCCGCTTCGCGCATGTCTTTGCGAAAAGCGCCAACCAGATCGAGATGGACACCTTGGCTTAGCCATTCTCCACGAATCAATGGGTCTGTTGTCATGGTGGCACAACAGACAATGTCGGCCCAGGCCACTGCCTCGGCGAGGTTATCAGTGGCTTCTACTGGCCGGTCAGCACCCAGTGTCTCGATTAGCGCATCGCGCCTGTTGGCAGAGCGGTTCCAGATCCGGATGTTGTCGATACCTGGGTGCACTGTGCAATGTGCCTCGATGAGATAAGGCGCCATGGCGCCCGCGCCGACCATCAGCAGGCGCCGGCAGTCAGGCCGTGCCAACAATCGTGAGCCCAATGCCGAGTCGGCCGCGGTCTTAAGATAAGTCAGCGCGGTACCGTCAATAGACTGCAAAGGCACGCCAGTAGTTCCATCGAAAAGAATGTATGCCGCGTGGATAGCCGGAAGCTCAAGTGCCTGGTTTTCGGGGAAGACGCTCGCGATCTTGACCCCCAAGGCCTCGCCGCGTTGCCAGGCAGCCCTGATCAGGCAATAGTCCGTTTCCTTAGAGCCGGCTTGTTCCAGCAGCATATCCCTAACGTCGGCTGGAGCCTCGCGGTGCATAGCTTCAAGGGCATCGACCAGGGGGCCGAATTTCACAGTTTTGAGAATCTCCTGTGCGCCCAGGTGAAATTGAGTAGTTGAAACTGACATTTTTGTTTTGCCTGAAATGGTCCTCGTAGTTTAGCCTTTAGCTACTGGGCTCGCGTAGGGCCAAATTCGATTGGCTTGGAGGATGACAGATACTGATGAGTACCGAGCAGCAGACACTGGAGGAACTGGCAAAGCGTGCGGGTATAGTGCTGCTTTACCACGGCACTTTCAGTTCACCACCAGTCGCGCTTGCGAAAGGTCTGCACAATGTGACGCCTGAACTCCTGTTCCGCCAGTTAGAAACGCTTTCCCGTTATTTTCGATTCTTGCCGCTCGACGAATATTGCCTGGCACTAGATCGCACTGGGTTGGCTGCTGTTACTGCGGATGACGGGTATCGCTGTATTACCGATGAGGCGCTGGGTGTTTTCGAAGCGTTACAGATACCGCTCACGATTTTTGTTAACCGCGCCTTCATGGACGGCGGTATCTTCTGGCGAGACAAGATACGTTTTATTATCAATACCAATCGGGTCGCCGAGTTTGAGCATCGTTACTCCGACAAATTCTTTCGCAATCCTGATCAGCCTTTTTATCGCTATACCAAAGATCCGCGGAACAACAGTCGTGTGGTTGAGAGTGCTTTAGATGATTTCCTGACAGAAGTCGAGTTGCCAGCCGATCTTCAGAGAATCTATACGCCCACCAGTTCGGGATTGCTAGCTCATCCGCTGTTGAGCTATGGCAGTCACAGCCTTAACCATTACGTAATGGCATCGCTAAACGAAGCTGACCAGTGGCGCGAAATCGATGAGAACTGGCGCTTTCTGAACAACTTGCCGGAGATACAGAAAACTTCAATTTTCTCCGTTCCCTTCGGGGGAAACGGCGACTACAATGCCGAGACGATACGCTTGGCTATGAATGCAGGCCACAGTGGCATGCTCCTGAGTGAGGGTGTTGTAGAGCCCGGAGCGCACTCTGGTTTTGAAGTATTGCCGACGTATCAACGGGTCATGCTCAGAGGTGATGAAATGGCGACCACATTGCTGCGTGCAGAAAAACGTGGCCGTCAGGCTGAGCGTTCTGATTAAAGTAGGATGCATCGAGCCGAGTAGCAGGGGGCAAAGATGAGAGGAAAGTCCAACCGGATGGGTGGCAGGGTAGCGCGACAGGCGTTGCGTGCGGCACCGATACCCGAAGACGAAAAACCAGTGCGCCCGGGACAATCTGGCGGGCGCTATCAGCCGTTAACGCAGGATGAGGTCAGCCGTATCCACGAAGCGGCGCTCGAGGTCCTTGAGACTATCGGCTTCGCCAATGCCTTGCCCTCTTGCGTTGATCTGGTGACTCAGGCCGGCGGCTCGTTGACGGACGATGGCCGGTTACTTTTTCCCCGCTCGCTAATCGAAGATACCTTGGCCCGCTGCGCGCGCAATATCACGCTATATGGGCAGGATTCCCGTTTCGATCTGCATCTGAGTGGCAGCCGTACCTATTTTGGCACTGCGGGCGCGGCCGTGCATGTGGTCGATACGGTCAAGCGCGAGTACCGCGAATCCACAGCTCAGGACCTATACGATGCCGCGCGTATTGTTGACCAGATGGAGCATATTCATTTTTTTCAACGCTCCATGGTGTTGCGCGATATCGAAGACCCGGCCGAGATGGATTTCAATACATGTTACGCGGCGGTTGCCGGTACCAGTAAACATGTGGGTACCAGTTTTGTGGACCCTGCACATGTCGATCAGGCTATGCAAATGCTGGAGATGATCGCGGGCAGCGAGCAGGCATGGCGTGAACGACCTTTTGTCAGTTGCTCGTGTTGCTTTGTTGTTCCGCCAATGCGTTTTGCCGAAGACGCCTGCCGGGTGCTAGAAGCTTGCGTCCGTCACGGTATGCCCGTGCTGCTGCTGGCAGCTGGCCAGGCTGGTGCGACCAGCCCTGCATCACTGGCGGGTGCCGTGGTGCAGGAAGTGGCTGAGGTCCTGGGGGGGCTGGTCTATGTCAATCTGCTTCAACCGGGCCATCCGTGCATTTTTGGCACCTGGCCTTTTGTTTCTGATCTGCGCACGGGGGCGATGAGTGGCGGCAGTGGTGAGCAGGCAGTGCTGATGGCGGCCTGCGGCCAGATGGGGCGCTATTATGATCTGCCCACAGGCATTGCCGCAGGCATGGCTGATGCCAAACTGCCAGATGCGCAGTCCGGTTACGAGAAGGCCTATACCAATGTGTTAGCCGGACACAGCGGTACTAATCTGGTCTACGAGGCTGCTGGAATGCACGCCAGTCTACTGGGTTGTTGCCTTGAGAGTTATGTCATTGACAACGATATGCTGGGTGCCATCAACCGTACCATTCGTGGCATTGAGGTGACCGACGAGTCACTATCGATAGATGCGATTCGGGAGGTCTGTATCGGAGGGCCAAGCCATTTTCTGGGGCACAGTCAGACTAGGGCGTTAATGCAACGCGATTACGTGTACCCCGAGGTGAGTGATCGCCTGAGTCCCAAGGAGTGGAACGAGAAAGGCCGCCCAGACCTGCTCGAAAATGCCCGCCAACGAGTGGCACAGATTCTTAGCGCTCCTAGACCGGTGCATATCCCGACGGCTCTTGATGAGGCTATTCGTGCACAATTTCCGGTGCGCTTACCGGCAGAAAATATGGGCGCAATCGAATAGCCTGACTCTTAAGATGGCGACATCCAGCGCTAACGAGCGGTATTGGCTCGTGTAGTCAAAAAACGCTAAGGCGCAAGACGTTCTACCTGCCAGTGTCCGTTGGTGTCGCGACTGTAGAGGAAGCGATCGTGCATGCGGTCAGCCTGACCCTGCCAGAATTCAACTGTTTCTGGCTCGAGTCGGTAGCCTCCCCAGAAACTGGGAAGTGGTATTTCGCCGTCGGAGAATTTGTTTTTCATTTCATGTAGCTTGGATTCGAGCACGGATCGCGCTGAAATCACACTGCTTTGAGCTGATGTCCAGGCGCCTAACTGGCTGCCGCGGCTACGGCTTAGGAAGTATTTCAGTGACTCGGTGCTTGAGATACGAGTGACCGGGCCATTGGCAATGACCTGTCGCCCCTGGCGGGTCCATGGAAACAGCATTGAGCCGAAGGGGTTCTCACTAAGATCACAGGCCTTACGGCTGCCATAGTTCGTAAAAAAGATAAAGCCAGATTCATCGTAGAGTTTGAGCAACACCGTACGCACACTCGGACGTCCTGCTGAAGAGGCAGTGGCTAGACTGAGGGCATTGGGCGCTTCTGGATCGATGGTGCAGGCTTGTGAAAACCACGACTCGAACTGTGCCATGGGCTCACTCTCGAGCAAAGCCGGATCCAACGGCTCGCGTGAGAAATCCTCACGAATGTAATCAGGGGGCCTCATAAATACAGTTGGTCCTGGGCGGTGTGGATTGTCAGTCGATCAGCGCGGGCTGTCCGTTGCGGCTGACCGATTGATCGTAACTCCAAATATCAATATCGAAACCTTGCTCTTGCAAGTGTTCCACGTATGTTCCCAGGTAGCGTTGGAAGCTGGGTTCATGCTCGTAAGCGCGATCGTTGACGTAGCGCATAATGCCTTGAGTGTGAAAAGTGCGAAAGGCCCCATCAAGGCGCATTATCTCGACGCCCTTGGCGTTAAAGAATACCACCGTGGGTGCGAATTGCACATTCAGTTCTTGGGCAAATGTCCGTGCACTCAGCTTGCGTCCATCTGGCGTGATCAGGTGGGTGTTGGACCACATGTCAAGCTGGATCGCGCGCATCTTTTTGGCTTGGGTGCGCACAATCGGCTGTGACAGCAGTTGCTGGTGCAGTGTGTCACACTCACGGCATTGACCCTGTTCGAAATAGACGGCGAGCGCCCGCCCACTTTGTAGCGACAGGTCATAAGGCGGTGCTTCAAAAAATTCTTCAGTGTGCAGAGCAGTGTTGGCCGAACCGCCTGCCTGGTTTTCCAGGTAGTCAGCGAAGATGCCGTGTTTTTCTCCTTGGTTACCTGCATACGCCAGTGCTTTACGAAAATCGTCCGGTGGATAATAGCCGTTTAGGCGCAGTATGACCTTGCGCGTCTCATCGAAGAACAGCAATGTCGGGGTGTATTGCACCTTGAGTGCGGCCGCGAGAGTTTTCTCGCTAAATTCTCGCCCCCCCACCTGGATGATTTCCCGGTCACCCCACATATTGATCGCTACCAGGTCAAAATCCTCACGCATCGTCTGGGTGATATCACGCTGGGTGAAGTTGTGCTCGACCAGGGCATTGCAGTAGGGGCAGCCTGCTTGCCAGAAATACAGTACCAGGCGCTTACCTTCGGTCGTGGCCTGGGCGATATCCTCTTCGAAATCTAGAAAACTCTCCTTGAACCATGTGGGATGTGTCGTCTCCATCGCCCCCATAAACGTGCCTAGACTGTTTTCCTCGGCATGGGTCCCGGGTAAGAGTAATGCTAGGATTATTGCAGCACAGCAGGTGAAAAGGCGAGGTCGGGTGAGCATGGTGTTTTTATCCGCTATCAGGCGACACGTACCGGAAACGATTCAATTTTCTTGCGCCATAGACGGGGCCCTTCCTGATGTACTGAGGCGCCGGTACTATCGACTGCGACTGTTACGGGCATATCTTGGATCTCGAACTCATAGATGGCCTCCATTCCCAGATCTTCAAAAGCCACGACCCGTGATGCCTGGATAGCACGAGAAACCAGATAGGCGGCGCCGCCTACCGCGATTAGATAAACACTGCCATGACGACGAATCGCCTCTATCGCATCTGGTCCGCGCTCGGCCTTGCCAATCATTCCGGCGAGGCCAGTGTGTTCCAACAGGGTATCGGTAAACTTATCCATTCGGGTGGAGGTGGTCGGTCCGGCCGGGCCAACGACTTCATCACCTACCGGGTCCACTGGCCCAACGTAATAGATGAACCGGCCATTAAGATCCACGCCCTCAGGCAGCGCTTCACCGGTTTGAATACAATCTGCGATCCGCTTGTGAGCAGCGTCACGTCCGGTCAGGATACGCCCGCTCAGTAGCAGGGTTTCACCGATACGCCAGGATCGGTAATCCTCTGGGGTCAGCGTATCCAGGTTAACTCGCCGTCCGCCAGTCTGTGCGGCGATCTGTGGCCAGTTTGCCAGGTCAACCGTGGGTAACTTTGCTGGTCCACTGCCATCCAGAGTGATGTGGATATGTCGGGTTGCCGCACAATTGGGAATCATCGCTACCGGCAGTGAGGCAGCATGCGTTGGGTACTCCAGAATCTTGACGTCCAACACAGTGGTCAGCCCACCGAGCCCCTGCGCCCCAATGCCCAGACGGTTGACCGACTCATAAATATTAAGGCGTAACTGCTCAATGGGGTTCTTGGGCCCATCGGCGATAATTTGGTCGATATTGATGGGTGCCATCAGCGATTCCTTGGCAAGCAGCAGTGCTTTTTCCGGGGTACCGCCAATACCCAGGCCCAGGATACCCGGCGGGCACCAGCCGGCGCCCATACCAGGCAGGGTATCGGTTACCCACTGTGTCAGATCATCGCTGGGGTTAAGCATACCCAGGCGCGCCTTGTTCTCCGAGCCTCCCCCTTTGGCCGCAACAGTTATCTCAAGTGTATCGCCCGTTACCATCTCGATATGGACCACGGCGGGGGTATTGTCCCCGGTATTTCGTCTTTCACCTATTGGCGGGGATACCACCGAAGCTCGTAGTGGATTGTCGGGGTCGGTGTAGGCCTGGCGTACGCCTTCATCGATTGCGTTCTGCAAAGAGATGTCACCATCAATAACCACCGACTGGCCAATTTTGATGAATACAACGACGATCCCGGTATCCTGGCACATCGGCCTGTGACCTTCGGCAGCCATGCGCGAGTTGATTAGTATCTGTCCGATCGCATTCTTTGCAGATTCCGAAGCCTCACGCTCGTAAGCCCGAGACATGGACTCGATAAAATCCGGTGGATGATAGTAAGAAATGTACTGCAGTGCGTTTGCTACGCTGGCAGTGATATGGTTGGTTGATATGTGTGTCATGGCGGGGGCTGATAGAGGCCTTAGAACCAAGGCAGGCAGATCTCAATGGACGCAAGTGTAGCAAAGGCGCCTATTTTTTGACTGAAAAAGCCCTGCGCGTACCCAGGGCATTCCCGATCGCAGCGCAAATTGATAGCATAGGGGCCTGGAAACCTCTCCTAGGCTCGAGTATGGCCCTTTTGGGGGTTTTGCGAACCTGCCACTACCCTAGACCCAGAAAAAATTATGCCTGATCGGCTGAACCGGGGAATACTGTATTTGATGATCTGTGCGCTCGGCACAGGTCTTCTCGCATCACCATCGGTGCGCGCTTTTGTTGAGGTTAAGCAGCACACCATGCAGTGTAGTGCGACTTTTCCCTGCCCACGCGAATTGCAGGACCGGGTGAATTTCTGGATCGATATCTACAGCCGCTGGAACAGCCAAGATTCGGTATTACATGATGCGCGTGCCCCGCACCGTGTCTACAAGGTTTTCAAGGAGCGCGCCTGTGGACGCAAGGGCAATACACCTTTTATCAAGGACCAGAAAAAGCGTGTTGCTGGGGAGATGCATAACCTTGCGCGCCAGCTTGAGCGTAAATACCGAGTCAGCAGTGCCTACGGTAAGCATCTGCTGACATTGTTTCCAGATCGTTCACCGGCTGAGATTCGCGAGGCGGCAACAAATATCCGCTGTCAGTCTGGCAACCGTAATGGTTTTCAGGCTGCATTGCGCCGCTTTGGCACCTATGGTCCGCTGGTGCGTCGAGTTCTTAAAGATGCCGGTCTGCCTAGCGATATTCAGTACCTGCCGTTTGTGGAGTCATCCTATAACCCTAAGGCCTACTCGCGAGTGGGCGCTGCCGGGCTGTGGCAGATTATGCCCGCTACTGGACGCACGCTTGGGCTCGAACTGAATGCCACAGTCGACGAGCGTCTAGACCCTGAGGCAGCAAGTTGGGCTGCAGCGCGTTATCTCAAGGATGCCCGCAAGACTCTGACGGTGGCAGCGCAAGCCAAGGACCCAAAGGTAACTGATAGTGCGCTCAGTCCATTTGTGATCACCTCGTATAACTACGGCGTTAATGGTATGCGCCGAGCGATCAAAAAACTGGGGCCTGATTACATCCGAGTGATTAACCGTTATCGCTCGAGCAAGTTTCAGGTGGCAGTAAAGAATTTTTATGCAGGGTTTCTGGCGGCTCGATATGTGGCTCGCAACGCCAAGCGTTTTTTTGGAGACATTCAGCCGGATCGACCCTTGACTTACCGTACCTTGAAACTTAAAAGGCCGGTGTCTATTGCGCGAATCCAGAGTGTATTTGGTCTTAGTGAGGCGCAACTAAAATCGCTAAACCCCGCGTTAACCCGTTTTGTCTGGCATGGCTGGCGTTTTGTTCCCAATGGTTACCGCTTGCGCTTACCACCGCGCTCGGGCAGTTGGGCTAACCACGTGGCGCGGTTGCGTATGATGCCATCAGAAACACGAGGCCACGGGGTATTGGAATACACGGTACGCTCGGGTGATACTGCTTGTGGCATCGCAGCCGCCTTTCGAACCAATTGTTCTGAGCTGATGGCGCTTAATGGCCTCGGCTCAAGCGCGGTTATCCGTGCTGGTCAGAAACTGCAGGTGCCTCCGGCTGGCCGACCGCGCAGCACGGTGGCGCAACGAGGGGTCTACGTGGTACGCCCAGGTGACAGCGTGTGCGCAGTGGCCCAGCGTTTTGGAGCTGATTGCGATGATCTGCTGGCAGCAAATGGATTGCACCGAGGCTCGGTCCTTGCGGTAGGTTCCCAACTACTGATTCCGGGTACGCTGAAGCGTCCGCCAGGTGGGCGCTATACCGTAGGCAAAGGCGACAATGTTTGCAGTATCGCCAATCGCCACGGTATTGACTGTAACGCGTTGCTAACGGCAAATGGCTTGGCAGGTGGTGACCTGATTCATCCTGGTCAGACGCTGACAATTCCTGACGCGACAGGGGCTAAAGCCACCCCAGTGAAGAAGCCCGCTTTGGCAGATGTGGCCCGTATCAGCATTGCCTATAAGGTGGTAGCAGGCGACAGCGCCTGTCACATCGCGGCCCGATTGGAGATCTCATGTCGGCGATTAATCTTCGACAATGCATTGGGCGCTGATGCGATCATTCAACCGGGACAGGTCTTGCAGGTGGCGGGTGTCTCGGTCGAGGTGGCCCGTTCAATCGCTGCTGCGACGCCGGCTGATGATGTTGCCACGCAAAAGCCCTTTGAGTACATCGTCACCGTTGGGGATACGGTTTGCGCTATTGCCAAAACACATGATATCGACTGCAACCGCCTGCTTGCGTTTAATAACCTCAAAGTTAGCGCAGTGATTGCGCCGGGCGATAAGTTGAAAATTCCTGGCAAAAAGCCTATAGAAAATAACACTATATCGGCCAGCGTAGCCGAGCCGGTAATGTTGGCTTCGGCAGTGCCTTTGTCTGGGGATGTTGCAGGTTCAGCTGCAAAGGCAGATACCCAGGGAACCATTGCGACTGAAGGAGTTACCGATTCTGGCTGGCCGAAGAACTCGCAAAACCCAAGTGTTAACACTTCGACTCTGTTACTTGATACCACTAAACTAAGCGATGGCCCGTCCGGCCCGACACCGACCTTGGCCCAAGGGGGGGTATCTGTGAGTCCGCTGGACCGACCAGTTGATCTGTCCGTACAAACAGCTGGGGTCAATGGCAAAACGGTGTACCGCATCAACATCGAGCCGGAGGAGACGCTGGGTCATTACTCTGATTGGTTGCGCCTGGGTGGGGTAAAGAAACTGCGCGAGCTAAATGGTTATGATTCGACACGGGTGCTGGCGAGTGGAGATGCGCTGCTATTACCGGTGACTGGGTCGGATCAGCAACATTCCTTTGAGCGTCGCCGGGAAGAATATCACCGAGTGCTTGTCGAGGAGTTCAAGGAAAACTTTGAGGTGACAGGCACTGCGGCCTATACCGTACGTCCTGGAGACAGCTTGTGGATGCTGGCCCACGAGTTTGAATTGCCGATCTGGGTAATCACCCGTTTTAATCCGGGTTTACGCGCGGGGCCTCCGCGTGCGGGCGAAGATCTGCAGATTCCACGTATCCGCTCCCGCCAAGGCTAAGCGCGAGCGTGCGTTTCAGTCGGAGTCATCGGGTTTTTGCTGAAACTCAAGCGCAACCGAATTGATGCAATAACGCTCCCCGGTTGGTGCTGGTCCATCATTGAATACATGGCCAAGATGGGCATCGCAGCGCCCGCACAGCACTTCGGTACGGAGCATACCAAGGCTTGCATCGGTGTGTTGGCCGACATCTGCTTCGGTAGCTGGTTGCCAGAAACTTGGCCAGCCCGAACCCGAGTCGTACTTGTGTCGTGAATCGAACAGCAGTGCACTACAGCAGACGCAGTGGTACCTGCCTGCCATCTTGCAGTCATTGTACTCACCACTGAAAGGGGGTTCGGTGCCATGGGTACGACAGACCTGGTATTGCTGGGCGCTCAGTTGTGCGCGCCATTCATCCTCACTGCGAAGAACTTTTTCTTTCTCACTCATGAACGTGGACCGGGTCTGTAGCCAATGATTCAGTTTGCCGTTGCGCTCGTGCGAGTCGGGTCTCATAGGCCTGACGTGCGATATCAATATCGTCAAGAAACCAGGTCAGCTCATCCATATGCAGAGCCTGGGGTCCGTCGACCAGAGCTTCTTCAGGTTTAGGGTGAAAATCGGCGAGTATCATGTTGGCGCCCGCAACTACACCCTGCGCAGTCGCATGCATGACGTCCAGGATACCATCGGGCCCAGCGTTACGACTCCCCACTGAATGTGATGGGTCGATACACACGGGCAAGTGGGTCAGGTGGCGTACCACCGGCACATGGCCGAAATCGACCAGGTTGCGGTGCGGGTCGCCCATGTTGGTTTTCATGCCGCGCAGACAGAAAATGATATTACGGTTGCCTTCGCTGGCAAGGTATTCAGCAGCGTTCAGTGATTCGTCAAGAGTGATACCAAAGCCGCGTTTCAGCAGTACCGGTAACTCCTGTTGGCGACCAACTTCTTTGAGTAGTTCAAAGTTTTGTGTATTTCGGGTGCCGATTTGCAGCATCACCCCGGTCGGGTGACCGGTCTCTTCAAGCGCCTCAAGAATCTCCCGTACGTGTGAGTCGTGAGTTATCTCCATGGCGATCACCCGGATACCGTATTTGCCGGCGAGTTCAAATACCCATGGCAGGCAACTGGCGCCATGCCCCTGAAAGGAGTAGGGGTTGGTACGAGGCTTGTATGCGCCCATGCGGGTACAGACCTGGCCGTTGTCGCGCAGGGCGCGCATCATCGTCTCGACATTGACTGGATCGTCTACCGCACACAGGCCTGCGAAGACATGCAAAGATTGCTGATCAAAGCGCACGTCCTTATAGGTGAACCCGGAGGCACGCACATCTCCAGCGTGGCGTCCGATCACGCGGTATTCGCGCGAGACTCGCACCACTTTCTCAACCCCGGGGAGGCTTTCGATCTCGGCCTGGTCCAAGCCGGCAACATCACCGACTACGTAGATCTCGGTGAGTGTACGGCCAGCGCCGGTGATGCTGTGGCTATGGGGCGTGATCCCGGATCGGATCGAGAGGTATTCCATGACAGCTTTGCCCTCGACGGTATTAAGCGCGCTGTCCGGATGCAGGATAACAATCATGGGGATACTCCTTGTTGTATTGGCAGGTCTGGGTCGTTGCCCCATTCAGACCACGAGCCTGCATAGCCGCGCACCCGGGTAAACCCCAGCGATTTGAGCATCATCCAGGCATGGGCCGAGCGGTGATGGGTCTGGCAGTAGGTAATGACCTCTTGCTGGGGATCTATTTGATGCAGGGTCAGCATGTCTTGCAGTTGAGAAGCGCCTTTCAGTCTAAGGTTGCGATCAGGGTCCATGGTATCTTGCCAGTTGATGTTTTTGGCGCCGGGGATATGACCGCCGCGCGCAGCATAAGCTTTGGTTCCAGCATATTCCTCTGGGGTTCTGGCATCCAGCAGTACGACCTCGTCGTCATTCAGGTGCTCGAGCACGTATTCGCGGGTGGCAAGTACCGTGGGATCGTGTGAGACCACCGGCAGAGTTCGGGTGTTATCGGGAAAAACCGGATCTTCACTCACTGGGTGACCCTCGTTATTCCAGGCATGAATCCCCCCGTTCAAGACCTGCACGCTCGGATAGCCCAGGTAATGCAATGTCCACGCAAGTCGCGCGGCCCGACCGCCGCCGTCGTCATAGGCCACCACCCGGGAGACGAGGTCAAGTTTCAACATCCCAGTCAGGTGGGCCAGTTGTTCCTCTGGCGGCAACAGACCCGGCGCTGGTTTGGTGCCGGCTAACAGCAATCGATAGTCCAGGTGCATCGCCCCCGGCACGTGTATCTGAGCGTAGGACTCAGGCTTCCCCAGATCGACTAGCAGTAGTTTGTCGTCATCGAGTAATGGCTCAAGCTCGTCAGGTTCGATCAGGATAGGGTAGTGACTCATAATGCACCAAAATGGGACCTCGCAGGATTGCACACCGCCCATGTCGGAAAAATACAACAGAGCATTGTCACTATCTGGCCCGCTAATGCAACTGTACAGGGCGCCTGTGGGATTCAAGACCGCTGGCTGTATTGCCCAAGGGCGCTTTTGTGACCTTGGGTCTGAGTCAATATTTTTCTCACTAGTCAATGTCTGCGATAATCCCCGCGTCGTCGGGTGGCCTGATTATTACCTGACGGCCTGTTCCTTTTTCAGTGATCCACCTCAACCGACCTATCAGGAGCGCGCCATGAAACTCGTCACAGCAATCATTAAGCCATTCAAACTCGACGATGTCCGCGACGCGTTGGCAGAAGTCGGTATCAAGGGTATGACGGTTACCGAGGTTAAGGGTTTTGGCCGGCAGAAGGGCCACACTGAACTGTACCGCGGCGCTGAGTACGTGGTTGATTTCGTGCCTAAGGTCAAGCTTGAAGTTGCGGTGGATTCTGCGATTCTTGATCAGGTTATCGACGCGATTGTCGGTGCAGCGCGTACAGAGAAGATCGGTGACGGCAAAATTTTTGTCTACGATGTGGAGCGTATCTTGCGCATCCGCACCGGTGAGACAGATCAGGATGCCCTTTAAGATGGGGCCTGTCATTGCTCGTTTTACACTAGCGATTGTGGCCGCGAGATGTTCGAGACCTAGTACAAAATGGCGAGTCTGTTGCAGTCGGGGCTTGATCTCTCACCCATCATTACCCACCAGTTTTCGGTGGACGATTTTCAGTGCGGCTTCGATACCATGGGGTCTGGTCAGTCCGGCAAAGCGCTCCTGGATCGGCGTTGAGTATGTTGGTCTAAGGTGTGAGTTGCCGGCCTAGCGCCAAGTTTCACTATTTGATGTCTCAGACTCGCTAACCACTCTCAGGTGTTCGAATTCGCCTCGGCCAGTGTGGGAATCAGGTGCACATCGCGTTGGGGGAAAGGAATCGAAATACCAGCGGTGTCAAGCCATAGTTTGGCATTTTTGTTGAGTTCAAACTTTAAGGTCCAAAAATCTGTACGCTCACTCCAACAGCGAAGGCTGAGGTCTACTGACGATTCACCCAGGCCTGTTACTAACACCTGCGGTGCGGGCTCACTCAGCACGCGACTGTCCCGCTTTAGGTGATCAAGCAGTAACGTCATGGCTTTTTCGACATCGTCCTCGTAGGCGATGCCCACTGGAATATCCATGCGCCGGGTGGGTAGGCGGCTGTAGTTCAGGATCGATGTGTTCCACAGCGAAGCGTTTGGTACCGAGCGGTACACCCCGTCATAGGTTGTCATATCGGTGGTGAAAAGTCCGATCTCATCGACCGTGCCGGCAATACCACCGGCGTCGATGTAATCTCCTACCTTAAAGGGCCGCAGCAGCAGCAGCATGATACCGGCTGCGATGTTCTGTAGTGTGCCCTGTAGGGCAAGGCCAACAGCGAGGCCCGCTGCGCCCAGCACAGCAATGATTGATGTGGTCTGAACCCCCAGGCGCGCCAGCACGGCCACCAGGGTGATTGCGATAATGGCGTAACGCGCCAGAGAAGAAAGAAAGGGTTTTAGGGTGGCGTCCATGCGCGGCAGGCGATCGAGTGCGCGCAGGATGAGTCTTTGCACCCGGCCCGCGAGCCACCAACCAAAAATTAGAATGACCAGCGCGGCTATGAGTCCGAGACCGTACTTCGTCCCAATCTCGATAAGGGTGTGCCATTGCGTTGAGAGTTCTTTGTCCATCGTCCTAGTGTACCGTCAGACCTTTGCGAGGGAAAGGTGGCGTGAACGCCCTAGCGATAGATCTAATCGCGTGACCCTAGATGTACTGTGATGTAATCTGGCGTTTTTGGGTATTTAATGGGAGAGCCATTTACTGGTTGCCCAAGACCATATAAAAAGGAGCGTGTGATGGAAGATCGAAATAGGGCTGCGATGGATCGCTGGCGGGGACAGGTGGCGGTGGTAACGGGCGCATCGAGCGGCATTGGCTGGGTGATTACCCTGGGCTTGTTAAAAGCGGGTATGCGGGTGGCGGTTTGTGCCCGACGCCTTGAGGCTATCGGGCCTTGGGGAGGAGGCCGGCATGCCCGATGCTTTTTTGGCATGTCGGGTTGATCTTCGTGTCGCAAGCGAGATTGGGGGGGTTTTTGATACGGTGCGTAAGCGCTGGCAGGGCGTGCATGTGCTGGTTAATAACGCGGGCCTGGGCTTTGCCGGTGATCTTGCCTCGCAGGACCTTCGCCAGTGGCGCGAGATGCTTGAGGTTAACGTGCTGGCACTTTGCATCTGCACCCAACAAGCTCTGGCCCAGATGAAAGAACACCATGATGAGAGTCATATCATTCATATCGGTTCCATGAGTGGGCACCGGGTATCCCCAGAAACTAACGGGGTCTACGGTGCCACCAAGTTTGCGGTGCGCGCGCTTACCGAGTTGTTACGCCAAGAGATGCAGGCCGCTAAACGCCCGGTACGGGTGACGACCATCAGTCCGGGCCTGGTCGAGACGGGCTTTGCTTCCAATTACGCAGGCGGTGCCGATGTGGCAGAAAAAACCTACGCTGCGCTATAAGTGCCTGCAAAGTGAAGACGTCGCCAGCACGGTTCTCTATGCGCTGGCCCAGCCTGATCATGTGCAGATACACGATATTCTTCTGCGGCCAAAAGAGCAGGGCAGTTAAGGAGTCTGACAGACAACCAGCAACAACAGCACAAAAGGAACATCTGATGAATGAGGTTTTCAAATCTATGGATCAGGCACGCTCTTTGCTTTTGCCAAAGTTGGGCTCACTATCGCAAAAGACAGATGAGATGCGATGGCAGGATTGCGGTGCACCCGGTTTCTGGACCAAGCCCCTTGTCGAGGACGCGGCTGCCGGCGTGCGCACCTGGCTGATGAAGGTAGATGCCGGCGCGTTCTCGGATATGCATGCCCACAGCGAATACGAGCAGATCTACGTGCTCACAGGGTCTTTTTACGATCAGGATGGGCGTTACGGTCCGGGGGATTTTATTGTACGGGCGCCCGGCGCTATGCATACTGCCGGAAGTGATGATGGCGCCACGGTGCTGCTGTTTTACTCTGCGGTGACTGATGAGTCGAGATGATCATTCACAGCTCGTCTCAGCTTACTAGATACGGTTTGCCAGGGCTGACGCTTCGCTGATAGCTATCTCCACGGTGCGCGGTGCACGACAATCCCCTATGGAGAAAATGTGTGGGGCATCATCGTCCCAGCCATGGATGAGCTCATCGTTAGCGTGGCATCCCGACCAGTCGACAATAAGATGGATACCCTCCCGTTTGCTGAGCCGGTCATCGAAGACGTTGCGCAGTACTACGGTATCCGCGTTTACGGATTCAACAACGTGGGCCGCTGTGAACTTGCAATCACGCTCACCAAGGCGTTGATACCAGGCTGCACGGTTAGTCGGGTCAAGATCAGCGGCAACGGCGATATCTGAGGTCACAATTTCGGTTGCGATGCCCTGATGCAACAGCACTTCGCCTGCGACCAGGCCTGCCTGGCCACGACCCTCGCTAAGCACCAATGTCTTGGCAGCACTCACCGGTGCGCCGCCCAAAAGCTCATGCGCTGAAATCACCTGCATTGATCCGTCGCCGGCAAAGCTGTGACAGGCATCGAGTGCGCCGGTGGCAATCACAACCACCTCGGCATCAAGATCAACAATATTCTGCCGGGTCATCGGGCGATTGAGTATCAGGGAAACACCCAGTCTTTCCAACTCGTCCAGGCGCCAGTCGATGATGCGAGCCAGCTCCCCGGTAGAAGGCGCACTGGCCCACAGCGCTAGCTGTCCACCAGGCCTGTTGGCTGCGTCGAAAACCTGCACCGCGTGACCGCGCTCAGCGCAGATGCGCGCGCATTCCAGCCCCGCAGGTCCTGCGCCGATTATGCTCACCTTTTTTGGAGCCTTGGTCGGTGACAGCGCTACGCCTGGCGTGGCTACAGTCGGGTTTTGAATACAGCGAATGGGTTTGCCGGCATAGCGGTTGGCAATGCAGACATTGGCGCCCACGCAGGTCCGGATACTGGCCTCAAGCTGGCCGCGGATTTTGGACAGAATCTGCGGGTCACAGATATGCGCGCGAGTCATGCCGACCATATCGGCTTGGCCATGGGCAATAATGTGTTCCGCATGGGCTGGGTCGACAATTCGGCCTACTGCAAATACCGGCAGGCTCACCACCTCGCGTATTGCGCCGGCAAGATGCACAAAGATGCCGTGGCGGGTAGGGGTAGGCGCCCAGTGACGGCTACGACCCAGGTGCGTAATATTGGTATGGGCAATGATGTTGAGGTAATCGATCAGACCCGTATCTGCTATTTTTTTGCAGATGGTTTTCATCTGCTTAAGATCCAGCGCACCGGGCTCAAACTCGTCTCCGGGCAGGCGCACCCCCAGCACATGATCTCGACCCAATGCGCCGCGAACGGCCTCCAGCAATTCCATTAAAAAGCGCAGGCGGTTCTTAAGTGCACCACCGTATTTATCTGTGCGGTGGTTGGTTAAAGGTGACAAAAAAGCCTGGGGTAAAAAGCCGAATGCACCCAGTATCTCCACACCATCCATGCCGCCGGCAGCCGCTCTTTTAGCGCCTTCAGCGTGAGCATCAATGACTTCGCGAATCTCAGCCAGAGTCATTTCATGGGCAATATTGCCGTTGCTCTCCGAGCGCACGGGTGAGGCCGCCCAACTTTCGAGACCTGGTTGGCTGATCAGTACGGTGCCCCCACTGTGTGCCAGTTGTGCCAGGATACGGCCCCCTTCTGCGTGAACCGAATCGCTTAATGCGCGGTACCCCGGCACGATATCGTTGTTGAGGTTCCAAAGTGCATCGGAGTTCATCCCTAAAAGACCGGATTCATGCACCGGAGTGCCACCGGTGATTTGCAGACCCACCCCATTGTGTGCGTAGTTACGGTGATAGGCGATGTACTGCTCAGCGGGTTTATTGTCTTTGGCAAAGCCCGGCACATGGGCTGAGACCAGCACGCGGTTGCGTACTTCGATGGGGCCGATTTTCAGGGGACTCAGCAGGTGCTTGAAAGCGCTCATAGGCGAAACCGGGCGGGTGTGTATTGCCCGCTATTATGTGCGCAGGAAATCACAGATTCGAATAAAGGGTGTGACTGGCGTATAGGGTCTGCTACTGGTGCTTACATGCCGAAGAGGGTCCGAACGAGGTGATGTTTACCTGCTGTGTCATTAACGGTGGCATCTGAAAAAAGTCATACGGCAGATGTACCGATAACTATTGATCTAAACTTCGCTTATACCGCAAACCCAGTTGTTTTGTCGATAGAACCGACAATGGTTTTTTTCTTGGATGTACCATTCATCCACGGCGCACGCTACGCCCTTTAGACCTGCGAACCTGTAACGCCTTGTCGACTGTGCCCACCGATTGGCTGTGCAATGGCGACAGATACCCCATTTCTAGGACATCTTTTTGTGTTTACTCCCTGCGGGCTGAATATCCCATTAAGTGCATCGCAGCCAGCCTTCTATCAGCAAGGGTCAGGGAGATAAACTGTGATTGACGGTGTGCGGAATCGGCGTATCATGTTTGACCCTCACAAGGGTGTGGCTGCTCCGCCAAACTGGACTTAATATGAGAAAAATCTCGCTGCTTTTACTGTGGTTACTTATCGGCTTAGCGCCTGTCTCAGCCGCGAATCGCGGCCTGACTGTCACAGCGACTGCCGCGAACGGAGAGGCGATAGAGCTTTACCAAGGCAGTCATGCATTACTCATTGGGGCAAGTCAGTATCAGGATAATCAGTGGCCTGATCTTGAGAGCATTCCAAGAGAATTGAATCTTGTGGCCAAAGCGCTTGAGGAACAGGGATTTGTGGTTGAGAAGCATTTTGATCCCGATAGCCGGGAGTTGGAGGATCATTTTAGGAATTTCATTGACCGCTATGGTTATGACAAGCAAAACCGCCTGTTGTTTTTTTTCGCTGGTCATGGCTACACCCGGGACGATGGAAACAAAGGTTATTTGGTGCCGGTAGATGCACCTAGCCCACTAGAGGATGAGAGGGGATTCCAAAGAAAAGCACTGCCTATGAGTCAGGTTCTGGCTTGGGCACGAGATACTGAAGCGAAGCATTCACTATTCCTTTTTGACTCTTGTTTTTCTGGAACGGTCTTTAAGAGTCGGGCACTACCGAATCGACCACCCGCGATAGACAGATTAGTCTCGCTGCCGGTTCGCCAGTTCATTACTGCTGGCTCTGCCGGTGAGACGGTTCCCGCAAAGAGCACCTTCACACCAATGTTTGTAGACGCTATCAAGCATGGCAAGGGTGATTTAAACCGCGATGGCTATGTCAGTGGAACAGAGCTTGGTCTGTATTTACAGCAAGAGGTTCCCAATCACGTTAGCCAGACACCACAGTTTGGAAAAATTCAGGAATATGAACTTTCTCGTGGTGACTATATCTTTGTCGTTAACAGCGGTAGTACGCAGGCCGCGCTTGCATCGGTTGACAATACGCAATCAGTCTCCTCGGCGCAAACAACAAGTGTAGTTTCAACAAATAAATCGACCAATCACAAAGCGCTTGAACTTGAGTTTTGGCAAAGTATAAAAGATAGTGATAGCCCAGAATTGTACCGAGCCTATCTGAATCAGTTTCCTGGGGGAACTTATGCTGCAATTGCTAAAGTTAAATTAAAAACACCTAATCAACCGCAACAGGCAGCCTCGCAGGCGTCCTTGAGCGTCGCAGCTGTTTCGCAAACACAAACAGCTTTGCCTTCAATAAGCAAAGAGGACTCAAGATTTGCCAATATTACTGGTCTATGGGTAGATAAGTACAAGTGTCATATCTCTATAGAGGTTGATCAGCAAGGCAAGCTAACGGGTGCAGCCTGGGGCAAGCATGGCGGTAGTCAGGTAATTGAGCTTGAACCAGAAGTCGGTTCAGATAGAGTTTTCTTTTGGAAAGGCCGATCTATGTCCATGTTTGATGCAGATTTAAAGGATCCAAAAAAGGTGGGTAAGTTCATTGTTAATCTTTACGATAACTCGAAGTTGCATCTCACTAAATCTATATGTTCGTTGCCGTTTAGCGCGGGCTCGTCAGCGGAATTCCTAAAGAGTAACTCTGGGAGCGGGACTTATGTTGTTAAGCCGCCGAAGTGGTTTGTTAACCGTTCCAACGGTTAGTGCGCTAAAGGAAATCACCGACTCGAATTAAATTCTTGACTGGCGGATATAGAATCTGCTGCGCATGCTTGCACACCAGAGAGCCTGAACCTGCGCGATGTTTACCTGCTTTGCCGCCAACGGCGGCATGGTTTCACAGCGATTTGTGGATGGTAGCTTCTCGTGTTATCTGAGAGACACTTTGGTACAAAAAAATGTTACATGAGAGGTAACTGACGATTTAAGTTTCAGTTTTCATCATGCATCGCACTGCCTGAATTGATATCTTCGATCGCAAAAAATTTTCTTGCCAGATAGAAGATTATCGTAAATACGATGACTGCGACACTCAGATTAACCAGTACCGTGAGCAGGGCTGTTCCAACGATTAGCGCCATTCCCGAATGACCGACTGGTGGGGGTTGAGTTGGCGACGGTTGCAATAGCTGGCTGATGTAGTGGCGTACTGGCATCCAATCGAAAACGTCGTAACCTACCTTAAGTAGAATGCCGGAGAAAACAGCCTGGGGAATCAGGCTAATCAGATCTTGAAACATCAGCATTTCAATCAGTACGAAGATTCCAACCAGTACACCAGCGAGCCTCATGGTGGCACCTTCGTTTAGTATTAATACCGATCGGATTGTTGCCTGGGCGCCTGGAATTCCACCGAACACAGACACGGCGGCGTTGGCGATCCCTTGTGCACAAAGTTCTTGATTAGGCTTGGTGGGGTCTTGGCGACCGTGCATTATTTCGACCTTGCGATCTACAACAAGGGAAGTCAGCAATGTATCCAGATAAGCCAGCATTGCGAGCTGAACAACGAAAGGAGCTGCCAGGATCAGTAGAGTAAGGGACCACTCGGTCGGCAACTGGCCGACAATCATGCCCTTGATGTCTGTAAGCGACTCAATCGATCCTCCCAGGCTAACGTGCTGCACATCGAGTCCAAACAGGTTCGATAGGGTACTGAGGACCACAATGGCTATCAGTGTTGCCGGGAAGAAGGAGTTCAATCGGTCACTGACTTTTCTAAGTAGCAATGGAAGTGTAAAGATCACTGATAAGGTGAGCAAAACGATCGCTAAGTTGACAAAGACATTGCCCAGGTAGGCGGCTTTGCCTCCGATACCGAATATAGAGCGGAACTCTCCAACCCAGATCAGCAAGGCAATGCCATTCATGAAGCCGCTGATGACGATTTTTGGGATCAGTTTTATAAAACGGCCAAACCGTAACAGGCTGGCTACGATCAGCATGGCACCAGTGAGTAATAGAACGAGATTGATAAATCGGTCAGGGTCAACGTCTGGATGGTCTGCCAGTAGCCCACCGCCGACAGCGCTCACCAGTAGGATAGTGACAGCAGTCATTGGCGCTGTTGGGCCAGAGCACTGAATGCGGGTACCGCCGAATGCTGCAGTGATCAGCGCGATCACGCCAGCGGACAGAATACCCGCCAAGGCGCCACGGCCACTTAGAACGCCAAACGCTGCGCCCAGACTTATTGCGACAAAGCTGACAGTAAGCCCGGGGAGTAGTTGTTGTACGAGTTGGCTGTAAAACGGAGATTGATTTTTGTTATTAGTCAATTTCCTGGCATCCGGCCGGCATGAAAGACTTTCGCGGATCAGTTGAGATAGTGAATCCGATATTGTGCCAAGCTACGCTTTACAAGAAAATGGTGGAGGCGGCGGGAATCGAACCCGCGTCCGCAAATCCGCCACACACCGGCGACTACATGTTTAGTCTGTCATTGTTTTGACCGTACGTGTCCCGACAGACAGGGTCACGGCCGGCGAGCCCGCTTAGTTTTAGCATGGTGAGTCACGAGCACCCCATCACGCGAGCCCATGTGATTTGATCCCTCTTATCCCAGCCCATGGGCGAGCCGGGGGAGAGACTGGCAGGGCTTAAGCCGCCAGGGCGTAGTTGTCGTCGTTGGCAACTAATAGTTTGCAGTTGGATTTACGAGGAGATCTGCACCTCGACATGCTCCGATGGCTTTGTAATCCACGTCGAAACCAGGTCGCCCCCGTTTCGTCATCGATAAATACAACTCGTGTACTATAGCATAAATTGAGGTTTCTCCTCGAAAAGCAAGGAGTTAACGGACCCCATTCAGCGGTTCATTTTGAGGACTCGATGCTGTTCACGGTCCCATTCGCGCTCGCGGATGCTGGCGCGCTTGTCATGCTGTTTCTTGCCTTTGGCGAGTGCGATTTTGAGCTTGGCCCGGCCCCTTTTCCAGTACAGCGACAGCGGCACCAGAGTGTAGCCCTTGCGCTCCACGCCGCCAATCAGTTTACCGATTTCACTGGCGTGCAACAGCAGTTTGCGACTGCGTGTGGGGTCGGGTGATATGTGGGTAGAAGCCGAAGTCAGTGGCGAGAAATGCGCGCCGAAAAGATACAGTTCGCCTTCACGGATAATCACATAGCCTTCTTTTAGTTGTGCACCACCTTCGCGCAGGCTTTTAACCTCCCAGCCTTGCAGGGCGAGACCAGCCTCGAACTCCTCTTCTATAAAGTAGTCGTGCCATGCCTTCTTGTTGCGGGCGATGCTGTTTTCAGGTTTGGCTTTGCTTTTGGCCATAGGCGTTCAGTTGCACGGCGGATTAGGTCTAGCGGGGTGCGAGACCCGCAGGCGAACTATAGCGGAGCGCGGGCGCTCTAGTGCTGGCTTTGGGCCATTGTGCAGTTATTTCAATTTTTGATGCCCGGTTCAGGCTATATCTTAAGGCAAGTTCAGACTCCGAACTGGATCCCTTGTTGTTGTCCACGGCCCTTATAATTGAGTTGACTTCACCTCGGACCGCCCGCCGTTGCCTACCGTCAGCCGTTCACTTATCGTTCCCTATAGCGCACACGAGATGTATGTGCTGGCAAACGATGTGGGCTGTTACCACGAGTTTTTGCCCTGGTGTAACAGTTCAACGGTCCTGCAAAGCGAAAGGGGAGAGACATTGGCAAGTATCGGTATCGCCTTTAAAGGCTGGGAAACAACGCTCACCACCCGGAACGAATTATCACCGGATCGCTCGATCC
>CAUZJT010000006.1:0-66250 GCA_963580215.1 Gammaproteobacteria bacterium
TGAAAGTCAGACATGAGAATCTCCTTGGGTTATGGCTCAAGGATACCCCTGTTAGAGGGATGGCTCAACTTTTGAATGTGATGGGGGTCACACTACTTAGCAAGATGAGGGCTTGAACCTGCCCGCCCATTTTGGCCGTGGCCTAAGCAAGACAGTGATCCATAAACAGATAGAGGGCGTCTTATTTTGATTCAGTCTTATCCAGTAACTTATCCAATCCTATTGTCTTAACCAGTCCTTTGATCTTGCCCAATTCAACCTCTGGTGGTCTGGTCATATTGAAGAGTTGAATGACACAGTTGGATAACGCCTTTTAAGTGGCTTCCATTGAGTCTATATAGCCTTATGCAGTAATTCCTATCTGCTTGGCTGATTCAATGGACTCTTTAGATGCATACCACTGTTTTTTTAGTCTGTTGGTTTCATCCAGCAGTGTGTTTGTGTCTTCTACGATTTGAAATGCTTTGCCGGTCATAGTTAGTAATCTGCAGGCAGTCTTTCACCTCTGCGCCAATCCCAAGGAGCAACAAAGTTTCCAGCCCATATTCCCTTTTGAAGGTCGTCAGACAGACCGGCAGCACGGCATTAACAACCAACTTCGTTGGCTATACCAAGCAAACAAACACCACGACGTTTCGGCTGATATTTCCAGTCTACGTCATCATAGTGGTAAGTACAGGAATCAGCGCCAAAATGGCACCTAAGTGCCGGAAATTCCAGCTCGTCAATTCCGGATGGAACTGTGTATTGGAAAGAGTCATTTGTCGAGAAGACGTTTCCCAATATGATGCTGCGCCCACCCTTTTACAGCCAAGTGCAGGCGAGCGTCACGCGGCATGAGAAATTATCTATCTCTGACCCATCTGACACATTAGTAGCGGTAAACGAAAGTGAATAAGTTTGACCGGGTACCCAAGTATCTCCGTCCGAAGGAGATACCCATTGCGCTTCACCCCAAGGTCCCGATATATCCTCCTTGATGGTAAAGGAGCCATCACTCTCATCGTAGACCTCGCTGTTACTTGCATCTGTGATCCTGATCACCTCTAGCGCAAGGTTATGACTGATGCACCCCTTATCTTTGAAGGGAGTCAAATCATTGAGCCGCCGCTTACCCGTGAGAAGGCGGTAGCAATAACAGATGCTTTACTGAAACTTAAAGTTATGATTCCCAATTCTGAGTTACTTACCGCAGATATTGAATATACGGACTATATTCTTCAGTTTTTGGTAAAGATTCAGATAGATGATAGTAAAGACGTACCATCTGGCCACGAGCCGTAAGAGTATTCTTTCTATGGTCTGGCTAACACAATGTCTTTAGGTGCTAAAACCGACAATGGAGATAAAGTACAGCGATTCCTGCTATCTCTGGGTTATCTGCTATCCGAAGGTTCGACTACGGTTCGGTGCTTCACTGATACGAAGAACAAATTAACATATGGCGTACGTCTAGATGCTAGGCGGGGCTGATCATCGCGGATGAAGCGCCTGACTTAAAAGTCATGGCCAAGACAAAGCGATGAATCACTGGAACTGGGAAAAGGTAAGAAACTGGAGTTTTCTCTCTGTCCCGCTGATCATGGGAATAGATGCAATCTTTTTCGATGGCGAAATTCTCTTGATTCCCAGTGGATACTTTGATTCCGACTACGCCGTAGGACGTATGATCATCATTACCTGTGTATGGTGGTTTATTGTGGAAGTGGTTTTCGGCAATTGGTTCGTAAAACTCTTGAGATTCAAGAAGAAGGATTCGTCGATTTCGAAAGACTGATTCCTTGTACTTAAGGAGTAAGTGACAGATCAATGACTCGCATCCTTATCTTGGCTAGTTTGTTTTTGGTGGAGCCGATTCTGGCTGATAGTGGCCCACTCTTTTTATCGGGTGAGTGGCAAGTTGACCATCAGATCCGACCCCTTAACTGCTTTAGGGATTAAACAAAAACGACTCACCAGCAACAGGATCGAATACGACTAAATCTCCTGAACTGACTGATCTCCCAGTTACGGCCGCGATAGTCACAAAGTGTGTAACCATTAAGATTGGAGCGTCCCCGGGCTCTATCTCAAATAGCACATTTTCAAGCAACGGAAGTAATTCATCTTGAGAAAAGTAGTGCTCATAAAACGAGTTGAGTGCTTGAAACGGTATGACCTTCCCCATGTCGAGTAATTCGGCTGTCTCATTGCATCGACACCATTCGCTCGAATAAATTTTTGAGAAAACGACGCGCTGGCCTCTCAGTTTTTCTCCTATAAGTTTTGCCTGCTGTCTACCATCATCGTCAAGGTTTCGTTGGGTTGCGCAGTCGTTGAGATCAAAATTATTGGGGTCGCCGTTTCCAGGAGCAAGAGCGTGCCGCATGAAGACCACTTTTCCCGATAAATCGGTGGCCAAAGCCTGCGCACTCATTCCAAAACCGGTCAGAATGCAGACGAGAACCGCGCACGCCACCCTCGCGGAGCAGTTCCTTTTGGATATTTTCATCGTGAGATGGTCACCCACGATCTGTGTCAGCCGGATACCCGGGCTCACCAGGGGATCTCCGTGCCATCATAAGCGAAGACTTTCCCCGTCTCCTCAGGAGTCAGTTTCTCAACGACTGCAAGCAGTTTAGACGCGGCTTCTTCTGGGGAAAACAGTTTCTTAGGATTGACTCGGCTAGAGAATGGGGCCGAGAGTTGGGTTGCAACGGTGCCGGGATGCAGACCCACACAGATCATCTGGGAGTTTGCTCTTTTCAACTCAATTGCCAGAGTCTTGGTAATCATGTTCTGAGCCGACTTGCTGGCCCGATATCCATACCAGCCTCCCAATCGGTTATCGCCAATACTTCCAACGCGAGCGGAGAGATTCGCTATCACCGCCCGGCTCCGCCGAGCCATAAGAGGGGCTAGATACTTTGCAACTATCAAAGGTCCTATGGCATTGATCCGAAAATACTGTTCAAGATGCTCAATGGATACATCCTGCAATCGTTTTTCAGGTTGGAGACCCTCCGGGCTGTGCAGCACTCCCGCACAATTGATTAGCAGATCAAGGGTGATGCCATCGCCTGCAATCCTCGATGCGGTTGCCTGAGCCGACGCAGTATCGGTCACGTCAAGCTTGAGCAACAAAAGCCTGCTCGCGTGTGATCCGACGAGTTCTTGTAATTCCGACGCAGAGTTTGGACTCCGACACGTCGCAATCACTGTTGAGTATTCGCCCTGCTCGACTAACTGCTTTACGAACGCTAACCCTAAACCCCGACTTGCCCCCTGCACCAGCGCCACATTCGGCATATCGCAATTCTCCATTTAATTGGCCTTAGCAAAGTTTAACGATTGAACGCCCTATCAATGTCTACGTCAGGTGAATTGTTGGACTAAGAATCCCTTAGCATCGTCGAGCGTCTGGTTGCTCACCTCCTTTCTCTTCACCTATGACCAAGCGCCCCGTAACGATCTGGCTTGTGCGCGATACCTGCCGGACGGAAGACAACCCCTGTCTGAATCGCGCGGTGGAAATAGCAGAAGCCGCCTTATTTCGATTCAGCCTTATCCAGTAACTTATCCAATCCCATTGTCTTAACCAGTCCTTTGATCTTGCCCAATTCAACCTCTGGTGGTCTTGTCATATTGAATAACTCAATCACACAGTTAGATAACGCCTTCTGAGTAGCCTCCATTGAGTCTATGTAGCCTTGCGCAGTGATTCTCATCTGCTTGGCTGATTCAATGGACTCTTTAGATGCATACCACTGTTCTTTTAGTCTGTTGGTTTCATCCAGCAGTGTGAATGTGTCTTCTACGATTTGGAAGGCTTTGTCCATTGTCTTACTCCCAACACCCCACTAACACCGTAAAGGTTTCTGCTTTTTCTGCGATGGCGGTTAGTTCTAGTTAAGGTATCTGTGCCAACCAAGATCAACGCAACTACTCTATTCACGGATCAACGAGTCGATGAGGTGAAAGTCTGTTCCGTCATCCGCCCCAATATTAGACATAATAGTGATGGTATTTGTTCCGGAGTACCATATGCTGGAACCCCCCATTAAAAATGGCTTATTCGCCGAATAAAAAAACATTTCCAATGGGTCATCAGAGTGCCCTTTCAATAATTGTCTGTAGGGATTAACAAAGTTAGTATATTTGAGGTGAAAATAGAAATAGGCGGCTAAGTATTTCGCATCCGTAGAGCAAGAGACCTTTGCTAGTTTTCCGTCTTGCTCGCTCATCAGTGTGATATGACTCACCGCCGAACAACGCGTTAAGCCTGCGGCAATCATATCTCTAGCGCGTATATGGTTTTCTTTAGCTGCACTGATCTTTGTAGCCGTTATATAGCCGTTATATAGCCGTTGTACATCGGAATCCCTACAGCGGCCAGAAGACCTCTGTGTCGCATTACTCACGTGTGGCGAGCCGGGCATATGCACCCATCTGTTATTAGTACCGCTGTTACTCCAAGCGTGTACGTAAACGATCTGTTTTGACTGCCCGTTGTGACTTACGCAGTACTACCAGCAGGACTTGTTTGACGATGTTCTACCCGGTCGCGTCGCTTATTCCCTGTAGTGGAATGCCGTTAAGATCCATCATCAATGTTCGGCAGACGGAACAATGGAAGAAAAACAGTCGGTTTCGTGGTCTCGTATAGATATAGGTATAGGCGCAACGGCAACGTGCTACGCCATAGTTAATGAACTGTGCGTGTTTGTGCCGTTTATCCCGGGCATGGCGACTCTTGTGTCGTGGGGACTCCTCTTGCCTGCCCTTTTTATTGCCGGGAGTTGGGCCGCCGCTGTGCGTCAGCGCAAGGTCATGAAAGATTGGTGGAGTGTGGCGATGATGGCGACAGCAGCCTACCTTCTCATGGGTTTCTTCACTGTGTACATAATTTTCCAAATGTGGACGGCCGTGTGAACCTCACATAGGGAAGCTAAACCAAGCACTTATTGATTTGGTATGGGACTTTTTTGTAATCGATTAAAATATATCGAGTGAGTTAGAATGCGCGCGCAAGGCAGGTGTCGAACACAACGTCATCAACAACAACGATTTCGAATTCGTATTCATAGAAATTGAACGGAAATAACCCTGGCCATGCCACTGCGCAAGGAATTCACTATGACGGATACCAAACCTACACAGACCTATTCTGAACTAACCGCCCTGCGCACGTTCATGGGAAACCCTTCCGAACTTGCGGTCAAAAAAAGCATCACCCAGCTTGACAAGCACTGCCGTGAATTTATTAGTCGATCACCGTTTGTCTGCATCGGTACAACCGATGGCAACGGCAAAGCAGATGTGAGCCCCAAAGGTGATCCGCCCGGGTTTGTACAGGTGCTCGACGCCAAAACGCTCTTTATTCCGGACCGCCCAGGCAACAACAGAATCGATTCAATGTCGAACCTGCTCAAAGATCCGGCTATCGCCTTGCTGTTTCTGATACCTGGCTTTGATGAAACGCTCCGAGTGAATGGCAAGGGCACCATAATTCATAATCAAACTCTCAACGCAACCAGCACAGTTAAAGGCCGGTCACCCAAAATCGGCATCAAGGTGCAAGTCGAGACCGCATTTTTGCATTGCGCAAAAGCACTCAAGCGATCTCACTTATGGGACCCCGGGAGCATTCAGAACCGACAAGAAATGCCCAGCCTAGGTCGAATGATTATTGAGCAGACCACACCGGCTGGCACAAAGGCTGATCCGACCGATATCTCAGATGCCGATGACCTAGTTCAAGAGGATATCCGGTCACATCTATATTGACAGTCTCTACGCACATCTACGTTAACAGTGAGTCAACAGTCTGGATCACGCCATACCTTCAAGCTTTTGAATCTTCTCGACAAGGCCTGGCGGGAAATCACTTTTCTTCTGCTTGGCGTAATCGAAACCAACGACGACCGCCCTGCCGTGGGCCGCAACTTTCTGATGCTTACAACTGAACACAACATGTTGAATCACAAAATAATCTTTTCCTAATTCAATCACTTTCCCGCCCGCGAGTACTTTATCTGGCCAGGTCAGAGGTAGGCGAAAGTTACAGTCGACAGACTTGAGTATGCCGGTTTTACCCGACTGCGCAGCCACCGAACGCAATTCTATCTTCTCGAAGTATTCAAACCGAGCTGTCTCCATCCAACGGATATAAACGGTGTTATTGACGTGTTGCATCGAGTCCATCTCGCCCCACACTACCGGCAGTTCTACGACAACCGGGCAAGCGTCATAAACTGCCTGCTCGCTGAATAATTCCATGACTGAAGTGCCTGCGTTGGTGATCTGAAAACTTGACTTTCTATCTACACTATTGCGGACAAATTTCACACAATAGCTCGATATTACGCCGGCCCTCTTCGCCGGATACCTCTGGGTCCCGACCCTCTTTGATTGCAGAAACAAAATCTGCAATCTCCCCTGCATAGGGATTGACCTCGGAAAATGTAATCTGGCCGCTGTCAGTATCTATCCGACCACCAGCTCCGCGGCCAATAGTTTCGGAACAGTAGGCATAACCCGCAGTACCACAGATTTCACCACGATTGGGAGCCACAAATAATGCGGATGACACAAACTGGGCCACAGCACCAGATTCAAATCGAAGACTGACTGCAGCAGATTCATCGCGAGCACTGCCCAGCACATTTCGGGTGATGGTGCTTGCGACCTCTGTCACCTCACCGCACACTGGCACCAGCATCCAACGTAGCCAATCGAGGCTGTGTGTTCCGACGCCAGCTAAACTCCACCAGCGCCCAACTTCATCATGGGCCCGCCAGTTGGCCGCGTTGGGAGCATGAAATGTCCATTGTGCGCGCGCATACCGTATGTCACCCAGATCACCTCGATGTGTTCTCGCAGCGAGTTCGCGGTGACCTAAGTGCCATCGCAAATGGTAGGCAACACCCAGTCGAACATCAGCGTTTCGACATGCCTGGATCATGGCATCAGCATCTTCGACAGTAGTCGCCATGGGTTTTTCTACTAGAACGTGCTTACCCGCAGTTGCTGCTGCTATGGTTTGCTCGGCATGCAGTTTATCTGGCGTAGCGATCACCACAGCATCGAGGTCTGGGTCAGATAGGAAATGCTTCAGATCATCGAAAGCCGGCGCCGGGGAAGCCGCGTTGTGCTCTTGTGCAAAGCGAACAGCGTTTGCCTTATCTCGGCTAAGTACACTCCACAATATGGCACCATCAACTTCACCGATGGCTGGCGTCAGTGCATCACGACTGATACTCCCTGTTCCTATTATTCCGAGTCGCAACATGGTTTACCCCAAAGTGCAAAGCGTCGATTCTACCCTCGAGCCAGATGTTTACGATACGATCATCAACAAATCAACAACCATCACTGCCCAGCTGATTTAAGATCAGTGCAAAATTTCTGTTGGCGAACCTTAACCGCGCTCCACTATTGATAACTGATAGCGGCCAAGTTTTGATGGCAGATTGTGACAGGAAGAGGCGTTAATGCTGCCTCTACTCTTTCAGAGTTTGTACGTGTATGGCTTGAGGGGGTTATATGATTGGGTCGTGGATTTAACTTATAAAATCAATCCAGTGGCGCGTGCAGCGTAGTTTTACTAGTAACAATGCCGCCACGATTGCCTATTTCGAGAGATCCATAACGTTGTTTGAAGCATTCCGGCAGCGGGCGGTCATCAAGAATCGATAACCACAGCCGCATCAAATGGCGGCGTTTATCCAAATCGGGCCAATCTAGAAAAGCTGTGCGGTCATGCAATTGAGAATGATTGTAGACAAACTGCATATCACCAGGCTGCAACTGCATCGCAAAATGAAGTTTAGGATCATTGGCTAGCGCATCAAACATATCAAGGGCTTCAATGTGGGCATCTGTCAAGCGCATCGCGCCTTCAAATCGTTGGGCACTGTTAATGTATTGGCGCTGATAAAACACAGTAAGGTGACCTTCGTGCCAATTAAACACGGGGATTTCCATGTAAGGTTCAGCACCTTTTGGAATTTCACCGCGTCGGTCAGTTGCAATAGGATCAAATAATTTCTCGAGCAGATCAGGACGTTGTGCGCGCATCTTATTAAAAATAGTGGCTGCGCTTACCAACAGCGACATGCCGCCTTCTTTGGCTTCTCGGATACATAGTAAACCCACGACATCAGCACTATCGGTGTGGAAGCTCTGGCGTTCAGTGGTTTGATAAATTCGGGTATTGGTGTCATTTGAGTTTGCTCCGGTATCACGCACATGCCCTAAAATATGCCCAGCTGCATTCTGTGATCTAGCTCTGCCCAGATAAGCGCCTATGCCACAGAAAACTGTTGCTGCGAACTGTTGGGTGTAACCACCAATTGGAAGCCCTCGAATTACTTCAATTCCATTTCCATGTAATAGTTTTTGGGGTAAATCTCTTAAATGATCTGCGAATCGACCAAGCGGAAAGTCGGCAGCAGAAATTTGACCTACATCACGCCCCAACAACAGGTAATGGTGTGCAGCAGCTTCAAGTTCACCTATGCTCTCACTGCTGAGGTTCAATAACCAGGTGTCTTGGTTATTCGCCATGTCTGCACCGACCCAGGCTGCGGGGCCTGTGATTGCTGATGGTAGAGTTGCATCTAGTGTCATTTACTTTTCCTACTTAACTGAATAGGGCCAATCAAGGTTATCGTGTGTGTTGGGAATCTGCTGGCAATCAAGAGGGTCCTGGATTCCTTGGATGCAAAGTCAAGAGCGCTAGGCTCAGCTAATTAAATGCCAGAACCGCGAGCGCTCTCTCAAGTAAGTCTTTTTAACCACTAACAATTACAGGGAATGTAACAACAGAGGCTTGCATTACGCCAGCAAAAGGTTGTTGAATAGCCGCCAAACCTCATCGGAACGATGAGGTCGACACTTTGCAATTAGCAAAACAAAACCTTGAACCTCGTAGGGAGACGTTTCCAATGGCAGGCTACATACTTACCGACCCTAATTTCAGCGACGGTACGCGCGAAGACGTTATCGAGAAGATTATGGACCAGCTCCGTGGACGCGACGGCGTAAAGCTAATCGGATACGAGCCTGATGCTGATTTTGATCGTCTGCCGGCCGAAGTGCTCGGACGACCCGAGGCAGTGAGAGACGCGCTGCTGGACGCTGCCGGCAAGGCCTACGAGTTGATCGATATGGATCAGCAGCACGGCCGCCATCCGCGTATTGGGGCCGTGGATACGATAGAGATCTACCCGGCCAAGGGTATCACGATCGAAGAGTGCGTCGAGTTCGCTGAGGAATTGGGCCAGGAGCTCTACAATCGCTACGATGTGCCGATCTATTACACCGGCAAGAACGCACGCCGCCCAGACCGCGAAGGCCTGACCGCCATTCGCAAGGGTAATTACGAGGGACTCAAAAAGTCCATCCTGGTCGATCCAGAGCGCGCTCCCGACATCGGGCCCGCGAAGCTCCATCCGACGGCGGGTGCCACCATCGTCGGTGCGCTGGAGGAACATGATGCTTATTTCAACGTAGTGCTGGATACGACCGATCTGGACATCGCGAAGAAACTGGCCCGTGCCGTGCGTGGCAAACATGGCGGCTTCTTCAATATCCAAGGCGTGATCGGCCTGCCTCAGACTCACCGACGCACCGGCCAGGCCTGTACGGTGGTGTCCTGCGAAATCAGCAACCCTCTGCAGACCCCTATCCACCGCGTCTTCAATCTGTTGAAGGCTGAGGCTGCGCGCTACGGGGTCACTGTTCTTGCCGGGCAGGTTTGCGGCACGATTTCGGCCGAGGTGCTTGTCCAGACCGCGGAGTGGTACCTGCAGCTCGAGGGGATCAACGGGCCTTGGGATTACAAGACCCAGATTATCGAGAACCATCTCTTTGAACTCGAGAATTAGATCCCACTTCCTGGGTGATTGCCTGAGCGGCTCAGGGAGTGGGCACCAGACCAGTCCATACGGGTTAGTGCAAAATTAGAGAGGATAATAAAAATGCTCGTAGACTTATCGGTTGAAGAATTCAGTCAGGTGCTTGGATCTGATTCGCCCGCGCCCGGTGGCGGCAGCGTGGCGGCGCTTTCGGGGACCCTCGGAGCGGACCTGGTTTCAATGGTCTGCCGACTGAGTATCAGCAAGAAAGGGTTCGAATCCTTCGAGAGCGAACTCGAAGAGATCTTCGACAACGCCCAGGCCCTCTCAAAAAGCCTGCTGAAACGGATCGACCTCGATACCGAAGCGTTCAACGGCGTAATGGCCGGATTCAAAATGCCCAAAGAGACTGACGACGAAAAGGCGGCAAGACGAGACGCTATCCAGGCCGCCTATAAGGAGGCGGTTCAGTCGCCTCTGGGGATCGCGCGAGAATGCCTTGCGGTCTTAAGACTGGCCAAGAACCTCGGCGGAAAATCTAACCCCAACACGCTGAGCGACCTTGGTGTCGCATCGCAGCAGGCCTATGCCGGGTTGGCGGGAGCGATTATGAATGTGAACATCAATTTACCCTCTATCAAGGACAGGGATTTCGTAGACGCAACCTTGTCGGAGACGTCAACTTTCCTCGAAGACGGCGGGAAGATCAGGGACGCCATTCATAAATATGTATCAGAAAACAGCGCCTAACGAGTAGAGGCGGGCCTTTGTGCGAGGCTGCCGGCGCGGTCGATTTATCGTGTTGGTGGACCTTAACCGCGCTCTACTATTGTTACCTGATAGCGGCCAAGTGTTGATAGCAGATTGTGGCAGGAAGGGATATTAATGCTGCCTATACTCAGACCGAAAACTTGATCCATGAAAGCCGCTAAAGCCGCAGTACTGATTTCGGCAGTTCTATTCCTGCAACACCTATTGGTTATTGCCAGTCATGACTGGTCCATCAACTTGGGCTCTTAGCGCCTCCCACCAGTGGACTTGGGGTAATTTTTCCAGATCGAAGACTTCTCCGATCAGTGGCGTGGCGACAGTCACATCCCGTCTTTTTGCCTCTGCGGTAATCCGAATAGCCGGCTCATCCCATGGGTGTATCGACAAATCAAACTTAGACCAGTGAATAGGAAATAGTACCCGGGCATTGAGATCGATACTCGCCTGCACGGTCTGCTCAGGCATCATATGACTGTTCGCCCAATTGAGGTTGTAGGCTCCGTTTTCCATAAATGCGATATCAAACGGGCCATATTTGTCTCCAATGATCTTAAAGGTATCTGAGTATCCTCCGTCACCACTGAAGTACGCCTTCAATGTTTTCGAATCAATAACCCACGAACCCCAAAGCGTCTCGTTTCGGTTACTGAATCGTCGCCCGCTGAAGTGGCGCGCCGGGGCCAATGTCAATTTAAGACCCCGGTAAAGTTCGCTCTCGTACCAATCCAACTCACTGATTCTTTCACCGTTGACGCCCCATCGTTGCAAATGCGCTTTAACGCCTAATGGCACAAAAAAACGATCAATCCGTTCCGATAGATCTTTAATCGCCTGGTAGTCGAGGTGATCATAGTGATCGTGAGAGATGATCACCGCATCGACGGCGGGTAGATCATCAATAGCGATTGGGTTTTGCAATGAGAACGGATTACCTATCAGCACAACCGGGGACGCACGATTAAAAACAGGGTCCGTCATTATGACAACACCACTTGTTTTCATCAGAAGAGTCGAATGCCCCAGCCAAGCGAATTTACCCTCTGTAAAACTATCACGATCAAAAGACTCAGATGGCAGCGGCTTAGAAGGATTCTTCCCATCGGGAGGGAAAACCCAATCGAATATTGAGATTTTGCTCTTGCCTGACGACGTGCTCACTTGCGTAGATACCAGGTTAGAAAATTTCCCAGCCCTGAAGTTTTTCGAGTGCGTCATACGCTGAGTGCTATCTTTGTCTGGCTTGCCGCCAAACGCTGGAGCGTATTTTAAAAAGAGCCAAACTAACAGGCTTAACACTACTGCCACATACACTAAGTACTTCAATGCGACTAAAAGGTTGTGAAGAATTTCCATTGTCGATCCTGTTCTTATGCAACTAAGACAATCAGCTTCTTGTTAAGCGATAAAGAATAATGTCGCCCGGCCCGGACTTCCCACGTGCCAGGCTACACTACTGACCCGACCCATCGCAGTAATGGTCTTGATGCCTTTTCCGTAGTTCTTGATAAAACTCTGGGGTCTATCATTTGATTACTCTTTAAGAATCTATGAAGGCGCAGAATTTATGATGGACCCGACAACAAGGTCAGCGTGAGGCGTATTATTTTGGTCTGACTCACTTACAGCGCGCGGGCGGACCGGAAATGCTTGGCGTTTGTCATGACCGGGCGAGCGCTCCTGTATTGGTTAGATTGGCCCGATTGGATGCTTTGACCCGGAAGAAATGGGGTATCTGGCCAGACCTTTCAAGTCCTGCCAGTAGGTTAATTAAGCTATTTGCCCTTCGTATTTACACCGCGTTCCCTGAAGCCTGTAACCGCGGCAGAAACAGGACAATAGCTGATATCACGGCAGCGGCGGTGGCCAGTATCAAAAAGAAAATGTCAAAGCCCCAACTCGCATGCACCCAGGCAATCATCGGTATCGCAGTGGCGCTGACCGAAAAGGAAATGATGTATCGCGCAGCCAA
Organism: Gammaproteobacteria bacterium; assembly: GCA_963580215.1. GTDB lineage: Bacteria > Pseudomonadota > Gammaproteobacteria > Arenicellales > UBA868 > UBA868. The sequence goes on from CAUZJT010000006.1 coordinate 12,580, forward strand.
GGCCCGGCTACGCCATTGAGTCTTGGCCACCCGACCAATCAGCACATCATTAATCGGGATCTGGCCAAAAACCACCAGCATGAATGCTGTGGCTGTCACCAAAGCCCACGACCCACTCAACCCAACCATTGCCAGGAAAAAGATGCATTGGCAGACCGCTACAGTCACAAATACATACTTCAACGACCACCGATCCACCACAAATCCGACGATAAGTTGGCCAATAGAGGCGAGGGCAAAAATGCCAAATGCATACCAGCCTATGTCGGAAACTGAAACTGCAATATCGGCCATCCGCTCACCCACGATCTTGGGTAGAGCAAAAGTCGTGCTCTGAAATATCAACCCGCCGAGGGCCGTCGAGGCAAAAACAATTAGAACAATACGAATCAACTGCGCCCGTGCAAAACCGGTCGAGCCAGTCGCACCGCCTCGTTTGCCTTCAGACTGGCTGTCTGGCCTGACATTACGGCAAGCAAAAAGAAAACCGATGTATGCGCCACCCAGGAGTAAGGTCACAACACCGGGCCAGATAAAGGCAGCTTTCCAGCCACTCGATTGAATCAACAGGCCCGTGAACAACGCCGCACAGGCAACACCAAGGTTGCCGAACACCCCGTTGACCGCCAGCGGCATACCGGTGCGCTGGCGCCCCTGGATTACCATGGCGAGCCCAACCGGATGATAGATCGACCCGAAAAGCCCAATGGAAAAAAGTCCCAAGGCCATCATAACAGGCGTTGTTGCCATGGCCGTGGCGATAGCGCTGATGCCTATTCCCACAAAAAATATTGCCATCATCTTCTCGCGACTCCAGCGATCGGCCAACCAACCTGCTGGCAAAGCACCAAGCCCAAATGCGATCACCCCGGGAGTGGCATAGGGAATCAACTCGGCATAACTCATTTCCCATTCACGAGTTAGGGTCAAGGCAGCGACGCTGGCGAAAACCAGTGGCAACAGATGGTCGACAAAATGGCCAATATTCAAAAAAAGAAAATGTATTCGCGAGCGCATTGTTGTTTTACTTGGATCAGGCATCACAGATGATTATATAGATTGATACTATATTTAGGCTAACCGGTTGCGAAGCACCCTTATTCCATGAATACAATCGATATTCCCAAAACCGCTGTACCGCCTAACTCTTCGCTGAATTTGAAAAGCGGCCATGGCTGTGGCTAAATAGAATAAACAATAAACCAAAGGATTAACTGATGAAATTTCAACTTAGCGCTATCAGCTGTGCGTTCATAGTGTCGATGGCACTCATAAACCCACTCGCCCAGGCCGAAACCCGCGTGACTTATAAATCCGCGAAATCGACTTCCTCCTACTACCAAATGGCCGTTCAAATATCAGAGGCTATGAAACAAGGATCGAGTGGCAACATTATTGTCACAGTAGAAGAAAGCCAGGGCTCAGTTCAGAATGTGATGGAGGCCAAAGTTCGCGGCGGTGATTATGTCTTTACCACGCCACCGGTCCTGGTGCGGCTAGCTCAAGCCGGCAAAGCCATGTTTAAGGATAAGACTGATCCTAAGTTCGGTGAGATTCGCGCACTTTTTCCTATCCCTTCGCTGACAATGCATTTTGTGATGTCCAGTAAAAGCGGAGTTAAGGATTTTGCCGGATTAACGGGCAAAACCATCCTCCTGGGTAAAGGGTCCTTTGGCGCTAAAGAGGGTGCCAAATACATCAAACTGTTCGGGCTTGAGGGCAAGGTCAACCTGGCTGATGCAGAATTATCAAATGCAGTTTCTGCATTAAAAAATGGTCAGATTGATGGCTTCGTCACCGCAGGATCTTTCCCGGCTCCCAATGTCATTGAAGCTGCAGCATCTACCGGTGTGACCGTACTTTCGTTGTCGGGTGATCAGATCAAGAAAACCAAACGCACCCGCCTGGTTATCCCAGCTGGCACCTATGCCGGACAAGACCAGGACATCATTACTACTTCATTGCCAGTGGTGGCCTATACAACGACTGCCATGGATGACGACACCGCTTACGCATTAACCAAAACCTACTGGGCACAAAAGAGCTCAATGGGATCAAGTGCGGCGTGGTGGAATGGCGTCAACGAAGGGCTAATGTCTAATATCACTGGCAAAATCCACCCGGGGGCTGTGCGTTACTATCAAGAAGCAGGGTTTACCCTTTCGGTCGCACAACAATAACAAGCCCCTCATTACATAAAGCAAAACCATCTGACAAAATCTTTAGGTACTTCTTTATTGCCATCGTCTTACTTGGCGAACTGAAGTTCGGGTATTGATCGACTCAGGATCAGAATCACTGCTGGCGAGATATCGGGCCCCTGCCCTGATTCTCGCCAGCAGTTGTGTCTTTTTTCACCTTTTTCTGATTTTCTCAGGCCTAACCCCCAACCTGGTCAGCAGGCCTGTTCATATGGCATTTGTCCTGCCTTGGGTTCTTTGTCTTGGGGCTCACTCAAGCTTTGCAAGAATTACAGGGTATGTCCTCGCTATCGCCGGTATATCGTGCGCTCTTTGGATCGCTTTAGCCCATGATTCATTGGGTGATCAATATGGCTTTTTAGAATCAAATGCCCAGGTGGGGGGCGCCACGATTCTTCTTTTGGTAGTGATTGAGACAGCTCGCCGCGCTGTCGGCTGGCCGCTGCCGTTAGTGGCTGCAACTGCGCTCGCGTATGCCCTGTGGGGTGAACATATCCCGGGGGAATTCGGTCACTCCGGCATGCCCCTTGAAAGCCTGCTGGGCAGCCTGACCATTACTGAAGGTGGCATCTGGGGAATTCTCACCGGCATTTCGGTTAATGTCGTGGCGATATTTGTGATCTTCGGTGCAGTACTTAATAGTGGAGAAGCGGGACGCGGGTTTATGAACATCGCAGCCAGTGCTGCCGGGCGTCTGAGAGGTGGTGGCGCAAAAGTATCTGTCATCTCATCTGCCCTTTTTGGATCTATTTCGGGATCAGCCTCTGCCAACGTTGCATCGACCGGCGCTATCACCCTACCGGCCATGATTCGCCTGGGTTACCCCAAACGTCTAGCGGGCGCGGTCGAAGCCGTGGCTTCATCGGGCGGGCAGATCATGCCGCCGCTGATGGGCGCCGGAGCCTTCGTAATGGTTGAACTTACGCAGGTACCCTATACCGGGATCATGGCAGCGGCGTTGCTCCCGGCTATTCTGTATTTTTTTGCCGTCTGGGTTGGCATAAACGCCTATACACGCAAATACGATCTTAAGGGGATCCCCCAGAATGAGAAACCCTCAATGCGTGATGTGGCCATTACATCAGCCTTTTTTCTCATACCGTTTTCGGTGCTTCTTTGGGGAATGTTTGTTGCCAACCTTACACCTCAGTATTCGGCCTGCCTCGCAATATTTTCAGGCGCGCTATTGCTACTGACCGATAAAGAATTTTCTTTTAACACAACTGAAATATTGCGCCGGATTGAACGCGCTTTAATTACCAGTGCACGACAGATAGCTTTGATCGGGGCAATTATCCTTTGTGCCTCGATAATTATCGGGGTTCTGGGGATAACAGGATTAGGGGTTAAGGTTACCTCTTTGATTTTATCTTTATCAGGGGAAAATATCTGGCCGGCCGTGCTCTTGACTGCGCTCGCCTGCCTGGTACTGGGCATGGAGGTGCCAACTACGGCCGCCTATGTGATTTGCGTCTCGGTAGCAGGGCCCGCACTGATAGATCTGGGTTTGCAACCGCTACAGGCCCATCTTTTCGTATTCTGGTTTGCGCTAATCTCAACGATCACCCCGCCAGTGTGTGGTGCGGTATTCATTGCCTCGGGAATGGTTAACGAAAACTGGCTTAAGGTGGCATTTACTTCGATGGCTCTAGGGGTAGGCCTGTATATTATTCCTATCGGGATGATCGCAAATCCCCAACTTATCGAGTTAGCACACAGGCCATGGCAGGCGCTGTTGTCTTTCTGCCAGGTAGGTGCGGGCCTGGGCTTGATCTCTTACGGATTAATTTCTCCATTTGGCTTTTTCAAGCGCCTTCTTTTATTAGCCGCAGGTGCAGTCGTGATCTTCGGTCGCCTACTTTATGTATAAATCTACTTGTCCCTTTGTGGATGCTGTCCGTATCTGTGCCCACCAGCCTCCACTGGTGCTATGCAGGCACCCGCATAAAAGGGCCTGCAATTCGTAGGTTGTTGTTCACGGCGAGTTTATTGTGCTTGGGGTGGTGCCATCCATATCAGCATGGCAATTTCGCAACAAGTCATCTAATGGGGGAATCAGACCGCCTGCCAGATCGAGGACCGTGCCAAAAATATCAAAGGTCAAGGTGGTTACAGGCTCGAGTGGGGTCGTGTTCATAGGCGGTGTAGAGTTGCGTTCAGTAATGGAGGACAAGGTAGCGTGAAACGATGAGTGATTCCAGTCAACGGTCACGTGTACAAGAAGGAATTCTGATTGATCGATCTGTTTGGAAAACTCCCCGGATCTGGTGTCTCGCTGTGGCTGAGGAATTAGCCTGGGCGGGCTTGCTGTACCTTTTCCCGACGTTATTACTTCGTTGGGAGGTGGACTTCGAATGGGGTCGCGTGGCCCTCAGTGGGGGCTTAACCTCAACGCTGGTCGAAACTGAAATGGATACCGTCGAGTAAGTATCTAACTGGATACCCCTGCCAGGGTGGCCACTGCTACGTCACCTTGCGGACACCCTGTTCATGAGTTCTAATAAACATCGCAAAACCGATACACAACTAGAAAAACCCAGGGGGAACAATGGAAATCGAAACTAAAGCGGTGCATTCAGGCTATAAGCCTGATCCGACCACCAACGCTGTCGCCGTGCCAATCTACCAGACGACGGCCTTCGCCTTCGATGACACCCAACACGGTGCTGATTTATTCAATCTCGCGGTGCTTGGAAATATCTATTCGCGCATCATGAACCCGACCAACGACGTGCTGGAGCAACGCATTGCCGACATGGAAGGCGGAGTCGCGGCGCTCGGGCTCGCCTCCGGGCAAGCTGCAACCACCTATGCGATCCAGACCATTACCGAGGCAGGTGACAACATCATCAGCATGTCTACTCTGTACGGTGGCACTTACAACTTGTTTGCGCACACCTTCCCGCAGATGGGCATCGAAACGCGCTTTGTAGATCCGGAAAACCTGGACTCGATGGCAGCACTAATCGACGACCGCACCAAATGCGTGTTCTGCGAATCGATCGGCAACCCAGGCGGCAACATAATCGATCTGGAGAAAGTCGCCGAGATCGCACATGCGCACGGCATCCCCCTGATCGTCGACAACACGGTTGCCTCACCGGTACTGTGTAATCCATTTGAATGGGGTGCCGACATCATTGTGCACTCACTCACCAAGTACATCGGCGGGCACGGCACTATCATTGGCGGCATCATCGTCGATTCCAACAACTTCGACTGGGTTGCCAATAAGGAGCGTTTCAAACGCCTCAACGAGCCCGACGTGTCCTATCACGGGGTCGTCTACACCGAGACCGGGCTACCACCTTATATCCTGCGCGCGAGGGTCGTACCCTTACGCAACATGGGTGCAGCGCTCGCTCCGATGAACACATTCCTCGCGCTGCAGGGATTAGAGACCCTGCCGTTACGTATGGAACGTATCTGCGACAACACACTCACCGTGGCACAATACCTGGAAGCGCAAGATCAGGTCGAATGGGTGCGCTATGCCGGACTCGACAGCAGCCCGCAAAAAGCGCGTGCCGACAAATACATGAAAGGTAAGGCATCGGGGATTCTCACCTTTGGCCTCAAGGGCGGAATCGAGGCCGGCACCAAGTTCATCGATGCGCTGGAGTTGATTACCCGGCTGGTTAACATCGGCGACGCCAAGTCCCTCGCCTGCCACCCGGCTTCGACCACCCATCGACAATTGGCCGACGACGAACTGGCGGCATCCGGAGTCACCCCTGATCTGGTGCGCTTGTCGATCGGTATCGAAAACGTCAAGGACATCATCGCCGACATAGATCAGGCGCTCGCCGCCGCCGGTTAGCGCCAGTTATTCGATAATTTCGACCCTGCAGGCCGGGCTCGCGCAGTCCGGCCTGCAATCCGCTATACAGACCACGGCATCCGGCAGGTTTCCGAAAATTTGATCGAGGCATCGCGAGCAATGGGCTGCACGCCCGCAAAAATATTGAAGCGCGTGCAAATTCCTCTGGCATTGCCGGAAATCATGCTGGGCGTAAATCAGACTCTGATGATGGGACTCAGTATGTTGGTGATCACAGCTTTAGTGGGCACGCGGGACCTTGGTCAGGAGACGCTTATTGCACTTTCGAAAGTCGATCCAGGCCGTGGTGTAACCGCGGGGATTTGTGTCGCGTTTATTGCAATTACAGCCGACAGGCTGATCAATGCATGGGTACAGCAGCGCAAGTCGAAGCTTGGCCTGGATGCCACAAGTGGACCATAACCCCCGGGCGATTGTAATAGGCGGTGGAGCCACCGGGTGCGCGGTGGCTCGCGACTTGGCATTGCGCGGGTTTGGTGTGACCCTGGTTGAATTTGGCGACCTGGGTTCTGGTACCAGCAGCCGGTTTCACGGAATGCTGCAAAGTGGCGCGCGCTACGCCGTAAGTGATACAGATTATGCCGCTGAATGTATGCGCGAGCGCCTTATTGTCGCCGACCTGGCAGCCGGGGTCGTAGAGCAGACGGGAGGGCTTTTTGTCTCTCTCCCTGATGATCCACCGGAATTTGCCGATAGGTTCTATGACGGATGCCTTAGCGCAAACATTCCTGTCGAGGAGCTCGATCCGGATTTGGTTATGGCACGAGAGCCGGCAATCAGTCGGCACGTACTTAGAGCGTTTTCAGTTCCGGATGCCACGGTCCAGTCCTGGAGGCTGGTCAATCTTTTGGCTGATGATGTTCGGCGCAGAGGAGGCAAAATTCTCACCCGCCATCGGGTGATCGGAATGGAGGTGCGCAACGGACGTATGTGTGGTGTCCGGGTTACCAGCGCGGCAGGTGAGGTAACGCTGGAAGCCGATGTTGTTCTCAACGCGGCGGGGCCGTGGTCGGCTCGAGTGGCAGCAATGGTCGGGCGAACTGTGGATCTGGAACTGGGTAAAGGTTCGATTATCGTGCTCTCTCACCGCATGGTATCGCAAGCAGTCAACCGCTGTAGACCTCCCACCAGCCATGACATCATTGTACCGACGGGTACCGTAGGCCTGTTTGGTACAACATCTGAGGTCGTGGACGATCCGGATACCACAAAAGTGCGTGCGGAGGAAATTCAAGAACTGCTGAACAATGCAGAGGTCCTGCTTCCCGAGGTGAGAAACTATCGGGTGTATCGTGCCTGGGCGGGTGTACGCCCGTTGTTTAAGCCCAGGGACTGGCCTTCGGAAAAACCCTTGCCGCGCAGGCATTCTGTTATCAATCACGGTGATGATGGACTTGTAGGATTTTTTACCGTCTGCGGTGGCTCGCTGACGACGCACCGGTCTATGGCGGAGGATCTTGGTAACCAGGTATGTCTGTCACTCGGGCTCGATGCAAAATGCATCAGCGCAATTACACCCCTGACCACGAGTAAAAATGGACACGGTTGGCGACCGGCAGATAACTATCGCGGCATCGAAGAGGACCGGTGTTATCAGTCACTGGTTTGTGAGTGTGAAGCGGTTGCTCAATCGGAAGTCATTGATTTGATCGAAAATTATGGCATCAAGCACCTACATGATCTGCGGCGGCGTCTCAGAGTTGGATTTGGACCGTGTCAGGGAACTTTTTGTGGTAGCCGCGTCGCCGCACTCATCGCCAGGTATCACCCGGACTTCGCCAGCAACGATGATCTGGGAAGGTTTTGGGTTGAGCGACTTAAAGGCATCGTTCACACGGCCTGGGGGCAGCAGGCCAGACAGGCATTGCTGAGTGATACGGTTTACCGGGAAACCCTGGGGGTGCGTCTCAAACCGGAGTTGGCTACATCGGGAGACTACCGTTGAAAACTGACGCTATCATCATCGGTACGGAACTGGATGGACTGATTGCGGCAATACGACTTCGGGAACACGGTTATTCGGTCCGAATGATTGGCACAGGTGGTGGGTCTTTACACTATACGCCCGAGGGGATTCACGTTCTTGGCTTTTCTCCACGCAATGACGAAGAGATTGTATGCAAGCCGCTAGACATCATTTCTCAACTGGACCAGTCCCATCCATACTGTAAGGTTGGCATCGATCAGATAAGAAACGCCCTCGACTGGTTCGTCAATATTTTAGGAGAAATCCACCAGAAAATTACGATCAGTGGTCACAATGAGTTGGCCGTTTCAGCGACGGGTTTGTCCATTCCCGTCTATGGCACTTCGGAACACCAGGCTACAGTTGGAAACATTGGTGGCAAAACTGCAGCACTTGTACGGTTTCGGGCCTATCGGGATTTTCCTGTTGAACTGGTCGCTATTGAGCTTGGCAAGTCAGGTACCAAAACTGAGATTGTCGATGTCGCTGCACCAGGCGATGCTGTTGAAAATGCCGCGTTGGCGAAGTCGTTTGATGAACTGGAAGAGATAGATTCCTACTTTACGGCACTAAAAAATTCCATTCCGTCATATGCAGACGTCATGTTGTTTCCTGCGGTTATGGGTTTGTCCAACTTCCATAGAACCCTGGCTTCGGCGGAAAGAGTACTTGGAATGCCATGTCTTGAAGTGCCGACTCTGCCACCGAGCATACCTGGAATGCGACTGGAACGGGCCCTCACGAATCATCTGCGAAATGGTACGGCATCGCTTCATAGCTGTAGCGGAATTAGCGGATCCTCGTTCGAAGCCGACCAAATAATCGTATGGGACGATATGGGGCGCCAATATGAGGCTTCTCTCGTTATAGTTTCCAATGGCGGTGTGTTGATGGGAGGTCTTGATGTAGATTCGTACGGGGTTGTCCATGAGACTTCTTTCGGGTTTAAGACCTATCAGAGTGAACCTCTGAAGGCTACTACCGTGGACCGGTCCTTGAATGCTTTGCACATCACAGGTGTTGAAACCGACGATGCATTGCGACCACAGCGCAACGGGTCAGGTTTCTGCCGCAACGCATTTGTGACCGGACGTACTCTGCCTCACTGGAACCCTGCGATGGAATGCTCGACAGAAGGTGTTTGTGTCGCTACTGGTTGGGCTGCGGCCGAGAACGCTCATGAATATCTGGAGTCTCTGAATGTTGCATAGCGGTGTTTTCATTGGTATTGATCACGGCGGCAGCACGACCACATCGCTGGTCTTCGATCCTGAGGTTGGGGAAATTTCCAGTCATTCTGTCCCAATGCCGAAGCGCATGCCGCAGATCGGTTGGGTCGAGCATGACCCGGATGATTTCTTTGAAACGAGTATGATCTCTGCCAACCGTGCGCTGGAGAAAGCAAGGTTGTCGTGGGCTGATGTTCAGGGTATTGGCTTTGCCAACCAGGGCGAAACCAGTATGGCCTGGTCTCAGGGAACTGGCAAAAGCATAGGCCGGCCCTATCCTGGGAAGACAAACGCAGCAACGATATCTGCGTTCAACTTGGTGCTCGTGGTATCGACGGATTGGTACGCGAGCGTACCGGTATACTGCTCGACCCCTATTTTTCCGCATCCAGATTTCGATGGCTTATCGACAATATTCCCGGTGTGGCACGCGCCCGCGACAAAGGATGTCTGCGAGTCGGTGGTACGGAAACCTATGTTATCCACAAGTTGACAGGCGGGGAAGTCCACGCGACTGATCCCGGCACTGCTTCTCGAACTGCTCTATTCAATCTGCGCAAGGCGGTGTGGGACGAAGATCTGTTGCAGGCATTCGGCTTGACCACTGACCAATTGCCCGCTGTTCGACCCTCTTGTGGAGATTTTGGTATCGCTCACCATAACAGTTTTGATGGCGCATCTGTTCCCATAACCGCCGATGCTGTTGATGCGCATGCTGCTTTGTTTGCACAGAGTTGTATAGATGCTACTTCCGTCAAGGCAACTTATGGCACCGGGGCTTTTATTGAAATCAATACCGGTCGCACACATGTCAATCCGGATGGGAAGCTTCTTGTATTCATTGCATGGGAACTCGACGGGCAGGTGGACTACACCGTTGAGGGAGGGGTGTTTTCTGTTGGCTCTGCAGTTGACTGGGCCGTACGCTCAGGGCTTTTATCTTCGGCCGAGGCTTCTTCTGAACTCGCTGAGAGTATCCCCGATTCTGCGGGTGTGATGATGGTGCCAAGCTTTACGGGATTATCGGCCCCCTATTGGGTACCGGGAGCGAGAGCTAGCCTGACCGGCCTCGGACTAGACACTGAACGCGGTCATATTGCGCGTGCATTATTGGATGGCATCGCGTTTCAGTGCGCGGACATTGTCCAGGCACTGGATGAAAAAATGGGAGGCACAGTCAAGGAAATCCGCGCTGATGGTGGCCCTACAAAGAACCGTTACCTAATGCAACGACAGGCGGACCTGCTGGGCATGCCAGTATCCGTATCACTTGAGCCCGACATGACGGCACTTGGCGCGGCGTATCTATCTGCCATAGGCGCGGGTCAGCTTGGTCTGAATGATGTCCGCAGTATGGTAAGAGAGGTCACGCACTACGAGCCGTCCATAGGTGCTGACGAGCGGGAGTCCCTGTAGACAGCGTGGCGTGACAGCGTAAAAGAAGTCTGTGCCCGGGCGAATCGATAAGCATGTTACAACAGTTACATTCAGGCGTGGAGTTAATCCAAACAATGAAAGGTGCGCGCGGCAAAGCGAATGTCCTGGGTAGCATGGATCAGTGTACGAAGTGTGGTATTTGTAACGCACATTGCCCTGTTGCGGCAGTTACTACGGAGTTTCCTGGACCCAAATATTGCGGTCCCCAGGCACAGCGGTTTCGTCTTGCGGGATCGGTTCCGGAATGGTCTCCCATGCTGTGCAGTGGGTGTGGCGTGTGTACCAGTGTCTGCCCAAACAATGTAGCGATCTCGGACATCATTACCTTGGCTAAGGCTGATATCGTGGAAGGAGGCGATAGAATTTCTTTGGGTCAACGCCTCCTAAATCGCCCTGATCTTATTGGCCGGTTGGGTGGGACGTTTCCAGCACTGACGAACAAGCTTCTGGGAAGTTCGATCGTTCGGAGTATTGTTGAAGGCCTCTTTGGAATACATCGGAGCGCCCCACTACCTGAAGTCCACGGCCGTAAATTCAGAAAATGGTTGGCAAGCCACGACCAGGAGAACGGACCAATTGTTTCCTATTTTTCGGGTTGTGCGATCGAAAACTACGATCCTGAGGTCGGAATAGCCTTGGTGCGATTGCTGAATCACCTCGGCTACAAGGTGCAGGTGCCTACAGACCGGTGCTGTTCGTTACCCATGTTATCCAGCGGCGAAACTGGTCCTGCGCGAGCAAGAGCACAAGCGTTAGTCGATGCGCTTCACCCCTCGGTTCTGACAGGTCAAAAAATCATTTCGACATCGACAAGTTGTAGTTTAACGCTGCGAGCAAAGTACGCAGCCTATCTGGATATGACTGATGATAAATCAGGTGAAGTTGCGAGCGCAGTCGTGGACGCCTGCGAATTCCTCCTTGACGGGCATGCCAGCCGACTGCGGAAATGCATGAACGCCATGCCGCTAAGAGTTCTGTACCACGGTCCCTGTCAACTGCGTGGTCACAAAATGGGCACACCGGCAATTGAACTCGTGCAACTGATTCCGGAAATTAATCTCCAGCTTTCCCAAGCCGACTGCTGTGGTATCGGCGGCACCTATGGCTACGAAAAAAACAAACACGATATCGCCCTGGCAGTTGGAGCATCGCTGGTTGAGCAGGTCAGAAAATTCAAGCCGGACGTCATTGTTTGTGACAGTGAAACTTGCCGCTGGAACATCGAGGCCCGGACCTCTGTGGAATGTGTTCACCCGGTGCAGTTGTTGATGCGTGCAATTGATGGCGGCGGGTAGAGGTGAGCGTCTAATCTCGAATTTGACTATCCTTAACCTGATTTCCACACTGCCTGGGCTCAGGAGTTTACGGGATGTATGAGGATCCCGGCATGGTGGGGTTTAGGAAGTTGGCCTTCATTAGTAGCGGCATCGAAACACTTTTGTCGAGTTGCAATCTCATTCAGACGGGTCTATTTGTGGAACTTAACCGCACTCCACTATTGATAGCGGCCAACGGCTGGAATTCCCTTATGCACGTCTATCAACCGAAAATTGACGATTTGAATAAATATTGATCCACCCCTTTGAATTGGTCCACCCCTATAGGTAGGAAACGGAGGATCAGATATGGGAATCAAGAGACACAAACCCGAAGAGATTGTAACGAAGCTAAGACAGGTTGAGGTTTTGGCTGGACAAGGAGTGACGCGTGTTGATGCTATTTGTAAAATCAGCATCACAGAACAAACGTACTATTCCTGGCGTAAGCAACACGGTGGCATGGGAACGGATCAGCTTAAAGAGTTGAGACGGCTCCAGAAGGAAACCAAGCGGCGCAGGCGAGCTGTCTTCGATCTGACGCTAGACAAGTTAATCCTGACCCAGGCGTCCAGGGGAAACTAACCAGCCCCACACGTCATCGGCAATGTATTGATCTAGTTTGCGACAAGCTTGGCGTTTCTGAACGCCGAGCCTGTCGTGCACTCAGGCAACATCGATCAACGCAACGGCGCGCACCAAGGATGCAAAGAGGATGAACAATGTCTAGTTGCGGATATGATTGCGCTCACACGTCGGTTTGGTCGTTATGGCTATCGCCGGGTAGCAGCATTGCTACCTGACGCGGGATGGCATGTGAATGACAAGCGGATTGAGCGGTTGTGGAGGCACGAAGGGCTCAAAGTGCCAATGAAACAGGCAAAGAGAGGCCGGCTTTGGCTTAATGATGATTCCTGTATTCGGCTCAAGCCCAAACGTAAAGACCGCGTTTGGTCATATGACTTCGTCCATCACCGCACCGATGACAGAAGAGCTTTTAAGGACACTGAACATCCTTGATGAGTTTAGCCGTGAATGCTTGGCGATCCGAGTGAAGCGCAAGCTGAATTCAAGAGATGTTGTCGACGTCCTGACGGATTTGTTCATCTTGCGCGACGTTCCGTCATTCATTCGCTCAGACAATGGGTCCGAGTTTATAACTGATTCCGTTCGCAACTGGATAGCAGCTGTCGGGGCAAAGACCGTATACATCGAACCAAATTAATGCTTAGGTTTCCAGATCCAGATTACAGAACTGACACCCTCTCGTCGGAAAGCCCACCTACCCAGGCTGCGCAGCGCTGGATAAGGCGGCCATGGATGTCGTGTTGCAGCGAGTTTCGATCGTGCCCGAGTGCATCGAATACCACACGCCCCTTGTCGAGCTGATGGGCCCAGAGTACAGGCGCTTCGGTCTCATCATCGGCACATGCTGAAAGCAACGGTATCGTGTCAGGAGCAAGATCGAGATCAGCGTAAACCTCGTCCACCGAATCGAAAGCAGGAAGGCCTACAGTCAACGTATGTGATTGACCAGTACGTGAAACCGATACCGGCCCGAGTGGTGGATGAAAAGACTGACCCCAGACCCAGGCACCGCCGAGCACATCCCGCCATTCCACCCAGTCATCAAAGCAAAGGCAGGCGGTATGCAAGCCGAACAGACCGCCACCCTGGCGGATGTAGTTGCCCAGGATCGCGCGGCATTCGGGGGGCATGCTGTATCCGTATTCATCGCGTAGCGATGCATACTTTTCATCTCCCTCCATACTCCAACGAAGCGCCATTACGGTGACCAGGTCAAACGTCTCCGATGACAAGCGCTCGATTCCACTATTAATGTCGTTTGTATACTCAGACGTTATCCCAATATCGTTAAGCAACTTGATAACAGTCTTGGTATTGCCATCAAAGTCATGGCGTATTCCACCGGTCAGGATCAGGTTTCGCATCGATTACTTTTCCGAGTCTGTGGGCGCCTTTCGCGGCAAATGCTTTTTCAGACTGAAAGCCACGCCGCCATCGACCAGAATATGTTGACCGTGGATATAGTCGGCCTGTTCTGAAATCAAGAACGCGACAGCGCTGGCGATATCCTCGCCCCTGCCGATTCGACCCGCAGGAACGCTCGCGGCGCGAAGCGCCCGGGTCTCGGGGTCCTGGTAGATCGGGGCCGACATACCGGCATCGATAAAACCCGGCGCCACCGCATTGACGCGCACACCTTTGGGGCCGAGCGTCAGCGCGAGTTGTTCGGTTAGCTTGGCCACAGCTGCCTTGGTAGCCGGGTAGGCGCCTGCATCCGGACTCGGAGCGAATGCATTCAACGAGGTCACGTTGACGATCGCACCGCTACCGCGCTGTGCCATCAGACGGCCAACCGCGCGGCACATGATAAAGGTTCCGACGAGGTTTACATCGACGACCTTGCGAAAGTCCTCGACACTGTGCTCCAGCAGGTCGCCGAAACGAACGACCCCGGCATTGTTGATCACGGCGTCCGGGATAGCTCCAAAATCCTTTTCGATGCAGGCCAGCGCCTGGTCGACCTGCTCCGCATCGGCTATATCACAGGCGTAACCACGGGCATCGCCTAACCGATTAGCTGCGTCCATGACGCCCGTTTCGTCGACATCAATTAACGCGACTCGATAGCCCCGTTGGCCGAGATAGTCAGCAATGGCATAACCCAGGCCACCGGCCGCTCCGGTAATCAGTACTAATTTGTTATTGCCAGCATTCATCTAACTCGCCCTCGACAAACCCGGCCTAGCGGAAATTTACCTGGGGTTTGACGACATAGGTACTTTTCTCAGGCTGATAATAATGCCGGTTGTGTTTATAGGATCCGTTGGCGATCGCCAGGCCGAGGGTCCCCTCTTCCAGAGCAGTAAAGCTGTGGATGTCGGCCGGAGGCGCGATTATAGTCAGATCCCCGGGACCGAGAATATCTTCGCCGAGGGTTTCGAGCTCGGCATAGCCAGCAACCGATTCGTCGTCGATTCGCCGCATTGTCTCGTGCCTGACCTTGCCGCGATAGGTGCAAAAAGCTTCCCATATACCATGATCATGTGGCGGTATGATCCTGTCGCTCGGTACTTCGAACAGCAAAATGGATAGCTGTCCGTCAAAGTACAGGTAGAGGGAGCTCGCGACATTATTTCCCTGGCGCGGAGCACCCAGTGCACTCAAATCATCGCGTTTGGTTAGCTTGGCGAGCGGAGCCTTAAAGGCGCTGGCCATTGCTGCGTAATCATCCCCCGACTGCGCGATCGCGTCGATGATCATTTGCGCGCAGTCGCGAGTGCTTGGCAGTTCTTCTGATATCGGCATATTGATGTTTGACAGCATAATTCCAATCGTTAGGATATGGTTTCACAATTCCATGGGCAGTGCAATTTATCGGTATCGCCGGACATGACACCTGGGGCCGATAATCAGGCAACATTCTATAGGTAATCCAGGAAACAGCGATGTCAGATATTGAAATAGCTAAAGTTATTGACGTTCATGCGCATGTTCGACTTAATTCGACCACCGGGGCTGCCGGTCGCCACGGGCCTGAATTCGGCGAGGATGAGGATGGCACGCCATGGTACCGGGTCGGAAATTATAAGCTGATCGGTGTCAGGCACACTGCCAGCCCGTTTACCGACCCGGAGCTTCGCATCGAGCGCATGGATCGGGATGGAATCGATTTCCAGGTACTTTCGCCGAGCCCGCTGACTTACTTCCATCACATCGGGATAAATGAGGCCATCGCTTTTTGCCGCCGCCATAACGATGCCTGCGCCGAGCTGGTGAAGAATTACCCGCAACGGCTGGGCGGCCTTGCTGCGTTGCCAATGCAGGATCCCGCGGCTGCCTGCGAGGAGTTGGAGCGTGCGGTGACCGAGCTTGGATTATGGGGTGCGGCCATCGGCACCGAGTTTGGCGAGCCACTGCATAGCGAGAAACTGGATTCGCTGTATCAGAAATTTGTCGATCTGGATGTACCGCTGTTTCTGCACCCGGCGCCATCGGGGATCGACGGTCCGCCGGGTGATCCTAACCTGAAGCGCTTTGACCTCGATGTAGTCATTGGATTCGCCGGGCAGGAATCGATAGCGGTCGCAACCCTGATCTTCGGCGGCGTGCTGGAGCGTCATCCCGCGCTTGATATCTGGATCAGTCACGGCGGCGGGGGTATTCCAATGCTGGCCGGTCGCCTGGCCCAGGCTGCGCGCAAGCGGCCCTGGGCCACCGAGGAAATTAAAAAGGATGGTGCTTTCGAACAGGCATTAACGCGTCTGTGGTACGACGCCCATGTCACCGATCCTTCAGCTCTGTCGCTACTGCGCAACTGGGTGGGTAACGATCGCATCGTTTACGGCACCAACTTTGCCGGCTGGGACCAGCCCGACGAAGGTCAACACGGCGACATAGATCCAGTCTGGGCGGACAACGCGCGGCGCCTGTTGCGCAAAAACTGACGTGTCGGCTATGTCGGCGTTGCCGGCGGCCGCACCCCACCGAACTGGGCCCAGGTCGAAGCTACCTGCCAGCCAGCATCCACCACTAGGTTCACTCCGGTAATCGCGCTGGCCCGGGCGGAGGCGAGAAACTCGATTGCTTCGGCTACTTCACGCGGGCGAACCATGCGCCCCAACGCGGTAAATTCGCCGGGATCGCCGGCGTAACGCCCTGATTTCAGACGCTCTTCGACCCTGGGAACCAAAGTAGAGCCCGGTGCTATTGCATTGACGCGTATGCCCGATCGTCCCCATTCACCAGCCAGGTTTTTAGTGAGCTGGACGACACCCGCTTTACTGGTGGCATAGGCTTCGGCGGGCATGGAGCCGAGAGCCGCGATCGAGGTGAGATTAACGATACTGCCCCGTCCGCGCTCGACCATGTATCGGCCAAAGGTGCGATTGGCGAGGAAAGTGCCACCGAGGTTGACCGACAGCACCTCGTCCCAGACTGATTTCTGCTGATTTTCCGACGGCACGATATCTTGGAAAATGGCGGCTGCTACCACCAGTGCCGTAACCGGGCCGATATCGGTTTCGATACTGGCCGCCGTGTCCTCGACTGAGCGTTCATCGGCAATGTCCATATGCACCCCGATAGCGCCTATTTCGGCCGCAACACGGCTTGCCGATATGGCATCGATATCGGCCACCACAACCTGCCAGCCGCGCTCAATCATAAGGCCTGCGGTTACAGCACCAATGCCGTCAGCACCGCCAATTATTACCGCGAGGTCATCGCTTGTGTCGTTCATCGTCTGGCCTTTATCATTGGAAACAACAAATTAGTGTGAAATGCTATCGTGCTATCAGTTGACGCTGGCCAGCACTATCGCATGGTTTATCTACCGCGGCCGCTTAAAAGATTCTAAGCTCAGCGACGATCCGGGAGCAAATTTGATCACATCTTCAGATACCTATGACGCCACAATCAATCCGCTTGCAGATACGGAGCGACCACTATCGCTCTCTTTTTACACGGTTCCAGAGCTCGATGCGCTGGAGACCGTTGCGGTGGCCGCTGTTGCTGGTTGCCGCCATGTCGGCCTGCGCCTGCTGGGGGGGCAGCCGGGCGGCGGAGAAACCGCATTGCTCAGCGATTCCGCGCTGCGGCGCGAAGTACGCGCGGCGATGTCGGCTCACTCTGTGTCGGCCCTTGACGCCAACACAGTGCGCCTGGTTCCCGCAACCGACATCGCGGCCTATTCGCCGTTTTTTGATGCCGCCAGCGAACTCGGTGCGCGCCATGTGTTAACCACGGTAGATGACCTGGAGCCCGACCGCCTGATAGATAACCTGATGCGCCTGTGCGAAATGGCTGCGGAACATAGGCTAACAATTGATTTCGAATTCGTTCCCTGGTTACACTTGTCCAATATCGAGGCAGCCGCCCAACTGATCAGGCAATGCAAACATCCAGCCCTCGGCATCTCCGTGGACGCGTTGCACTTTTTCAGATCACAGGGATCCCCCGAACAGATCATTCAAATGCCGCGGGAATGGTTCCGCTACGCGCAACTGTGCGACGTGGCATCCGCGGTGCTACCACCCTCGCGCGACGCTTTTATCACCGAAGCGACAGAGGAACGCTTACCCCCCGGCGAGGGCGTCATCGATCTCGTCAGCTTGCTGCGTGCGCTGCCGTCAGGTATACCGCTAGCCCTCGAAATTCCCCAGGTCTCACTGTCGCACAGCCAACCCGCTCACATCCGGGTAAAGCAGGCAGTCGCGGCAACGCGCCGGATTTTGCGGGCCGCAGCGGCGAAATAAACTGCGTCATCAATCATCGCCCGACACACAAAGCCGTTTCATAACACGTCGCTCTTGGGACATCTCGTAGTTCGCGACTCCGCGATGCAACAGGCACCGGTTATCCCAGATCAGGATGTCGCCCGTACGCCATTCGTGGGTATAGACGAACGGCGGCTGAGTTGACTGCTCCAGTAAACGGGCGAGGATCAGGCGACCTTCCGCCATGTCCGTATCCTCGATGTGGGACGCATACATGCCAATATAGAGGCAGTTCTGCCCGGTCTCCACATGCGGCCGCACCAGCGGGTGCACTACTGGCGGTGCTGCCTGAATCTGCGCCGCGGTTGGCGCTGGATTGTCGAGGCTGTGTCGCATGAACTCGATACTGTGAACCGCATTCAGCTCCGCGATTTTTTCCCGGGTGACATCCGGCAGCGCCGCGAAGGCCAGGCCCATGTGGGCGAGTTGCGTATCACCCCCTGACGCCGGCAGTTCGACCGGGTGCAACATCGTCGCAAGCGACGGGGTCGCGAGGTAGGACTTGTCGGTATGCCAGAAGTAATTGGTGTTGATATAGGGACGAACGGATGGCTTGCCAGCGCTATCGAAATTGGTGATGTTGTGCACGGGCGACATGATCTCACCGTCGCTGTTCTCGACCAGGTGCTGTTCCAGTCGGCCGAAGATCGATGCAAGTGCGATCAGGTTCTCGTCGTCGACGGTCTGTTCGCGAAACACCAGCGCACCATATAGCAAAAACGCTTCCCTGATGGCGGTGATTGTCGAGCGATCTAACGGCCGCGACAGGTCAATGCTGTTCGATTCTGCGCCAAAGGGTGCTTTCAGGCTTCGGAACATGAGTCTCCCACTATGCGGTTAAAATCAATCGGTCCTTACAGTGGCAGGCCCCTGTGAATAGAGCCTCTCACCTGAAGGAAAACATCTTGCCATGACTTCTAGACCAGGTTATTCCGAACCAACGCCAATTGACATTATGATACTTTTTATCGTTATAATGATGCAACAGCAGCAAACATCCAATGCTGTTGGCCATTAAGTACACAACGATAGCGTTCAAATCGGGTGGTGATCGAAGTTCGGGGTGAGTAAAAGATAAAAGTACTTGCAGAAAATCTCTGATCCCACCTGGTCTGAGAAAAGACGTTCCACGTAACCCTCGGCAGGTATCTCAAGAAGATTGCACTGTCATGGGCTACTCTGAAACGATTTAATAATGAATGCCCGCTACCAGATTAGTGGGTCAGGAGGAGGATCTAATAATGTCCAGTTTATCAAAAAATCGCGTAGTCCTAGGGTTGGCAGTATTTTTTGCTGTAATGCTGTCGTTTTCGGTCAGAGCTGAAACCATCGTCGCCTCACACTACGGGTTTCTTTTCAATACCGCACCGATCGCTGTAGCGATTGAAAGAGGTGAGTTTAAAAAACGCGGTGTCGATATCACCGATGTCATCTCGTCCGCAGGTGGCGGCACGACCATGCGTAACCAGATTGCATCCGGTTCAGGGTATGGCGTGGTCGGTACAGCCGCAGTGTTGGCAGCCTATCGCGAAGGTCACGACATCAAGATTGTCAGCGCCAACGTAATGTCCATTGCCGATCTGTTCTGGGTAGCGATGCCAGGCAAGGGAATCAGTTCAATGGAAGATCTGAGAGGAAAGAAGATCTCGTATACGAAGCCGCGCTCGACCAGTCAAACCCTGGCGAAGATGGCCGTGGCGGCTGCTGGCATGACGGAGGATGACGTTGAACTGGTGTCGCTCGGTAAGGTCGGTGCCGGACTCGCTGCGCTCGAACGCGGGGATGTCGATGCCGCGCTTATCCTGGAGCCAATCATGAGCAGCCGCAAGGGCAAATACGTAGTGGCCTTCGACCTTACAAACCTGCCCAATATGACCCAGACCGTCGGTGTTACCACGGCTGAATTCGCCAAAGAAAATCCCGACAAACTTCGCGCCATCATCGCCGCTCGACGTGCAGCAGTCGATTACCTCTATGCGGAACCCATCGCGGCAGCCAAGCTCGTTGCCAAAGCCTATGGCGACAAGGTGTCCGAGGAAATCGCGATCACCGCCGTCAAGAACATGGTCGCGATCAACTACTGGGGTCGCGGCAAGTTCGACATGCCTGCGCTTGAGGCCATGCTTGAAGGACTGCGTTTACAGGGGTCCTGGGAAGGCCCAATCGACTGGGACGACGTAATTGACGAGTCATTCCTGCCCGAAGATCAGAAGCTCTAGTTCAAGCATCATCGAGGACACTAAAGACGCCGCCGATTTCGGCGGCGTTGGTGTCCCAGATTGATAATCCTGAACGGCGGGTGACTACCCGACTCTGGGCGCCCAATCGATATAGAAAATTTATTTGAGTTGCCATGTCCGACACTGCAACCATCGAACAGACAAACGCTAACCGGGCCACGGTTTCCTTAACAGGTGTTAAACACGTCTATGAAGACGTCGTCCACGCACTCGGCCCGATTGACCTTGATCTCCGACTGGGCGAATTTTTCACGACCATCGGCCCATCGGGCTGTGGCAAGACGACGATGATGGATATCGTCGCTGGTCTGACGCCTCCCACCGAGGGTGAGGTGATCTTTGAGGATGAACCGGTTCGTGGCGAGGTTCCCGAAGGAGTCGGTATCGTATTTCAGGACGATGCCTCGTTCCCCTGGCTCACGGTTTGGAACAACATCGCCTTCGGCCTGCGCCGTGCTGGTCGCTCGGCAACGGAAGTCAAAGAACGAGTTGATTACGCGATCGACTTCATGGGGCTGCAAGGATTTAGCGAATCCCGACCGTCGGAGCTATCTGGCGGCATGCGCCAACGGGTCTGCATAGCCCGTACCTTCGTCATGGAGCCGAGATTAATCCTGCTGGACGAGCCGTTCGGATCGCTTGATCAACAAACCCGATTCCTGATGGGCGACGAGCTGTTGCGCCTGTGGCGCGAGACCGGGGCCACCGTGCTGCTGATTACCCATTCGCTGGACGAGGCCGCATTGTTGTCTGACCGGATCGGGATCATGTCGTCCAGGCCTGGTAAATTTATCGATATCGTCGAAACCAACTGGCCCGATGACCGCGACAGTCGGATGGCATCGCATGAAGAGTTTGGCCAGGTGACAACACAGCTCTGGGAAAAGCTGCGCGAGGAATCGAAAAAGGCCATGGGCGACGAATTGATGTGAGGCGCAGTTCGACGGTAATCCGCATCACGCTGCTGGTCTCCGCAGTCCTGTTGCTTGAATTGCTCTGCCAGAAAGGCGTCATCAGCCCGCTGCAGCTCACTGCGCCATCGCGGATGGCGACGACGCTGGTCGATTTGATGGGCACTGGAGAATTCTGGCACCATGCGACCAAGACCGTGCGCAATATCTTTATTGCAATCATTCTTGCTGCGGTACTGGGCTTCCTCTTTGGTTCGATCTTATTCCGCATGCCGCGGCTGCGTCGCGCGATGGAGCCGGTAATCTCCAGTTACTATGCACTGCCCTTCTTTGTCCTGTATCCACTCGCCATAGTGATCGTGGGGATGAACGATGTCTCCATAATAATAATGGGTTACGCCTACGCACTGGTGGCGATGATTACCAATACGCTCAGCGGCCTTGATCGCATTCCACCGGTGCTCGCCAGGACCGGGCAGACGTTCCGAATGGGCCGACTGGAAACCGCGGTTCGACTGCAGCTACCTGCCGCGGCACCCTACATATTCATCGGCCTCAAGTTGGTACTTGGATACGGCATGGCGGGAATAATTGGCTCAGAGTTTATTTTGTCCAATTCCGGTATCGGTTACTCGATCGCTTTCGCCTACGAAGGCTTCGAGAGCGAGAAAATGTATGCCCTATTGCTGTTCGTCGTCATTCTGGTCACGATCATGCTAACTGCGGTGAATACCTTAGAGAAGCGTTCGCAGTTTACCGCCGGCTCCGCCTGGACGGTATCGACAGCCAAACGAATTTCTCTCGCGAGTGGACCGATGACCACGTTCCTCGATGCAATAGCGGTAATTGTTGTCTTTCTGGCAACCTGGCAGGCGCTGCACTGGATGGTCGGCAGCGAAGCACTGACCTCTCCACTTGAAACCTGGGCACGGGCCGAGGTCCTGTTCGCGACCGAACGCTTCTGGACCCATGCCGAGGAAACCCTGCGCGCACTCGGCATTGCGCTAATCATCGCCATTTTCGGTGGCGCGTTGTTCGGCATGATCCTCGGCTTCAACCGGCGAGCGGGCGAAGTGTTTGCACCGATGTTCGTTGCGCTGCAATCGACTCCCAAGGTGACGCTTTATCCGGTCATGCTGTTGTTCTTCGGTCTCGGCTTCGCCGCGAAAGTTGCCTTCGGCGCCATTCACGGCATCATCCCAATGACCCTGATCACCTACAATGCGGTTCGCAATATCAATCCGTCCCTGATTCGCACGTCGAAGGCATTACGGATGAACACCCTGCAGACATTTCTGCTGATCTTTGTGCCGGCCACGATCCCGGAACTGGTAACCGCAATCCGCCTCAGCTTTTCGATCACTTTCCTCGGCGTAATGATCGGTGAGATGTTTGCCTCGGTGCGCGGCCTGGGACACCTGATCATGGGCGGCATCGAAACGAATGATGTATCGATGATGATCTCGATCACCGCGCTAATCGGAATCTTTGCGATTACCATCAACGGTTTTCTGCTCTCGCTCGACAATCGTCTGCATCGTCGTTGAGAACACCGGCATGCGCGGACAAGTGCTTGCGAGCGATCACCCGAAGCTGATGTATTTCGCCGAGCGGTGCGCCGATATGGACACCATCGCGTTCCGTGCCCGTTGGCGCCAACACGCCCGGCTAGGCATGTCGATGCCGCGCTGGCGTAATATCCAACGCTACGCCCACTGCGATGCCGTCACTATCCCGGATTCCCTGTTTCCATCCAGTAGCTGCGATGGCGTCGGCATCATCTGGTATCGAGACGAGGCCCGGCGCCTGAACCACGTGACTGATCGCAGCGCGGCTCCCATGATGAAACAGGATGAGGCAGAGGCTTTTGCCCGACCTGTCCGCGAGGTGGCGCTGCTCGCTGATGAATTTACCCTGCAACTCCACGCCGACGCGCCGCGTAAATTATTCCTGCAAATTTGGCGCGCACCAATGCTTGCGCTCACAGAGTTCAGATCCTGGTGGCTCACCGAGGCAGGTCCCGAGTTATGGCAGCGGCTAGTAAAGGTAAAAACGGTGCAAGGCTACATTCAGAACCATGCCCGGCTTACGCATAGTGAGAATACCCCATCGCCAGTATGCGACTGTGTCGATGAAATTGCCTGCGAGGATGTTGTGGTCTGCGAGTCGGTGCTCAGCCAGGCGCTTAACGACCTCCACGGGTACCGCGATCACGTCCGTGCCTGCAAAGCGATCTGGACAACTGAAACCGTCCTGCACGATGCCCGGTGAAGGCCTGCTTACCGATAAGCCTCAAGATCAGTGCGCTCAAATGGGCGAATCTCCGCCATCCTGCCCGAACGAACCTTTTCTGCCCATTC
Source organism: Gammaproteobacteria bacterium (assembly GCA_963580215.1). Lineage (GTDB taxonomy): Bacteria > Pseudomonadota > Gammaproteobacteria > Arenicellales > UBA868 > UBA868. The sequence continues at coordinate 36,383 of CAUZJT010000006.1, forward strand.
GGGATCGGCGAGTATGGCCCGTGCCACGGCCGCCATATCAAAGTCACCTTGCGCCATCGCGGTAACCAGATTATCCAGCTCGACGACCTGGGCATCGATGTTGACCTTGTCACGAAACAGCTTGGAATGATGCGGTTGATCGAGACCGATACTGCCAACCGCGATAACCGGTTTTCCAGACAACACCCTGGTCCACGCGGCCAGGCTGCGCGGATCAGTGTCGAAAGCAGGTTCCCAGAAGCGCCGGGTGCTGACATCGAACCAGTCCACACCTGCTGCCACCAGCCGCTGCAGCATAATTTTCAGCTCGCCCGGTGTTTCAGCGATGCGCGCATTGTAGTCCGACATCTTCCATTGCGAAAAGCGGAACACGATCGGAAAATCCGGCGCCACCGAGTCGCGAATTCGCTCGATCACAAGGCAGGCGAAGCGACAACGATTTTCCATCGCACCGCCGAGAGCATCGTCCCGGGCATTGCTTTCAGGCCACAGGAACTGATCCAGCAAATACCCGTGGGCGCCATGCAAAGCAATCCCGTCACAACCCATTTCCTGTGCGCTAATGGCGCAGCGTGCATAAGATTCGGCAATAGTTTCGCAATCGCGCAGATCCATCGCTTTAACAACCACCTTGCCATCCTCGATGATTTCGTGTGGGCCATATCCCGGAACCGTCGGCTCTTCAGGCATGCCAAGGCGCCTCACTTCGCCGACATGCCAGAGTTGAGGTACGAAAAGCGTGCTCGCTTCGTGCACCCCATTAAGGACACGCTCCCAGCCAAGCAATGCCTCGCGCCCAAAGAACCGGGGGATATCCGTATAGCTTCGACCCGAATGGGCCTGGGCCGAAGGATGATCAATAAAGCTACCCTCGGAGAATATCAAGCCGATACCACCGTCCGCTCGTCGGCGATAATACGCGGCGACGGCTTCGGTTGGGATACCACCCGGAGCACGTTTGCGCGTCATTGGTGCCATCGCAAGCCGGTTACGTGCTTGCGCCTTGCCGAAGGCAAGCGGCTGGAAAAGAACGTCTGTGGAAACGCTACTCACCATGGTCCCCGCAGTGAGTTACCATCAGATAATCGGAGTACATCATGAAAATTGGATTCGTTGGCCTTGGACTGATGGGCCAACCCATGGTCGAACGTCTGCTGCAGGCTGGTTTTACGCTGCACGTCTTCAGCGAAAATGTGGATGCAATGAGTAGGATGCAATGCCAGGGAGCTCTCCCCGGCTCCTCTGTTGCCGATGTCGCTGGCAAGGTGGATGTGTTTTGTTCCTGCCGCGTCACTGCGCAACAATCGCAGGCCGTTTTCACCGGCCCTGATGGCGTGCTCGCGGCCACGAGTCGCCCGCCGACATGTATTGATTTCGCCACCATCGAGCCAATGGTCTCGCGTGAAATTGGACGGACGCTGATCGAGGGCGGGGTCGACTTCCTCGACGCGCCAATCAGCGGTGGCCCCGATGGCGTGCGTGCGGGAACCCTGAGCATTATCGTGGGTGGCACGACCGATGCGGTAACAAGTGTTAGCACGATATTCGACGCGCTCGGCAAACAAACCTTCCACATGGGTGATGTCGGCGCCGGCGTCACTACCAAACTGTGCAACAACCTGATTTCTATCAGCACCCATGCCCTGGTCGCCGAGGCGATGGTACTGGGGGCCAAATGTGGTGTTGACGCGGCTGCGCTTTACGAAGTGCTGCGCAACAGCTCGGCCTACAGCAGGACACTGGAACGGGTGGTGCCAAATCATTTTCTACCCCGCAACTTCAAGGCCAAGGCAACCATTGACACCATCATCAAAGATTTGCAGGCGGCGATCGATTTGTCTGTCGAGGAAGGGGTCGAGTTGAGGCTGCCCGAGGCCGCGATGCACTGGTTCGATGCTGCGGTCGAGCAAGGGCACGTTAGCGGCGATATCGCGTCGGTTATTCTGCCGATGGAGAAGATCGCCTGCGTCCGGGTTGGGGGCCAGGATTGAAGCATGATTCGGCTCGGTTTTTGCTAACCGAAAGGCAGGTTTCGGCATACTGTCTTGATTCGAGAACATTGACATTAAATATTTTACACCAAAATTGTGATACTTATGAATCGCCTGATAGCGGCTTAGCAATAACAAAAGTTGTCCTTGCGACCCGCCCGATAATCACTTGACCGAGGCAAGAAAGACTCAATGCAGGAAAAAAACAGTTGTCCCTTCCAAGGTGGTGCAGCACCCGACTTCCCGTTTAAACGCGACCGCCAGTTCGAGCTGCCGAATGAGTATGCCGTCGCACGCGAAGCCTGTCCGGTTGCACCGGTCACGCTGTGGAACGGCCAACGTGCGTGGTTACTAAGCCGCTACCAAGACTACCGCAAGGTACTCCTCGACGACCGTTTTAGCGGCGAGTTTGCGCGTGACGATTTCCCGACCGTTACCGAGGCACGCAAGGCAATCGACAAGCTTGAGCGCGCTTTCGTCGGTATGGATAATCCACGGCATGGTCACTACCGGCGCATGTTCATGAAGGAATTCACGATGAAGCGCATGCAGGCGCTGCGCCCGAAAATCGAGTCGTTGACTGACCAATTGCTGGCGACGATGGCCGACAAGGGACCGCCTTGTGACCTGGTCGAGGAGCTTGCAATCGAATTGCCCGCGTTGGTGATGTGCGAGATGATCGGATCACCCTACGAAGACCATGACTATATCCTGAAATGCGCCGCCGGCCGGCATGGCATGGGCCAATCGGCCGAGGTAGCCGCAGGCAGTGCCAGCGACCTGGTGGAATACTGTCGCAAGCTGATTACGATTAAACAACAAGTCCCCACCGACGATATGCTCGGGCGCGTGATTCAAGAATACCTGGTCACCGGGTTACTGACCCATGATGAACTGGCTAATATTTGCTCAATGATTCTGCGCGCAGGCCATGACACTACCACCAACATGATTTCGCTAGGAACACTGCTGTTACTGGAGCATCCGGATCAACTAGCAATGTTCAAACAGGATCTTTCGCTCGACCGCACCGCCGTTGATGAACTGTTGCGCTTCCTTTCGCCGGTACAATTCGCGCCACGCCGGGTGGCGCTGGAAGATGTCGATATTGGCGGCGTGAAGATCCGTCAGGGCGAAGGGGTGTTTGCGGTCTCACCCTCCGTCAATCGTGATCCCGAGCAATTCCCCGATCCGGATCGGCTCGATCTGGCGCGCAACGCATCGCAACACATGTCCTTCGGCTTCGGTATTCATAGTTGCCTCGGTCAGGGCCTGGCGCGCATCGAGTTGCAGGTCGTGTTCCGCAAACTGTTTGAGCGTTTCCCGGATCTGCATGTCACTGAGCCGGTAGCAGGCTTGCCATTTAAATACGACTCACAAATTTACGGGCTTTACCGGCTACCCGTCGCCTGGTGATCCGTCTTTGACGCCCAGCGCAACATAAACGGAAAACCAAAGGTCAGCACGATCAGCCTTATGGTGTGATGAATGCCGACAAACGCGGGATCCACGCCAAAAGCCACTGTCAACAAGATCATCGCCTCGGCACCACCGGGCGCGAGTGCGAGCGCGAGTGCAGCGACCGGATAGTCGACAAGTGAGGCCAGGAAAAAAGCCATGGCGATGGTTGCGATAGCAGTATAGATCGCGCTCGCCAGTGACGGGACCAGCGCCGACATAAAGGCACGCGCACCACTTTTAGCCAGCTCAATGCCAATGTACGCACCGACCACAACCTGAAACAAAGAGATCATCTCGTGTGGAATTTCGATTCGTAAGATGTCGAAACTGGATAACGCACCGACCGCAAATGCGCTTAAAAACATTTCTCCACCGACCAGACCGAGACGGACCGCGATTAAGGTGCAACCAAGCGCGACGATGGCCGCAAAACCGAGATCAATGGAAGGTAAGATCGCTATTCCGGCAGCCGGCGTGTGATAGAACCCGATCGTCAGCGGCAAAATACCCATTAGTGCCAGCACTCTTACCGACTGTACTACCGCGACCCGTGACATGTCTGCCCTGCTCGACTCGGCGCCGATTAACACCAGCAGGACGTTCCCCGGCCAGGCACAGGCAAGGGCCGTTGCACGGCTCGCACCCCAGTAGTAACGATGGAACAGATAGGTCGACAATATCAGTGCCACCAGAAACACGAACATAAGTGCCAGGGTCAATGGCAATAGCGAAACGAGTTCTGCCGTTTCCGCGGTTATGGCCGCACCCACCGTGATTCCAGCGAATCCCATGGTGATGCTGCGCAACCACCCAGGCAGCGCTAGCGGCATACCAAAGGCGCCGGCGGCAAATACCGTAACCAATGCACCAAGCAGCCAGCCACCCGTAATGCCGGCGCTGTTGGTGGCAAATCCACCAATTCCGGCGAGTGCAAGAGCAAGCACAAAGATTATCGCTGAACGAGACAGGGGATGACTCCCAGAATGCAATGCCAACGGGGAGGTAGCCCCTTTTGGTAATTTGACAATGTGATTGTAAGTATCATTATACTGATGCTTTTGCCATCAGTTTCTAGTCTCTATCTCAAGCAAGGAATCATTAAAATATGAGTATTCAAAGCGCTACCGGTGTTCGTGAAGCCGATCTTCCGTGGGTCGATATCGGTGTTCGGCCCGGTTATAACCAGCGATATCATGGTTTTTTTAATAAGCAGCGAAAAGTCGCGGCCCGGATCGGCAGCCTCTACGCCGAACCCTTCTTCCATTCGCCACGACACCGGCATACCTTCCAGCAAATTCGATACGTGCTGTCGGGAAAAATGAAATACGGTCACGAGGTTTATGAGAAGGGTGATTGCCTTTATATTCCGGAAGGTACCTATTATGGCCCAGTCAAACCGGTAGAAAATGGCGAAAAGCTTCACTTCGCAGACATCCAGTTCGAGGGGCCTTCGGGCATTCCGTATCCTGAGCCAGAAGACGTTGTGGATGCACAACGCCGGCTGGCCGAAACCGGAACCTTCGAGGAAGGTGTTTATACCTTTGCCAGTGGTCGCAAGCGAGATGCCTATGAAGCTATTCTTGAGGAAATCACCGGTGACGAGATCAGCTACCCGAAATCCCTGTTGAGCAACTATGTTGTGCTGCGCTCCAGTGCCCTGCCCTGGCAGACGCATCCCAGCCTCATCAATGTCGAGTCCCGTGATCTCGCTTATTTTTTCGAATCCGGTCCCAACATCAAGATGGCGAAATTGAGTAAGGGGGCCGCATTACCCGTCGCAACTCCGGTCGGTCACCGCGCAGTGTTTCTGCTCGAGGGTAATCTGGAGTTTGACGGCAAAGATTACGATGCGCTGTCGTATTTCCTCCTGCCGAGCGGAGAACAGCATGCGCCCCTGGAAGCGGCAGCCGATGCCACCTTACTGATTATCGGCTGGTCCCCACTCGACGAGCGCCTGCCATTCGACCTGTTCTAAGCAGGCTGCGATAACATGCAACTGGCTAGCCTACATCATAAGGACAGTGGAGAGCGTGTACTCACCTTTGCCACGGATGAGTCCACCTTCCATTCGGTACCCGCAGCAGCCAAAGCGACAGGCTTGGTGCTGGATCCAGCAATCATAGACCCGATGGGGCTTACCTGGCTGACATCACAGGCTCTCGAGCATCTGGCTGAGTTAAACCTCCGTCTGGACACAAGCGCGCTCGAACCGCTGGATTTAAATCACTGGCGATTGACCGAACCCGTACCGAAGCCTGGAAAAATCATCGCGGTGGGCCGTAATTACATGGATCATGTGCGCGAGGGACAGAAAATCTGGGCGAAGCGTGGGCGTAAGATCAGTATTCCAGAATTCCCATCCGCCTTTGCCAAGTTTACGACCAGCCTGTGTGGACCCCGTGACGATATTATTATTCCTGCCGGCATAAGCAATATCGATTACGAGATTGAACTGGCGGTTATTATTGGCACACCGGCACTCGATGTGGCCGAAGACCAGGCACTCGGCCATGTCGCGGGTTACTCGATTTGTAACGACTTCGCAGCGCGTGATATCCAGCGACGTGAAATGGAAGCCCAGATAGGTATCACCTTGTCGAAGAATTTTCCGACCTTCGCGCCGATGGGGCCATGGTTCACCAGCGCCGATAGTATCGGCGATCCACAAACGCTACAACTAACTCTCGAGGTTGACGGCGAAGTGCGCCAGGATGCAAATACCAGCGACATGATATTTAGCGTGGCGCGGCTCGTCTCCTACTGGTCGCGCGTTGGGCTCGAGACCGGTGATATCCTGATCACCGGCACACCATCGGGCGTGGCGCTGGCACGCGAAAATCCGCAAGCCTTTTTCCTGCGTCCGGGTCAACTCGTCGTTGCCCGTATCGAAAAGCTGGGCGAACTGCGCAACCGCATGCGCTAGTTCAAGGCGATAGGACAAACATGGCGATCAACTGCCGCCTGCATGATTTCAACGAAACGCTTTTCGTTGCCAGTGATCGTCTGCGCGACGCCACCGATGCCAATGGCCAGACGGGTGCCGTTGTATTCACCGGACAGGAGGATGGCGACGATCCCGCCACCCGGCGTCACCGTATGGGTAGATAGCGAATGGCCACGGCGGCGTATACGGCGGATATGCCGCATCAATTCATCGTCGTCGATCAGAGTTTCTGCCTGCACTCGGTGCAGCCGTTTAATTTCATCGGCCAGTTCATCATCCAGCAGTGCCGACAGAAACAAATGCCCAACCGCCGAACCGATGATCGGGCGCACAGCCCCGGTCCGCAGATGCATGCGCATCGGGTTGGTTGCCAGTATTACGTAGATATAGCGCACCACAACTCCCTCAGGTACCGCCAGGATCACCGTTTCGCCAGTCTGCTGGCCGATTTCCTCCAGTGCAGCGATGACACTGCCGTCACCGAACAAATGCGCCTGAACCCCACGCCCCAGCATCGCGACCCGAGCCGTCGGGCGGTAACTACGGCCGGTCTTGTCGTAGTGCAAATAACCAAGCTCGCACAGACTCTTGAGCAGAATCGACGTGCTGGACTGGGGATATCCGAGAGCACGCGAAATTTCCGATACCGATACCGCCGGATGTTCCGGGTCGAAGTATTCCAGCACCTCGAGCGTACGCTTGATCGAGCGGGATAATTCCGACTTTGTTTTCGTCATCTGCTAGTGCTCTTTCAACTGGATGGCCATCGACGGGCATTGCCGCGCCGCTTCCGCCACCGCTTCACTCAGGCTTGCGCACGGCTGCTCGGTCAACAAAATGACCATTCCATCGTCGTCGTCCTGGCTGAAAATATCTGGCGCAACATACACACAGTTTCCCGAGCCGACACATTTTCCACGGTCGATGCTTACCTTCAGTTTAGTCATGAACACTCCGCCGATAAGCCCCACAGCTAATACTAAAAATTGCCATTAGCCAGCACGCCACCATCAACAACCAACGTCTGCCCGGTGATGTAAGAAGACCTTCGAGATAACAGAAAAGCAACTGCTTCGGCGACCTCGGTGGGCTCACCAAAACGCCGCAATGGTATCCCGCCTTTCAGGCTGATGGGATCGACCAGGCCCTGTTGAATGTTTTCCTGCACCATACGCGTGTTGATGATGCCGGGTACCACAGCATTGATGCGAATGTCATCCGGTGCCCATTCAATGGCCAGCGTCCTGGTCAATGCCTCAACGCCAGCCTTGGCCGCGGCATAGGGTGCGCGTCCCGGGCGACCCACACGTCCACCAATTGAAGAGAAATTGACCACGGCGCCTGTCGTGTCCTGCAACATCGGGTAAAATGCCCGGCACAGGCGTAATACGCCGCCCAGATGTAGGTCCAGCAAGTCCAGCCAAATATCATCGTCAATCTCGCTGACCAGCGCATGACGGTTATAACCAGCTGCGTTTACCAACCCCGAGACGGGACCATGTGCCGCTTGAATTTCTGCTGCCAGTTTATCGACTGCCGCAGTGTCAACGATATCTATAGACCTGCAATCGAACCGATCCGGATCGGCTTCACCAGGAACATCACGATCTGCAAGCACCACCCGCCAACCCTCGGCGAACAGTAATTCGCCTACAGCAAGTCCGATGCCACGGGTTCCGCCAGCCACTACGGCGAGCGGTGTTTGGTGATTTTCCGGTGATTTCAAGCCTGATTCCGATGGCATTGTGAACATCATCATTGTGATTTAACACATCAAAATGTCAACCGGCCACGATCCGATTGAATGGCTGCCGAGCATGATAAACCTTTTTAGGCTTTTGACGCGACCCCATGATCCGCTATCAGCTGGACTTCGATCCCCAGGTTACTATCACTGCGATTGATGTGCTGTTGGTTTGTCGTGTTCATATCTCACCCCTGCTACATTCGGGCTTGAGGCTCTTTCGACTGTTCGGGTTAAATCGAAAAATCAGCATGACGCTCACGCCTGTTAACGAACTCTTCTGGGCACAACGCACACCGAGTTGCCATACTGAAAACCTGATGGTAAAGGTTTGGGTCTCACTGTAGCTTCTATGGATGAAACGACAGAAGCAATGGAAGTGCAATCCTACAATCGTATGCAGTCGGACAATGCCAAAGTTGTCTGACGCCAGCGTTTATGGGACAGAATTGTAGGATTTGATAAGGGAAAATTTTTGGCTCACCGTAGCTGCCAAGGAGCGAAGATGAGATAAAACCCGGAACACGGCGCACCGCGTCTGAGAAGACCATCAAGGCCATCCGCGGCGCGACGCGCAAACAATATCCAGCTAAGGAGAAAATCTGTATTGTGCTGGATGGCCTGCGTGATGAGGAGATAATCGCAGAACTATGGCAGGAAGGGGTGTTAATGCTGCCTATGCTCGAAAAACTGTTTCATACTTAAGAGCAATTCTCGAATTTATAGTGATAGCTGCTCAATACTACCGCGCTACAAATTGCGTGAACGCGAGGCCAAGTTAAAGGGGTTTAACGAGCCTCCGGCCATCTGCCAGATTGCACCCTGATAATGAGGCCAGCTTGCTTACAGCTGCGTGGAGTCATAGGCCCAGTGCAAAAGTGCCTGCCGTTGTTTTTTTCGGCAACTCCAGTCACCGCGCTCGCAATATTTTTTAACCGCTCCAACATGACGGGAAAAGGCTTTCCAGCGTTTTACTTGTCGTGCATCTTCTGCTGGGGTGCGCCTGCCCAGAAAATAGCGGCAATACCATTGAAACCAGCCGCGTGGATCTTGCGAATGGATCCAGCCTTTCACTTGCCATTCACGCAGAGATTGGGATGCGTCTACCGCATAGTAATTTAGGCTGATATCTTTTTTTTCGGAGTTGAGTTTAGCGTTGGTAAACCAGTAACTCGGAAACTCGGATTGGCAATCAGTTAAATATTTCCCACCAAACACCCCGAGCTCCAACATTTCGGCGGGACTGAGTTCAGGCTTGAAATCGGGATGAAAATTCTTACCCTCGTCTTCAACCAGTTTGTAGCTGTAATGTTGCTGCATCTTGTCATTGACGTTGACAACTTTCATAGACTGTTTAACAACATGAGTTCGGCAGGATGGGGTTGCATGTAATATGAGTTGCTAATGTAATTGTTCGGATAGCGCCTGAAATGATGGCGTAGTAATGTTATCGGCACGATCAAAGGCAGCAGTCCTTCCCGGTACTGCTTAATATTTGCAGTCAACTCCTGCTTGTCGCCGGCGTCCAGATGATTTTTCAGATATCCCTGGATGTGCTGCAGAGTGTTGACATGATTCTTTCGGGTGGCACGGCGCTTCAACAGGGTCATCATTTTTAAGGGATACTGCGTGGTTAGTGTATCCAGGTCAGTTTTATGGCTTTCAGCCAACCACGACCCCAGTTGTCTTGCCATTGACTGGTCGTGACTCATGTATATATATTTATGCTGGGCATGAAACAGGGTTAAACTTTTCATACTGATAGCCTGTTCCATTAAATTTTGCCAGCGAGAGTATATGTAAACTCGCTGGATGAAATTCTCACGTAACACTGGATCTTCAAGTCGCCCTTCTTCCTCCACGGGTAAATTAGGGAAATTTTGCATCAAACGTTCGGCATATAATCCGACCCCTATACGGTCGGGGATATCTCCTTTATACAACCGCACGCGTTCCATACCACAACTGGGAGACCCTTTCTTTAGAATATAACCGCATAGCTGTCGATGCCAGGCCTGTTGCTCATCAGCCGACTTGTATAAATCTTCAGTTACATCGAGTTCAGGGTTTCTAGTTCCAACACAATGCACTTTGTCATTAAGAGTGACGAGTCGAATTGGTTCCCTGGGAATGCTGAGGCCAATTTCTACCTCGGGACAAAAATTGGTAAATTCGAAAAAATTGGCGAGGATCCCGTTGATATAGGCATTTCTTTTGTGGCCGGAGTCAAAGCGGACCTTTTCTCCCATCAGGCAGCTACTGATGCCAATTTTGATTTTTTCTAAACCCTCCCCATCCATTGATCTGCCTATATATTCGATAAATTAAAAGTACCCTTGCCGGGGATGTATACGAATCATCTGTTAGCATCCCCGAATGGCGAGGCCGTTAAGACTGTAATTTCGTAATGCGCTTTACCATATGACCTCACATGGGGACCGACACGAAGACATCTTTTTGAGTGATACGGACCGGACTGGATTTCTAATTATACTGGGCGGCGTCTGTAGCCGATTCAACTGGCTGCTCTTGATAGCCATCCAACTTCAGGCACAGCCTCGGCACTACCCGTTGGTATTTTAGCGGATCGGCTTGGTTTAAATATTTACGTACCGTACTCCGCGAAAAATCGAATTGTCGGGCCACAGAACTAATGGTTCGACCTTAATCTGAACACAAACGACGTATCTTGACTGACGTTTTCATACAAATCACCTCACAGTCACATCAGATTGATTAAATCTGAGTATCGTTATATTTGGGTGGTCACTTTGTACGCGATGATCGCCCGCTATAACTGGTCAGTTTCTCACGCTGTTTGGCAGTCACAGTACGTGGCGAGTTAACTGATCTGGCATTTCTGTCTGCTGGTCGGCCCGCCTAATCAGAGCCTCTTAATCGTCATCTAACTGTTCTAATACCGTAGCCACGGGGTCGTTTTTGGCCCCGTATTGATTCTCTTTTCAGAACGTATAGACCTGCGCCAATAATTAGAGCTATTCCCACAAAGCTTTGAATTGTTGGGATTTCACCGAAAATTATAAAGCCAGCCGCGATACCCCATGGCAAAGCCACATATTCAAATGGTGCCACAGCACTGGCCTGGGCTAATCGATATCCCTGGGATATAAGATAGCCGCCGAGGCCAACACAAACTCCGCATATACCCATCAACAAAGCATCATGTTGATTAGGCCACTTCCAGGCCCGGAATAGAAATTCCAGACTGGCATTGTCATGGCCCGAAAAGCGGCCATCGCCCATGGTTAAGCCCAGGGTTGTTGAAACTACCAGAAATGAAATCTGAATATAGAATGCCATGGTGCTGGCGCGATCAGTGGCCGCCATTATGCGGGTTAGCACCTGCATACCGGTATAACAAACTGCCGCTATAAGCGGTAATAGTGCAGCAAGTTGTAAAGTGTCAGACCCAGGGTTGATGATGACTAGCATGCCTGTCATTCCGATACCAACCCCAATCCAGCGTCTGATGCCAACATCCTCACGCAGGATGAGGGCAGACGCTATAGTGATTAAAAGGGGCGCGACAAAAAATAAAGCCATGGTTTCAGCAAGAGGCATTACGGCCAAAGCTAGAAAATAGGTAAGATTGGCTATAACTATTAGCAGGCCGCGAATTGCATGCAGCCAGGGTCTGCGGGTCTTTAAGACACTAAACCCGCCTTCAAATTGTGTGATTATTAACGTAATGCACAGCGCAACAAGCGTTCGAGCAAGAACTATCTGGTGAATCGAATAATCGTCACTTAAGTATTTTATTGAGGAATCATTTCCTATAAATATCAGCATCGCGGTAATTACACAAAGTATTCCAGCAAGTTGGGGATTGTTTCGCATTATGTAATTTTGACCGGTATAGTTGAATGCAGTCTAGTTATCCATGGTGGATGCTATTCGGCAATAAAGGACTTTAATTAGGTGTTTTAACCATTCGATGAATTTACTTTAATTCCAACCCATAGAAGTCCGTCTAGAAGGCAATATGAATTTAATACCTTGTGCTTATTCCGTTGAAGGTTCCAGCGTATTGATAGTGATTAATGACGGAACTTAACCGCACTCGACTATTGATAGCAGACAGGTGCTTATAGCAGATTGTGGCAGGAAGGGGCGTTAATGCTGCTTATAATTTGGAAGCGAATCTCCCCACGTAGCACGAAAACCCAATGTACGTTAGGGTTTGAGCAACAAGGTAAGGATGGGAAGAACTATTGCCACGAAAATTTACACACCAAGTGCCGAGGAAATGGATTTGCGCATTGCGAGATTCGACGAACTCGAGCCGATATCGATGATCGGCGATTTGGCGTGGGTCCCTCTGGGTGCGCTGGAAATTTGCTTCGCGAAATTATGCCTTTTGGCCCACCTCGAAACTGAGGATGCGTCTTCCGGAATATTGTCTGTGCAGGATTGTTGAATGGCCCTGATCGAAGCCAATGGGATTACCCAATATTACGATATTCAAGGTGAGGGACCGCCTTTGTTGCTGGTTGCCGGCATGGGGGGCACCGCCAATTATTGGGCAGAACAGATCGCGTTCTTCTCCACCACCCACACGGTGATCAGCTATGACCAACGGGGTACCGGGCGGTCCAGCCACGTGCGGGTTGAAAGCATCGACCAGTTGCACGAAGACCTTTGCGCGTTACTCGATAACCTGGGCTTTCAAACCGTCGACTATCTCGGTCATTCGACCGGCGGAAATATCGGCCAGATCATGGCGATCGAAACCCCCGAGCGTTTGCGCAAGCTCATCATTTACGCCAGCACGACCCATGGTGACGCCTATCGCGCCAAGGTTTGGAAGGTTCGTCGGTCCATTCTGGAAAATCAGGGGGCAGAACTCTATGGCGATATGACAAGCCTGATGCTCTACCCGCCGGACTGGATTTCTGCCAATGCCGAATTGCTCGAGCAACAGCAGGCAGCCCAGGTCGCAATGCTGGCGTCAGCAGAGGTGATGGCCAGCCGGATTGAAGCCGTCCAGGCATATGATCGCCGTGATCAGCTCGCACAGATCGACACGTCGACCCTGGTTGTATGCGCACGCGACGATAACCAGACCCCACACTATTTTTCCGATGCCCTGGCCGCCGGAATTCGGACCGCAGAATTATGCTCTCTCGATCATGGCGGGCATGCATGTTCGCGAACCGTGCCCGAACAGTTCAACACCATTATCAGTGCATTTTTGGAGCGCTGAACCACATACTCAAAATAGGAGAACAACATGGCCCATGAACCGATTATTCCGACAGGATCCGCGCCGCCACTGGCGCCCTATTCGCCGGGGGTCAGAGCCGGTGACACCGTCTACATCTCCGGCATTCTACCGATGGATACCGCTGGGGGAATCGTTGGTGAAGGTGATGTCCGTGCGCAGACGCGCTGTGTCATTGAGGCCATCAAGAGTGTGGTTGAAGCCGCCGGTGGTGCACTATCCGATGTCGCATTCAATCAGATTTTTCTGGCTGATCTCGGCGACTATGCAGCGATGAACGACATCTACAAAGAATATTTCGGGACGAACTCTCCGGCGCGATATTGTATTCGCGCAGATTTGGTGAAACCGGAGTTTCTGGTCGAAATCTCAGCCACGGCCTATCTCGGCTAGGTCTCGGTATGGCGCGGGCTCAGTGTCGCACAAGCTGACCATCTCGACCATTACAGCGCCGCGACAACGATCAGAACGCCGAGTGCCTGAAACGGGGAAAGTGATTGTCCGAGGATCAGGAACGCGACCGCGATCGTTGCCAGGAGTTCAATATAGGAAAACAGGGTTGTTTTCACGGCCCGATCAGTGCGATGCCAAAGAAGTCGATCATGGCGCCGGCGAAAAGCAGATTTCTGCCCAGACAACTCCACCAGTCGATCGTTGATTGTGGCAACAGGAACTCACCTTTGAGCCGCGAAATGACAGCGAATGAAGCCACATCTATCGTCACCAGATAGAGCGTAACCTGATGTGAATCGCCGGCTTTGATAACTCGACTGCTGACGACAGCAGACTGTGATAGGAAGGCGCGTTAATGCTTCGTCTACTCACAACAAGCGATTCAGGTATAGGTGATAAAAATAGAAATGTACTTAAGTCAGTAACTGTTCTGACCACAACCACAATTGGGAATTCAGTTTATGAAAACTTCAATCGAAGGAAAAACCGTATGGATAACAGGCGCCGGTAGCGGTATCGGTCGAGCCGCTGTCAATTCTTTAGTGCAAGCAGGTGCACGGGTTGCATTATCGGGACGTAGAGTCAATCCACTTGAAGAAACTCTAGAAATGGTGCAATCAATTAATGGCAACGGAATAATAGTTCCGGTCGACGTTGCCGATAGTGAAGCAGTTTTAGCTGCCGCGAATGAGATTCGTGCCGAACTGAATCAAATTGATATTCTCATAAATAGTGCGGGCATTAACCTTCCCAAACGACGCTATGGCGAAATGAAAATAGGTGATTGGCAAAGGGTAATCGACACCAATCTGAATGGGGCATATAACTGTATATACGCTGTGCTACCGGAGATGAGAGATAGAGGCGCTGGCCTAATTATTAATGTTTCCTCTTGGGCGGGGCGACATGATTCCTATGTTGCAGGTCCAGCTTACGGTGCCTCAAAACATGCGGTCTCGTCTATGTCCGCGACCATAAACCTGGAAGAAGGACGATATGGGATCCGTTGTTGCTCTTTGGAGCCTGCCGAGGTTGCTACGGAAATTCTTGACCGGCGCCCTATTCCAGTTTCGGATGAAGAACGAGCGCGAATGCTGCAACCTGATGATCTTGGAGAGACTATTCGTTTCATCGCAGAGATGCCAGCGCATGTATGTCTCAATGAAGTATTAATCAGCCCTACATGGAATCGCTTCCATTTGGGAGGGCCCGGCTGGTATCCCGAGCCCCCTAGTTAGCTGTACTACGTCCTACAGTTTCAGAACCCCAGACAATTGAATATAAGGAATGACGAATATGATTTGTGTGATTGCAGCGATCAAAGCCAAGGCGGGCCAGCGAAACGCATTACTAGCATGTATCCGAGACAACCTATCGAATGTCCACGCCGAAGTCGGATGTGTGGAATACCAACCCATGGTAGATACTGAGTCTTCACTCGGTGCGCAAGAGCTGGATGAAAATATCGTAACTATGGTGGAAAAATGGGAAACCATGGCCAATTTGAATGTCCATGCAGTAGCACCCCATATGCTGGAGTACCGCCAGAAGGTAAAAGATATTGTTGAAAGCGTGTCCTTGAAGGTTCTGACATCTGCCTAACATCAAGACCATAAACGGAGGTTCTGCCTAATTACAGAAAATCGCTTGCAGATGGGCTCGTAGTGATCAATGTTTGAACCTTGGACTCAATCAAAAATACGTGTGAATCTGACACATCCAGATTCCTCAAGGCGCTGGCTAGATTGCTGAGATACTCTCGATTTGATCCACTCGGCCCTTCAGCCGAGAGAATTTGTCTGGCAATATCGATTTCATCTGCTGGCCCAAGGTAATCTAGATTTTCCGGGTCTGCTACATACACCAGGCCCTGAGTGGTACTGCCATCGGTGAAATTCAGTGTTACCGATTCGCGGTGATATCCTCCCTTCTCCCGAAGGTCCAGATCCTCGATCACTTGTTGGTTATCAGAATTTCCACAATCGAATGCAACACCCCAACAATTGCCCGATGGCTCGGATACCAATGTAACAACACGGCCAGGATGACCCGGCACACCTCTATGGTCAATCGACCCTTGCCAAAAACGCCGCACCCAATTATCGATTCGTGCTAAACGATGAGCATGATAGGAAAAATTAGGATTCCAAATTAATGAACCATAGCCAAATATCCACATGATAAAAGAAACTACCTCTGCTGATTCCAGCTGATTGGATTATGCCTGTAATTGCTAAACGGCATTGGTTGGTCCTCGCGACTGCGTCATCAGGAATGCTATTAGCCAGCTTGGACTTTAGCGTTAATGTTGGGCTTCCAGATATCGCAACAAGCTTCGATGCTGACCTTATTAAAATTTATAAAATCATTACTGTTTATCTGGGAGCAACCGCTACGGTTCAGTTGATCCTAGGCCGAATTGCTGATGCTTATGGGCTGAAACGTATCTAAATTCTTGGTCTAATCACCTACGTGACTTGCAGTATTCCTGATTGCATTGCAACCACTTTAGAAAGTGTAATTGTAACCAGGATTCTTCAAGCATTCGGCAACGCGACTTTTTAGCGTTGTCCCCCGCTATAGTTACAGCAAGCGTCCCCGATAACTATTGCGGTCAGGCCTTGGGGTGGATGACGGCTATCGGCATGACCGGAATGATTCTTGGTTCATTCGGAGCTGACTTTGTGATTGACCTTTATAGATGACGTTGGATCTTCCTTGCCCGCATCCCACTGGCAATTCTTGCTTTAGAAATGTCCGTGTGGTTTCTTCCTTCAGTCAGAAATTCTTCTAAAACAAATTTGGATCTAAATTCAGCAGCACCGATAGTTTTGAGCGTTCTATTTTTCATACTTTTTCTGCATCAAACACAGATAACCAGCTGGCTTTCGTTTAGTGCTCTGATTTACATTGCAGCATCACTAGTTGCCGCCTATTTCTTGTGTAAACGACAACTCACTATATCAACACCATTTATACCGAAGGGGTTGTTGTGTCGACGTGAAGTATCGATTGGCTTGGTTTGCAATTTTCTAATGTATCTTGCGGTTTTTGTTAATTGGTTTGTCCTGCTATTCTTTGTCGCCGAAATAGTCGAAATTGGGCCTTCTAGTATTGGCGTTTTGCTCACAATCCCCGCAATGCTCTTGCTGGTTTCCTCGCCTCTCGGGGGAGCTTTCGCAGACCGCACTCACCCAGCCCTTATAAGTACCCTAGGGATGCTAATCATGGTTGTCTTTTAATCTCTTTCCAAGCGGTAGACAACCTCGCCACAGGCTTTGGAATCGCCGCAAGAATGGCCAAATTGGGTATAGGCATGGGAATTTTTCAAAGTAGTAATCTAAGTCTAATTATGGGAAGTGTCAGTGTGCGCGAATTAGGTATAGCGGGCGGACTATCGTGACTGTCGCACAACCTTGGAACGGTCTGTAGCATCACAATTCTGGGATCGATATTTGTAACGTTAAAAGCTACAGGACAAGGCCCAGTAGAGATCAGTTCGACACAATTAACCAATACAGTGGCTGGCTATGTTGCCGCATTTAGATACGTCTATGGTATTGCTGCTGTCCTTGGTTTATTCGGCGCTCTAGTCCACTTCTGGCCGTGGCGGAGTCGATAATTGAGTGACCATTAACTTTTCAACATAAAAGTTGTCGGACTATCATTAACAAGCGCTACACGGGTTTGATGGGGTCGCCGCTGAGTGCGGTAGACCTGTGGCCGTTGGTCCCCACAGGAATCTCGCCATTCAGCGTAATCCGGTAGAGCTCTCGGCAGAAGTCAGTATCGAAAATATCGCCGATGGCCTGATGCTGGGTAGCACGGTTATCCCAAAACGCGATACTCCCCGCACTCCATCGAAACCGGATCGTGAACTCCGGCTGCAAGCAATGCTCCCAGAGGTATTCCAGCAGGCACTGGCTTTCTCTCGGCGTAAGGCCGACGATATGGTCGACATAGGCCGAGTTGGTGAAGAGCATCTTCTCACCCGTCTCAGGGTGGATGGTGACCAGCGGGTGCTCGGAGACCATGGCTTTGTCCTCGATCAGTTCGTTGTATCCGCTTTTGTCTTTCGGATCGAGTGCACGCTTGTACTGGTGAATGGCCCTTAAGGAACTCAGAAACTCCTGCATCGGTAAAGACAGCGCCTCAAACGCTTTGGCCATATTGAGCCATTGGGTATCACCGCCATAAGGCGGAAGGACCACAGACCGAAGAATTGATGCAGACGGTGGATTAATCGCTGCCGTGATGTCTGTATGCCAGCCAGTCCAGGCGCGCTTTATGCTGACGTTTCCAGCCTGTGCTGCCCGGTGTTTCACAACGGGATAAATTTCAGGATAGTCGCTGTGACTGCCGAATATGACGTGACCCGGTGTCGGATCACCGAATCGTTTCGCAAAAGAAATATGCTGTGGGTGCGTTAGCTCTTGACCCCGAAAGAAAACAACACGCCACTTCAACAGTGCGTTACGAATCTGATCCACGTGATCCGTTGTGAGCGGGTGGCACAGATCAACTCCGCTGATCTCGGCACCGGTGTGTACCGACAGCGGCGTAATCTGCAGTTCGTCGGACGTATTTTTATTTTGAGCAGTCATCAAGGCTTAAGAAAAACCAAAGGTGATTTACTGGTCCACAGTATATTGCAAAATGTCTGCCTAAAATGATGAGAAATTTTAATATGAATCTGGAGAACACCGAGATAATCAATCGGGAGCGCCACCGGTCGATTGATCGGTTGATTTCAGGACAGCCTACTGGCAGGAAGGGATGTTACTGCCCGAGTCTTAGAATAATTTTTCGAATCATATTTACATCCCTTGTCGCTAAACCGACGTCACAGGGCAACCTGAACCAGCCACAACCAATCCTTTGGATAATCTTCGGTCACGCTCACGCGAGAGCCCAGAGCACTGTGTGGTCTGATGGTGTTGTAGTGTCTCCACCATTGTTCGATGATGATTTGAGCCTCTTATACGCTATCTAGGCTGCGTCTAAATCTTCGAATATCTTCAATCAGCAGATCGGGCTCCTCCATTGCCGCAAAATGGCCGCCATGCGGCATTTGGGTCCACTGCGTAACGTTATAAATCCGGTCGGCATAACTTCGCGGAGGCCACGTTAGAAGTTCTGCGGGAAACAGGGCACACCCGGTTGGTACTTCGACCCGCCTCCCCTCTGATGATAAGACCCTTCCACCCTCCTCTCGACGACCGTAGTAAATCCACGAGGCAGTATTGAAGGTCCCAGTAATTACGTACACCATAATATTGGTCAGCAGCTGATCTTTAGAGTAGACGCTCTCGATATCTTCGCCCTTCAAATCAGACCAGCCGTGCATCTTTTCTAATATCCATGCGGCCACACCCACGGGACTATCCATCATTGCGTAACTCAGGGTCTGAGGCTTGGTAGCCTGCTGAGTCCGGTAGCCATTTTGTATTATCTGGTCTTTTTCAAACTGTTCTGCCCAGGCAACCTCTTCAGCGCCCTGTGGTCCGTCCTTATGCCGCATGGTGAGGATGTTGATATGAATCGCAGAACATGCAGGTGCGTGCTCATAGCCCAACCAACTTGATATGGCTCCACCCCAGTCTCCACCCTGCGCGATATAGGTTTCATAACCCAAGACATTGGTCATCAGGCTATTAAAGATGCCCGCCATCTTTCTTGGGCCATAAGGACGCGGCGGACGGCCGGAAAAACCGAAGCCAGGCAAAGAGGGCGCAACCACGTCAAACGCATCATCTACAGTTCCGCCATGATTTTCTGGATGCGCAAGCAGATCGATAAAATCCACAAACTCTACAATCGAGCCCGGCCAGCCATGGCTGAGGATAAGCGGCTTGGGATTAGCGCCACTACCTTTTTCATAAATAAAATGAATATCGATTCCATCAATTGGTGATTTGAAATGGGTGAATTGGTTGAGTCTCGTTTCCTGTTTACGCCAATCAAATCCGTTTACCCAATAGTCGCAGAACTTCTTCATGTAATTCAGGTTGGTACCATATTCCCAACCGCCATCGTCTGGCATTTCGTGCCATGGGAATGCTATTACTTTTTTGCGAATAGCATCCAACGTTTCCGCTGGAATATCTATCTTGAATGGCTCAACGTCAAGCATGTATGTGTAGAATGATTTGTTATTTATCCAAATTAACGCAGGGAAATTGCGTTACCGTCTAGAGACAAATTAAACAATTCGTGAGGACAGAAATTGAAGACAGTATTAAAACACACGGCGAGACATTTAAACTCGCGACAGATGTGAATTCTCAAATCCTCTTGAGTCCTTTTAAGTTCGATTGCGTGAAAGTCGGAGTGCGAGGACTACTATAAATAAGAGTTTTAGTGGAGTCTTCCAGACTTCATTTTGGACCCATACTTCATTAGTCGAAGGTTCGAGCCCTTCCGGGCCCACCATTTCCCTTAATTTTCCGCGTTTATGGCTACCCAGATCGTCTTGGCCTGCAGGTTAGGCAACAACAAGACCACAACAAATCGCACTCATAGCAGCCAAGCGTCTATAGCAGGTTGTGGCAGGTAGGGATATTAATACTACCTATACTCGGTCTTTGATTATTAGTTTGTTTTTATAGCTAAATTATCTGTTCTGCGTCGTTTGCCATGCTAGCATGATAGCAATCGAGAAGAAGATGGTTTGCAAATGGCGTGGCGCAAAAAAGCCTATAGCGTAGAAATGCTTCGGCAGCTGGCAAAGGCTGAACTTCCATGGCCAATTTTTTATTTCGCGGATGGCGGGGCTGAGGACGAGTGAACTCTACGCCGGAATGAAAACGCTTTTGATGATTACTGGTTGGTGCCAAGAGCTATGAATGGTGCAGCAGACCGCGACCTATCGGTAGAATTTTTAGGACATCGATATAGCATTCCACTAGTTATCGGGCCGACTGGACTTTTCGGTTTGTTTTGGCCAGATAGAGAATGCGCGACGGCGCGAGCGGCAAGTGCAGCGGGTACCCAATTTTTCTTAAGTCATGGATCAGTTTGTACTCTTGAAGCACTTGCAGACACCAAAGCTCGTCCAAGATGGATGCAAGTATTTTTGTATCGGGACCAACCGTTCACCAAGGAACTGGGTCGTCGGGCCGAAGCTGAAAATTACGATGGAATTGTCTTAACAATTGATAATCAGCTGTTAGGAAAACGCGAGTGCGATCTTGCAAACGGCTTTACCACCCGGCGGGAATTTAGCCTCTCCCAATCCGGAGTTATGCTTGGTAAGATTAAATGGTGGTGGCGTATGCGCGGTGAATTGAGACGTACTACTTTCGGCAACTATGTCCATCCCGAGAAAAAGGAAGACATTAAAAAGCTAGCTTCAAAAATGGCGGAACTTTTTGATCCCGCGCTTAGCTGGAAAGGCGTAGATTGGATTCGGGGCATGACTTCCAAGCCATTAATTATTAAAGGCATACTTAGTGATGACGAGGCCGAAGCAGCGATTAATCATGGGGCCGATGCCATCGTTTTTTCCAACCATGGTGGGCGCCAATTGGATGACGCTGTCTCGTCGTTGGATGCTTTGCCAGGCATCGTCCGGCAGGTCGACGGCCGCATTCCTGTACTTTTAGATGGCGGAGTGCGCCGAGGCACCGATGTGGTTATCGCTTTAGCGTTGGGAGCCACAGCGTGTCTTCTTGGTCGGCCTCAGCTTTGGGGTGTTTCTGTAACAGGTGAGGCAGGAGTGTGGCATTTGCTGGAGATTTATGCCAAAGGAATTGATACAGTCATGGGGCTTTGCGGGGTCGGGAAGATTTCTGATATCGACCTTAGCTTACTAGCTAATCGATCAGGTAACGGCTGATTAAATTGAGATTTTATCAACGTCTAATGCAGCATACGGTTTTAATTGAATGGGCCAACCACGATGTGCCGTTAACAGGCCCTAACTGCACTCCACTACTGCCTATCACCTCCCATGTCTGATAACACGCAATTTTTGTCATTGTGGCCAACTATATTTATGCGTGACCGCCTGCCAGCGGATCAGGCCATAACTCAAGCGTTGGTCGATGAGATCACGCGCCTCGACAGCGAACGCGCTGATCTAACAACGGGCTATCTTGAAGACAACCTATTGACCTCAGAACACCCGGCACTGGTATGGCTGCGCGAATGCATCAATCACGCTGTCATTCGCTACATCGATCACAGTGCTATCGATTACGCCGTTGACTGGCATCTGCAGGGCTGGGCCAACGTCAACCGCTTTGGCGACTACCACAACCTGCATAACCATCCGCGCGCCTGGCTGTCCGGTACGTACTATGTGTCTGTACCTGATACCCGGATTGACCTGCCCGGACGCTCCGATCGGACCCCGGGTGCAATTTCCTTTTTTGACCCCCGGCCCCAGGCGAACATGACGGCTATCAAGGCTGATGGTCAGGTTGACCCAGAACACCGAATCCAACCACGCTCAGGCGACATTCTCCTGTGGCCTGCCTTTGTCCATCATCTGGTACATCCAAACCTCTCGCAGGATCGCCGTATATCAGTATCCTTTAACGTAGTGCTGCGCTGGTCTGACACTTACCTGCCCGCGCACTGACGACAATCAACATCGTTGAATCAAAACCCACGGGTAAACCGACCTGCCGTCGATTCTCAATTAACGTACAAACCAACTACCTCGAAGCCGATGAGCGCCGCCGTATGAGGTCACGTGCTGCGATCATCGCGCCGCCTGTGATCAAAAAGGCAGCGAGAATGATCGATAACCGAAGTGACTTGAGCCCCAAGGCAAGCAAGGCTGCGGTGGATAAAAGCGGCGCCAGATACGCGCCAGCGCCAAGAACCCGAAGGTCGCCTTGCTTGCAGCCATAATCCCAGACAAAAAATGCCAGACCGACCGGCCCTACCCCTAACCCCAGCACGGCCCACCAGGCGAGCGCTGTCTGGGGCCACAAAGTCTCCTCGAACAGCAGATGGCAGGTTCCGGCCAAAAAGCTGCTGACCAAACAGAACCCAGTGACAAGAGCGGTAGGCACTTTTGAAAAAATTCGATTGCTGACCGAGTAAGCAGACCAAATGAGCGCACAAGCACCAGCAGCCAGATAGCCTACTGGCTCGGTGATGATTAGCCCCCTGCCCCGGCCAAGCACGATTACTGCCACACCGACGAATCCCAACACAGCACTGACAGCGTGGTGCACCTTCAATCGGTGACCCGGCAACGCGGCAGAAAATAATACGATCAGCAGCGGCCAAAGATAGGCGATAAGGCTGCCTTCGGCCGGTGAGCCGTGACGTAACGCGGTGAAATAAAAAAAGTGATAGCCAAAAATACCCCCCTACACCGTGCAGCCAAACGGACAATGGTTGGCCCGTTAACAGCCGAAGTTCTCCCCGAATACCTGTCCAGATAAGACCAAGCGCGCCACCGATTGCAAAACAAACGGCCGCAAGCTGAAAAGGTGGAACAGCGCCGGTCGCCACGGTCAGTGCCGCTAACAGCGGCCACATCAGAATCGTCATGAATCCGACCAGGGTGGCACTTCGGTAAAAACCTTGATCTAAGTCAACGCCTTCAGTCATCAGATTACCTAAGGTCTACACATAACAAAATAGGAGAATAATTTACAAAAACATGATCGTTTTTAGGTGCAGGCCAATTTACGTCTTGTTACCAGGTCATAGGCTGCGTCCCACATACCCAAAACGATCATACCCCTCTTTTTCAGAACAAATCCTGGATCACCGGTTACTCCCCATTGCACATTCAACCCCCCAACCGGTGATCCGGGATTTTTTGTAATCTCTATCAGCCCCTGCTTGGTATACTGCCGCCAGCGAGTCCCCGTAGCTCAGCTGGATAGAGCAATCGCCTCCTGGGTTATTCTGGGCACCAGGCTTTGGAAACAATCTGTGTGAATCTGCTCAAACTCGGTGAAACCTCAGCACAATAGGTGGTGGCAATACCGAGCCAAGCCCGCCTGTGGTGGGAAGGTGTAGAGACTTGACGGGCAGCGCCTAAGGGCCAGACGGCCTACTGGCGAAGATAAAGTCCAGACTCCAAACGGACTTTCAAATCCGGCAGTGAAAACTGTAGGGGTATGAAGCGATAGGTCGCAAGTTCGAATCTTGCCGGGGACGCCAATTTGCGCAGCAGGTCGTTGTTAAACCCGCTGTGAATAAAGTGTGAGTAAGTGGGGGATTAACTGGGTGCAAGCTGTGTCTTATTCTTTCATCGGGTGCCGAGCTTACCTCCATGAGTCCCTGGTTTGCCTATGACAGTTAGTGGCACGTTATCATCAAGACCCGCCGGAATCCTGCGTCGTTTTGGGGCTATGGTCTACGATGGCTTCGTAGTCGCTGCCGTTCTTTTTATCGCTGCCCTGCCGCTGCCAGTACTCGATCAACTTGCGTCGGGTGAGGCTTGGGCGCTGGCCATCAAACGGGTGTATCTGCTTGGTGCCTGTTTTGCCTATCTGGGGAGCTTTTGGGTCTACGGCGGCCAAACGGTTGGCATGAAAGTCTGGCGACTGCGCGTATTGCGAGTCGATGGCCATCGACTGCGTTGGAAAGATGCCTTTTGGCGCTTTACAGTATCCTGCCTGTCGTTGGCAGCACTAGGGCTGGGTTTTTTCTGGGTATTCGTCGATCCTCATCGGCGTACCTGGCACGATTACCTGTCTCACACCTATATTTCCAAAGTTGAATCTGCTTAAGGTTTATTTGTCAGATATGGAAAACCTGTCAGAGCACAGCATTCACTGAGCAAAAATGACCAGGACTGAAGATATGAGCGAAGACCAAGCAACACTCGTGATAAATGAGCTACAACAGGAAAACAACGAACTGAAACGTCAAGTTAAGATGTATAAATCACAGGCTAAACGCCATTGGATTATGATTCTGGTATCGGCTGGGTTGTTTGTTTTGTTGGTGGTAAATAGATGAGGAATTCACTTCTCGCGATCTGTTGGGGTGCTTTGGGTGTAATCGTACCCGCGCATGCGACGTCAATTGCGGCGCCTGAACCTGCAAGCGGCTGGCAGGCAAAACCCGCAGTGCAGGCCCAACGCTTCATGGCGGTAACAGCCCACCCGCTGGCCACCCAGGCAGCAGTCAATGTTCTGTCCAACGGTGGTACCGCAGTCGATGCCGCCGTTGCCGCACAAATGGTACTTAACCTGGTAGAGCCCCAGTCCTCAGGCATTGGTGGCGGCGCATTCATGCTTTACTGGAATGCGGCCGCACGGCAACTGCACACACTCGACGGTCGTGAAACTGCCCCGGCTGCGGCGGATGCCAACTACTTTCTCGATGCCAATGGCGCCCCTCTTAAGTGGCGTAAGGCTATGGTGGGCGGCCGCGCCGTTGGTGTTCCAGGAACACTGCACCTACTGCATACAGCACACAGCCTTTTTGGAAAGAAGCCATGGGCCGAACTCTTTAAGCCGGGTATCACGCTGGCCACTGAGGGCTTTATCGTATCGCCACGACTCGCACAGTCCATTGCAAGTGCAGCCGACCGGGGGCTACTCAAGTTTGCTCCAGCTCGTGAATACTTCTTTACTGCAAGCGGCGAGCCCCTACCCGTCGGCTCCACCCTGAAAAACCAGCTGTTTGCCAACACCTTGCGACAGATATCGCAAGAAGGCATTACCCCGTTTTATCAGGGCCCGATTGCCCAACGGCTATTAAAAGCACTTGAAAATACCTCAGCGCTGCCGGCGCTGATGACGACCGAGGATCTTGCGCAGTACCGTACCATTTTGCGGCCTCCAGTTTGCGCGCCCTATCGCAAATACACCGTTTGTGGCATGGGCCCGCCTAGCTCTGGCGCGCTGACCGTTGGCCAGATCCTGGGGCTAGTTGAGCGCTTTGACTTGCCGCGACTAGGATCCAGCCCACAAAGTATTCACTTGATATTAGAAGCTTCGCGTCTCGCCTTCGCTGATCGAGCCCGCTATATGGCCGACATCGATTTCGTGCCAGTTCCGGTCGTTGGGCTGCTCGATCCAGGCTATCTTAGCGAGCGCAGCCGGATGATCCATGCCGACTCTTCTATCGGCAAAGCCTCTGCCGGGATACCACCCGGGGTACTGAGCGCGAATGCAACGGTCTATCAAAGCGAGCCGGCCGGAACCAGTCACCTCAGCATTGTTGACGCCCTGGGTAATATCGTATCGATGACCACGACGATCGAGTCCGGGTTTGGCAGCCGACTGATGACCGACGGTTTCCTGTTGAATAATGAGCTCACCGATTTTTCATTTATCAAAGAGCGCGAGGGCTTGTTAGTCGCCAACCGGGTCGAAGGCGGTAAACGACCCCGTAGTTCGATGGCCCCGACGATTGTTTTCGATTCTCACGGTGAGCCGGTTCTTGTCACTGGTTCACCGGGCGGCAGTCGAATTATCTGTTACGTAGCTCAGTCCCTGGTCAGTGTTCTTGACTGGGGGATGAGTCCCCAACAGGCCGTCTCTATGCCGCATTTTTGCAACCGCAACGGTAAAACCGACCTTGAACCTGCTGAGACCACTGCCCCTGTCGACCTTGCACTGCAGGCAATAGGCCACCAAACCCGGGTTCGTGATCTAAACAGCGGTCTGCATCTTATTCAAATCTTGCCGGGCGGGCAGTTGGTAAGCGGCGTAGATCCGCGTCGGGAGGGTCTGGCAGCAGGCGATTAGGCAAGCAGTGCTACTCAAGGCGCTCAATCACCTGGTGATGGTACGTCTCGCCGTCAAAGCAGCTCATTTCCTGCAGTCCTGTCGGGCTCGTAATATTGACCTCAATGAGTAAACCGCCGATAACATCAATGCCTGCAAAACGTACCCCATGCCCGGTAAGATCTTCGCGCAGAGCATCGCAGATCTCGCGGTCGCGCGCATCCAGCACACATGACTGAGCCGTACCGCCTTGATCCAGATTATTGAGCTCGACACCCTCGGCGTGAACCCGGAGGATGGCACCCAACGGCTCACCATCCAGCAGTAGGATACGTTTATCACCATCGCGAGCGGCCGGTAGATACTCCTGTGCTACGACCCAGTGACGACCCTCATGGGTTGCCAAGTGCAGTTGTGTTTCAAGATCGTCTGAATCTGCATCCAAAAACACAATACCCTTTCCGCCGAAACCATCAACCGGCTTTACAGTGATCCGACCCAGACGCTGCACAAACTCGCCGATCTGGACAGGGTCACGTGATACCAGAGTGCGCGGAGTCAGCGTAGGGTAGCGAAGCGCCGCCAGTTTTTCATTCCAGTCCCGAATAGTGGCAGGCCGGTTAATCACCTGCACATTACCCGGCAGGTAATCCAATATCAGCGTAACGTAGAGATAGCCCCGATCAAAAGGCGGATCCGGTCGGATCCAGATCACATCCATGCCGTGTAGGGCAAGCGCAGTTTCAGTGCCAGAGCAAAAAGGTTTGTCGTGGCGTTCCGATACGGTTACCGAGCACCCTTTGGCCACCACCCGATCGTGATCCAGAGTCAAAGTCTTGGGATCAACATAAAAAACTTCATGGCCCCGCTGCTGCGCAGCCAACATCAGGAAATAAGTGGTGTCCTTGTGGGGCTTAACCCCCTCAAGGGGGTCCATGATAAACGCATGTCTCACCATGTAAGCATAGCACTTTCGTCAACGTTTTAGCTGGCACTGCGACGTCGGCGATTTCCTCTGACACGACGTGGAGTCGCGTCAGCGCTGGAGAGCTCTGGGCAGCAGGCTGCGCGGGCACCAGCTGTGACCGGTCCCAGCAGCTCTGCAACCCTGTGAATATCCGGGGCGGGCTGAGGCTGATAATTCTCCAGCGCCTGACGCATTGCCGCCAGGTGTTCTGGAGTCGTGCCGCAACATCCACCGATAATTCTTGCCCCGGTATCGCGAGCCAGCTGGGCGTACTGGGCCATCAATTCTTGTGTCCCGCTGTAGCGGATCTCGCCATCGATAAACTGTGGGATACCGCAATTGGCTTTAGCCACCAGCACATCATCTTTTGTCAGGTGTTGACTCATAGCGAGAATGGTGCCGACCAGGTCCGGCGCGCCTACGCCGCAGTTGGCACCAAAGGCTACCAGGCGCGGCACGCTCTCGCGATAAACATCAACCAGTTCTGAAGGTCCGACCCCCATCATAGTGCTGCCATTAGTATCAAAAGTCATAGTTGCGACCACCGGCAATCCCGACTGCGCAGCGCCCGCTCCCGCTGCTTGCAGTTCTTCTTTTGAGGACATGGTTTCCAGCCAGATCATATCGGCGCCACCGTCGGCAAGAGCACAGGCCTGTTCGGTAAAAGCAACCTGCGCATCCTGGGGGTCCAGGTCCCCTACCGGCTGGAAGATCTCGCCAGTGGGGCCGATGGAGCCAGCGACCAACACCGTCCGAGGGGCATTATCGGCTGTCTGCCGCGCTATTTGCGCTGCAGCACAATTGAGCTCTGTGACTCGATGCTGGGCTTGGTGCAGTTTCAGTCGATAAGACGAGCCACCAAAACTGTTGGTCAAAATGATATCAGCGCCTGCCTCAATAAATTCGTGGTGCAAATGCGCAACCTTGTCGGGGTGGGTAATGTTCCACATTTCGGGGGCATCTCCAGATTGCAGTCCCATGGCGAAATAATTGGTACCGGTCGCACCATCAGCCAGCAACCAATCCCGCTTCGACAGTAGATTTTCCAAAGTACCTGACATGATCGTTTTCTCCTCTCGTCTTTCGGGGGTGGGCAACCCGGAAAGTGGCGATTTTCCTTAGAAAACAAAAACCCGCGCTGGCTATTGCTAGAGCGGGCTGGTCAACAAACACGCGCTTTAGCAAACTTAATTAAGCGCCTGCAAGCTGATCATCAAATCGGCGCTGAACAGAATTTTAACAGAAAATGAGCATCGAGTGGGACTATGCCCACGACAGGAAGGATTGGAAAAGCCCTAAAAAAGTTGGGCGAGAGGTTCGTCAGGGTCTATGCCCGGCATGAAGGGCGCTCGTCGATCCTTGCCTGTCAACTGGTATACGGTGCCAAGCCAGTTGTTAAAAATCATCTTGCCGGTATCGCCCCAGGTATTTTCCACCGGGATTTTCTGTTCCGGGAAATCATCGAAAGAAACACCTTGTTGGCGCGATCGAATCGCTGATTCACGATAAGCCTCCAGCAAAGAAAGAGCCTCCTTGTTGAAATAATGATCCGGATAGTGGGGGTAATCATCAATCTCGCCGGCCAAAAAGCGGTTGACCTCTCGCTTGTACTCCTTAAGCAGGCTGAAGTCATCATATTCAGGATGCCCCTGAAAAAAAACCAGACGTAGCCCATCAGCACTGGTTGCCAGGTGTATCCCAGCCTCTTCGCTCTCAACCAACACCAGTTGTGATGCTTGCATCATTTGCTCTGTGGTAATCTCATTCCAGCGCGAGTGGGGCACATTAAATCGTGTGTTGACGTTACGCACAAACGGATGTTCCAGTACAACCCGATGACTGAATACACCCCAGCGCTTGGCCGCCAACGGCTGGCGTTCTATATTATGAAAATGCGAAAACGCCGCATGAGTTGCAAGACAAGCGCACAAGGTAGAGGTCACGTTCTGTACAGCCCAATCTAGGGTTTCGCACATCGGCCCCCAGAAGTTCTCATCCGGCAGATGTGCGCAAACCGGATTGGCTCCAGTGACAATCAAGGCATCAAGCCCTTCTTCTTTAAGCTGCGCGAAATCATAGTAGTACTTTTCAATATGTGCCTGAGCCTTATCTGTGCGTAGAACCTCTGGTGGGGAGAACGGATAGACATAGAACTGAGCAATGCGGTTACAACCGCCGATGAGGCGCAAGAACTGCCGCTCTGTCGATTCAAGTGCTGCGTCGGGCATGTTATTCATCAACCCAATATGCAGTTCCCGGATATCCTGTGACCCGGCACGGCCCGCACTAAGCACTTCGCCACCTTCACGCCGAAAACGCTCGAAGCTGGGCAAATCTGAATTAGCAACGATCGGCACTGTTAACCCAGGGCCTCGCAGATCTGCTCTATAAAATCGGCTTCACTACGAATGCC
>CAUZJT010000007.1:0-58264 GCA_963580215.1 Gammaproteobacteria bacterium
CGCTTGTAACTGTTTTTCCAAGCGAGTTAAAGGTCCTGTTCAGGTGTTTGTTCTGATCGGATTTGAGGTTGAGATTCCAAGATCAGGGTAAATTTTGCCTGGCTGGCTGAATGCGCCGCTTAGACCCATATAATACCCGGATTCCGAAGCCATTTATAGATGAATGATCCACGCGAATGAAAGATTCTGACTGGTGGGCCCGCATGTCTAGAGAAAAGATAAAGTGGTGGCCCTGGCTTTTATTTCAGGTTAATGCAAGCGGCCTAGGTTAATGACAGTAACCCACAAGCTTCGAGCAAGCCGCCGTATGCAGCAGGTGCAAGCGCCTATTATTCCAACGATCGAGGATTTGATCCAGGCTAATCCGGGTACGATTTCCCTAGGTCAGGGGGTGGTGCACTATGGGCCGCCACGGACCGTGCATGAGGCGATCAGCAGATTCTGGGACGACCCACTGAGCCACCTGTATGGCCCAGTTGAGGGGATTGACCCGCTGAGAGAGGCTCTTGTTGAGAAGCTCTCTCTGGAGAATGGAATCGCCGCACAGGGGCGAGCGGTGGTGGTCACAGCCGGAAGTAATATGGGATTCCTCAACGTGCTTTTGGCGATCAGTGATCCGGGCGATGAATTTATTCTGCCAGGGCCTTTTTATTTCAATCAGGAAATGGCCGTGAGGATTGCAGGCTGTGTCCCGGTCGCAGTGCCTACAGATGTGGATGGTCAGTTAGATCTCAAGGCGCTTGAAAGCGCTATTACCCCACGAACACGGGCCATGGTCACTGTGTCACCGAATAATCCAACCGGCGTCGTATACCCGGAAGCGGATCTTCGGGCGGTGAACCGGCTATGCCTTGAGCAGGGCATCTACCATATCAGCGACGAGGCTTACGAGTACTTCCTTTACGATGGTGTGCAGCATTTCTCACCAGGCGCAATCACCGACAGCGCCCAGCACACGATCTGCCTATACTCGCTGAGCAAGGCCTACGGCTTTGCCAGTTGGCGCATCGGCTACGCGTCAGTGCCTGAATCGCTGATGGGGGCCTTGCGCAAGATTCAGGACACTAATGTTATTTGCGCTACGGTGATAGCGCAATATGCCGCTATCGGCGCACTGCAATCCGGTCGTGACTACTGCATGCCTTATGTGGCTGAGCTCGCAGCTGTGCGCGCCCAGGCGCTGGATGCGGTCGAATCGATAACAGACAAAGTTCGCCTGTTGCCTGGTAAGGGAGCGTTTTACCTGTTTCTTGAGGTTCCCGGTTATGATGATGGCGACCTTCACCTTGCGACCCGGTTGATCAAAGAGCACGGAGTCGCGGTGATCCCCGGTAGTGCTTTTGGGGTGACTGATCGTTGCACACTGCGCGTCTCTTTTGGCGCTTTGCAAAGTGCCAGCGCTATCGACGGTATTGGACGATTGATGTCAGGACTCAACGCGCTGGCCTGACCTCGCTGAGGTGGGTTTGCGCGTAGCGCGCAAGTCAGATACCCTTTGCCACCCTACGGAGAGGTGGCCGAGCGGTTGAAGGCGCACGCCTGGAAAGTGTGTATACGTTAATAGCGTATCGAGGGTTCGAATCCCTCTCTCTCCGCCAATTCTTGCGGTTCTCTTGTTATTGATTTTGCGTCAGAAAGGATCCAACCCCCTTTTTTGATGATCCCTGGTTCTGCTGTGCTCAGGGGAGCAGCTCGTTCACTGGTGACGCGTTCGCGCTACGAACGATAGTCATAGTTCTCATCGAACCGGTTCATGAGATAGGTCCCGTAGTGAATCGATTGTTTATTTTCAATTGACTTATTCAGTGAGTCCAAGGGCTGTACCGTCGTATCAAAACTCGGATCAAAAAAGAAAGCTACTGAGTATCTTTCACTGTTGCCAAGCACCACCCGGTGTGGCGTTGAAGGCCACCGTCCACCAGACGCCAGTGACAACATGTCGGCAACATTTAGCACGAATGTGCCCGGAATGGGCTTCACTGCCAGCCAGCCTTTATCAGGGCTGCAAACCTCCAGGCCACCATTCATATCCTGAGCGACCAGAGTAAGAAAGCCATGATCGGTGTGAGGAGCTGACCCGTAAGTTCCGGCGGGCGTGTTGTTTTCGTAGGTGGGGTATCGGAGCAACCTTAGAAAAACGGTTGGATCAAGAAAGAATTCATTAAAGGTTTCAAAACTAAACCCCAGCGCAACCGCCAGTCTTTGTACCAATTGTCGGGCCAGACATTCCATCGAACCGTAATAAGATTCAAGATCAACTCTAAATTTCGACGGCAAAGAATCAGGCCACTGATTTGGTCCAAAGATAGCGGTGCCCCAGTTGGGGTGATCGGGATCTACTTGCTGCATCGCAATGAATGATTCAGACCTGTTCGGTCGCGTAGGCGTTTCGACTGACGAACTCAGCGTTGTGTTAGTGCCCAGGCCGATATACCCACGATGAGTTGGGTTGATACTGATTGCTGTTTTATCCCCCTCAGGAAGAGCGTGAAATTGACGGTTCGCATCGAATATGTTTTGTATATCTCTCTCAGGCACACCATGCCCCGTGATATAACAAAAGCCATCCCTTCGGAGCGCAGTGCCAAGCTTTTGAGCGATATAAGGATCCTCAATAGGAGAAGCTCCTGAGCCTAGATCAATTACTGGAATATTAGTATTCAAACCGGATGCCGGACCAGGTTGGAAAACCCTGGAGGTGAACTGTGATTAGGACCGCCTTAACTAAAGCTAGCAGCGCACACCGGACCAGGCTATCTCGCCCCCTGGGCGCTGGTCTGGGGTGAAAAAAGTGGCAATACCGGTGCCGTTGATCGCTGCCTGCAGATACGCGAAGTACGTGTCGAAGGTGGCGCCTCGGCCAGCCAAGGGTGCGCCAAGAATCTTTCCACGAACAGATGGCCTCAATCATCAAAGGTACGTATGGCGTTAAACGAGGGCTTCATAGATGGTTCGCATAATGAAACTTGAAATTCCTAAAAGGACCAGTTTACATGTTTGAGGGATTCTTCAATAATTCATTGGAATCATCCTTTTGTTGGACATAGATATGGCTCTAAAAGTGTTGGCGCTTGGCGGAGATGGGATTGGACCCGAGGTTGTCGATGCCGCATTGCAGGTATTGGAAGTTGCGTCGAAATCTATTGGATTACCGCTCGATATCAGTGAAGACGTCTTGGGTTGGGCGGCATGGGAACGTTACGGAACGGTGATCCGACCCACAACCTTGAGCAAGGCCCATGCTTCTGATGCGCTGCTGGTTGGCGCGGTCGGTGATCCGAAATGGGATCACATTGTTATCGAAGGTGGGCCTGAAGATCAGGATGGTCTGATGAAGCTCCGGCATGAGCTACAGGTTTTCGCCTGTCTGAGATGGGCGCGCGCCCATGACGCCTTGCTTAAGCGTACTGCGTTTAAACCGGAAGTCATCAGCAATACGGATCTTATTGTCATGCGGGAGCTTTGCGGTGGCGCAATGTTTTCGCCAACCCGGGGAATCGATGAGAGCGGCGAAAGCCGTCGCGCATATGATCTGAACGAATACACTGAGGCAGAGATTGAACGTTTTGCACGGATAGGGTTCGAGGTCGCGCGCCGACGTCGTAAAAGAGTGTTATCGGTCGATAAATCCAATGTGTTTATGACTGGTAAGTTATGGCGAGAGGTTGTTAATACCATCGGCCAGGATGAGTTCCCCGACATCGAGTTAACTCATTTGTTTACAGATAATGCGGCTTACCAGTTAGGTTGCCGTCCAGCCGATTTTGATGTGATTTTGGCCGATAACCTATTTGGCGATATTCTTTCTGATCAGTCCGGTGTAATTGCAGGCTCACTCGGTATGCTGCCGTCGGCCTGCTTGTCACAACTATCAGAAGGGCGGTCACACAGGCCTGCCATCTACGAGCCAGTCCATGGCAGTGCGCCGGATATTGCGGGCCAGGGCATTGCCAATCCATGTGGGACAATCCTGTCAGTCGCAATGCTGCTTGAGTACAGCGCGGGTGAACCAGATTGCGCAAGAAAAATTGAAGGAGCAGTTGACTCCGCCTTAAATGCAGGGTTTGCCACGCGCGATATCGGTGGTCACCATACAACCCAGCAGATCACTGATGAAGTGATCCAGCAGTTCAATCAGATGTAAATTGCGAAGGCCTGGTTATGGAATTCGATTACGTAATTGCGGGTGGTGGCGCAGCGGGGTGTGTCTTAGCAGCCCGATTGTCAGAGGATCCGTCGATTAATGTATGCCTGATCGAGGCTGGTGGTAAAGGACGTAACCTATTCATTCGAATGCCTGCCGGCAACGGTTTCATTTTCGGTAATCCCAAGCTTGACTGGGGATTTCAATCCGTACCGCAGGCATCGTTAAACGGGCGACGGATATATTTTCCCCGGGGTAAAGCCCTCGGTGGATCCTCCATCATGAATGGCATGATTTATATGCGCGGAGTTCCAGCAGACTATGACGCCTGGAGACGGAGCGGCCTTGATGGATGGGGATTCTCAGATTTGTTGCCATATTTTCGACGCTCACAAGGAGCAAGAAATCGCACCACACCCTGGCATGGTGTCAATGGACCTCTTAAGACCGAGTTATCAGCCAATTTTGGCACTCTAGAGCAGGCTTTTGTAGAGGCTGCTATTGCCGCGGGTCACAAGCCGTTGTCCGATCTAAATGGCCCGGAACGCACCGGAATTGCCCGCACTGATAGCACGATCTACCGAGGAGTGCGGCAATCCTCAGCTATCGCCTATCTTACTGATGTGCCTGCAAATCTGACAGTGCTTACGGGCCGACAGGTAGCGCGTCTGGGTTTTGAGGGTAGCCGCGCAGTAGACGTCGAGACTATTGACGGCGAGCGGATCCAGGCCCGACGTGAAATCATTCTTTGCCAGGGTGCATTTGGTACACCTCATACACTGATGCTGTCTGGTATCGGCCCCGCGGACCATCTGACGACACACGGCATCAAAACAGTTGTGGACCTTCCTGGGGTGGGTGCACATCTTGCAGACCATGTGGATGTATCCATGCAGTATGGATCTGATCGGATGGATCTGAGCCTGGCCCGCTATCAGCGACTTGATAAGGCCGCTTTGTTAATGAGTCAGTGGTTGTTCAGTGGCAAGGGACCGGGCAGCGGAGCCTTTTTCTCTACGGTGTTGTTCCATGCGCTGGGAGATCGAGCACTGCCTGAGTTCGAGGTGTTTATGACGCCGATGATCGTAGACGAAAATCTGGCGAACGACGCAGACGAAAAGACTCCTTTAATGCAACGCCTGGGTCGCAAACTGCTGGTCCG
This sequence comes from Gammaproteobacteria bacterium, assembly GCA_963580215.1. Classification (GTDB taxonomy): domain Bacteria; phylum Pseudomonadota; class Gammaproteobacteria; order Arenicellales; family UBA868; genus UBA868. The sequence goes on from CAUZJT010000007.1 coordinate 5,307, forward strand.
AGGTCGGAAAGTAGCTCAGCCGGGTGTTCAGATCGATATTAATCTGGAACGACCTCGATCGTTGGGTAACGTACACCTAGTCAGTGCTGACCCACACGATCCACCTCGTATCGACCCTAACTATTTTTCTGACCCGCAAGATCTAGACGAAATGGTGCGTGGCGTAAAAGCGATGCGCAAGATTATGGCTATGCCCCAAATATCACAATATTTAACGGGAGAGGTCGGACTTTGGAAGGGGGCAATTAGCGATGCCCAGATCATAGAGGCGATTCGGGCAACGGCCTACACTGGGCATCACCCCTGCTCGACAGCCCGGATGGGACCTAAGGGCGATCCTACCGCTGTTCTGGATGAGCAACTTCGTGTGAAAGGCACCGAAAACCTGCGCGTTTGTGATGCCTCAGCCATGCCAACGCAGATTACAGGCAACCCAACTGCCACAGTAATTGCAATGTCGGAAAAAGCAGCAGATTTGATTCTAAGGCGTGACCTGTTGCCATCTGAGGACATAACGTTATGGAAATGAACTCTCAATATCAGATTCAACAAGCGACGATTGTAAAAAAAGGTCTACGGGTTGACTGGGGTGACGGGCACCAAAGCTGTTTTCATTCGATCTGGCTGCGACACCAATGCGAGTGTGAAGTTTGCGGTACATCAATGAATGCTGTACGCGGGCTGAGACTGAATGAATTGCCCGATGATATCTCTATTGCTCGATTTATATTTGATACTGATCGAATAACTCTGATTTGGTCTGGTGATGGGCATCAATCGAAATATCAGGGCCGCTGGTTACGCGAGCATTGTTACTCTGAGAGTGAAAGACGCAAGCGTAAGCGCAAGCCTATTCTGTGGGATGCATGCATCGGCCAAGGCCCATCAGTATTTGATTTTCATGAGGCTGAGAGTGACATTTCCGTCAGGCTTGAACTGTTAGAGACGGTTTGTGATTATGGTTTTTGTAAGGTGAAAGGCATCCCAGGTACTTTGGCAGAATCGAACAGACTGATAGATCTTATTGGAACGCGACGGCAAACGCATTTTGGCAATTACCCACTTTCAAACAAAACTTCGGTCAATAATGTTGGCGACATCAGGCAAGCATTACTACCTCATTGTGATGAAACGTATCGGACCTCAACCATTGGGATTACTTTGTTTCAGGTTCTGCGGCCGAGCAGCAAAGGAGGACATTCGACATTAACGGATGGGTTCGAAGCGGCCCGCCGATTAAAGGCACAATTTCCAGAAGACTATGATCTACTGACACGTATCCCAGTTCTGGGGCAGCGTTATGATCCGGATCATGCCGAAGGCGAATTACCCCGCTGGTATCAGTGCCGCTTGCCGATGATACAGTTAGATTGCGAGAACGAGGTCTCCGGTATACGTATCAACGAGCGGCAAATGGCACCACTTGACCTGCCATTCGATGAGATTGAACCCTGTTATCGTGCAATACGCTGTTTTTTGAAGATCGTTTATGATCAAGAATTACTGGTGACCTTTGCATTGAAAAAAGGTGAGGGTTTAATATTTAACAATCAGCGTGTGCTGCATGGCCGTTCTTCTTTCAAGGATGAGCAACCAGGCCGCTTGGTAATGACCAACTCGGTAGATCTGGAAGAATTTTATTCTAATCTGCGTGTGTTGCGTTCCAAACACAGACCCGAACAGCCCTTGCAGAGTTATGCGCAGGGACTGGTGACGTAAGAGGAGGCTTTAGTGAGTCAACCAATGACCTGTGGCGCAGCCACCATCCGGTTACTGGAGAAGTACGGCATAAATACCGTGTTTGGTATTCCGGGCGTGCATACACTGGATTTCTGTCGCGGCCTTGGTGAGGGTGTTCGGCATATTCAGGCACGTAATGAGCAAGGTGCCGGATTCATGGCTGAGGGTTGGGCACGGGCGACTGGTGAGCCCGGCGTGGCATTAGTGATATCAGGGCCGGGTGTAACGAATGCGAGTACTGCGATCGCCCAGGCGTATGCAGATAGTCTACCGGTACTGCTGCTATCCGCCGAGCCCGCAAGTTACACCATTGGCAAAGGGTGGGGTGTGCTGCACGAGATCACCGAACAGAAAAAAGTGACTGAGCCATTGACTGCTTTTACCGCTACCGCCCATCGTGCGCAAGACGTCCCAGAGCTGCTGGCCCGTGCTTTCGCAGTTTTTGTTAGCCAAAGGCCTAGGCCGGTGCATATCTCGATCCCGATCGACGTACAGTCCGAAATAGTCGACGACGAATGGCAGCCAGTCATACCGCCCAAGCTGCCATCGGCCAGTGTAGATCAGGTCAATATAGTGACCAAGTTATTAAAAGGTGCCAGGTCTCCTATGATCATGGTTGGCGGTGGAGCTTGGCAGGCAGGTAACGAGCTTACCGCGATTGCCGAGCAAACAGGGGCGATCGTGATCGCTTCGACTGCTGGCAAAGGCATCGTCGCTGACAACCATCCACTGTCGCTGTCGGCATCAACCGTACGCCCGGAAGTTTTACAGTTATTGCCTGAGGCGGACGTCATTCTCGCAGTAGGTACCGAGCTTTCGGAAACTGACAGTTTTGTTGAACGCATGAACCTTACAGGTAAGCTGATCCGCGTAGACATAGATCCCACCAAGATCAACGATTTTTACCCTGCCGATATTGGTATCGTCGCCGATGCAAAATCGGTGATGGAACAAGTGCACGCCGCTCTTGACAGTCATAACAGCGACAGACGTGAGATCGCAGAGAATAGGGTGCATGAGGTTCACGCCGAGATCAAGGCTGGGCTGACCCCCTCAGAACGACAGCATGTAGCAGTGCTCGAGGCACTCGCCATGGTTGCACCCGACGATCTAATCTGGGCGGGCGACGCCTGCCAGCTGGTATACACGGGTGCCTTTGCTATGCCGATGCATGAGCCACGTCGTTGGTTTTACCCGGCTGGCTACTGTGCACTAGGCAATGCACTGCCTAATGCGATTGGCGCAAAACTAGCCCGGCCGGATAGCCCTGTTGCTGTTCTTGCTGGTGATGGCGGATTTATGTTCACCATGCCAGAGCTGGTCACAGCGGCTGAACTGGGGCTGGCGTTACCAGTCATAATCTGGGAGAACGGGGGATTAAAGCAGATTCAGGATGATATGGATGGCCGTCAAATCGCCCGGGTCGGGGTAGAGGGTGTCAACCCGGATTTTGTGATGCTTGCGAAGGCCTGTCATTGCCATGGTGTAGATACCCATAGTCTTCAAGAGATGCAGGACGTTTTTCAGGCGGCGTTTAAATCAGATCGACCGACTGTTATTGTAGTCCACGAACAAAGGGGTTAGTCCTGATGCGAACATTTCAATATTTTGTTGACAATACCTGGCGTGACCCTGCGTCTGGACAATATTTCGATAGCGAAAATCCGGCTGATGGGAAGGTCTGGGCGCGGGTTCCAGATTGCAACGCAGAGGATATCGATCATGCTGTTAGCGCCGCCAGGTCCGCTTACTATGATGGTCCCTGGGGAAAAATGCACCCGGCTGAGCGCGGCCGCATGATGCGGCGTATCGGCGACACCATATCACGACATGCTGATCGACTGGGCGAGATAGAAACCCGCGACAATGGCAAGCTGCCAAAAAATATCACACCCTCGCTTAAAGCGGATGCGTGGCAGGTAGACAGCTTTCACTACTATGCAGGCATGTGCGATAAATTCGAAGGCAGGCTTATTCCTGCCGAAGTTCCTGATATGCACAATTATCTTCAATGGGAACCCTTCGGTGTGGTGGCGCAGATCCTGCCTTGGAACTCGCCGCTAGGCACGTTGATCTGGAAACTCGCGCCTTGCCTTGCAGCAGGAAATACCGTAGTCCTGAAACCGTCAGAACAGTCAAGCTGTTCGACGCTCGATCTGATGGAAGTACTTCTTGAGGCCGATTTGCCACCGGGTGTACTGAATGTGGTCACCGGTTTTGGTGACACCACGGGAGCACCATTGATCGATCATCCCGACGTTCGAATGGCGTCGTTCACCGGCGGCACCGCAGGAGGGCGGGCTGTCGCGAGCGTAGCAGCGCGGCAGGTCAAACCCATCATCATGGAACTGGGGGGCAAGTCACCCCAGATCGTGCTAGCAGATGCCGATCTGGAACTGGCTGTGAACGGAGTCGCCGCGGGAATCTTTCCCGCCGCTGGACAAAGCTGTATTTCGGGCTCACGCTTGCTGCTCCATAAATCTATCGCGGACGAATTCACCCAAAGACTGATCGACGTCGCCGGCAAGGCGAGGGTGGGAGATCCACTAGATCCTGCCACTCAGATTGGCCCCATTGCCAATCGACGGCACTATGAAGCCGTGCTGGCATCGATCGCTGCAGCCGAGAAGGCCGGGCACAAAATATTACTGGATGGCCGTAGTGCGTGCCAGGACAGGGGCTATTACATCGGTCCCACCATATTTGGGGATGTACCCAATAACGCGGATCTAGCGCAACACGAAGTCTTTGGGCCTGTGGTCTCGACGGAGCAGTGGGAAGACGAAGAAGAAGTGGTTCGTATCGCCAACGACACCGTTTATGGCCTTGCCGCTGGCATCTGGTCGCGCGATATCACCCGGGCTATGCGTCTGGCTGACCGGGTCGAAGCTGGAACCGTCTACATTAATAATTACTTTAACGCTGCGACCCAGTCGCCGGTCGGGGGTTTTAAGCAGTCTGGCTATGGTCGGGAAAACGGTTTTGAAGGTATGCGTTGCTTTATGCAGACCAAGTCGGTTTGGCTGGCAACCCATCCCAGTCAACCGGACCCGTTTCCGGCGTAGGGGCGATCATGCCCTTTGCAGTGCGCTCCAAACTGACTTTGCGCGGCGACCGTGTGGATGTCGAAGCAGGCCATGCAGTTGATATTGTTTCCGACATTTTCGTGCAGATTGGTTGCAGTGAGGACACCGCAGGTCGAGTTGCCGAGCATCTGGCCGACACTAGTCTTTGCGGCATGGAAAGCCACGGCGTGATGCGTACATTGCAGTATACGGAGCAATTTCAAAATGGCTATATGACGCCATCTGCTATACCGCGCATTTGCAAGACCGTTCGCGGTACCGAGGAGATTAATGGGGGAGGTGGTATCGGCATTCCAGCTATGCATCTTGCCTACCAACACGGTATGGCGATGGCAAGTGAGAGCGGTATGTCTGTATTGGCTATTCGCCATGTTGGGCATACCGGTCGTCACGGTGCTTTTGCTGATACTGCTGCCGAACAGGGGTTTTTGACTATCTGTGTGGGTGGCGGTAATCGGCGTAAATGGCGCCAGGTAGCCCCATATGGCGGGGCGCGCGCGATGTTGCCAACTAATCCCTGGTGCATTGGCATACCCGGTGGTGAGCATGGGCCGGTGGTGCTCGACTTCGCGACCTCGAAAATCGCGGGTGGGTGGATTTATGCAGCTCGCAGTGCTGGTGCTTTGTTGCCGGAAGATTGCCTGATTGATGCTCATGGAAATCCAACCCGTGATCCTGAGGATTACTTCAACGGAGGGGCGATTTTGCCAGCCGGGGGGCAAAAAGGTTACGGGCTAGCGCTGGTGGGTGAGTTGATCGGCGAAGCTATGCTTGGCCCATCAACCACAGAAGGCAACTGGCTGCTCATTACTATTGATTCCAAAGATTTTCGAGAGTCCCCCGCAGCACAGATTGCAGCCGAAGAGGTACTGAAGGAATTACGTGAGTGTCCACCGGCACCAGGCTTCGAGCGGGTCGAGGTGCCAGGTGAGCGAGAGCGCGATTATCGAACTGCATCCAATGGCATTATCTCAATACCAGAATCGACCTGGCAGCAGATCCTTGCACTGCGAGACAGTCTGCAAGACTAACTAATGTGCCGTCACTTGCCAACCCGGTTGGGCAGGATTTCAACCTCGAATCTCTGATATTGCCCCGGGCTTATGGCCCCATGAGTTTGGTTTGCGTTAGAATCGCCGGCCGTTTAAAAACTACCTGGGATCTGGCGATGGGGAAAAGGCAAATTTCGGAAAATGGCTCGATTGTCGAAAGCCATTCGGGCGATGCCCGAAAGTATGACGTCCTGATCCTGGGCGCATCCTATGGATCACTGCTTGCGACCAAAATTCTGTTGTCGGGCCACAATGCCACACTGATCTGTCGAGAAACCACGGCGGCGCTCTTTAATAGTTCAGGTTCGGTTGTTCGGATGCCGATCAAAGCGCGGGACAGTCTTGTCGAGATTCACTCTAGCGACTTGGCAGGTAATCTGATTGCGTCTCAGCCCAATGGTGTAGACCCGGGGGCTTATGATCTTGTGGTATTGGCAATGCAGGAACCACAATACAGTGCTTTTGGTGTTCGTGAACTGGTCGGACGGATCGCTGCATCACAGGTTCCAGTGATGGCGATCACCAACATGCCCTTGCTGCCTTATCTGAAACGTATCCCCGGACTGGATACCGATAATCTGCGGACTTGTTTCTTAGAACCCGGCCTTTGGGACAGTTTTGATCCGGATCTGCTGACTTTGTGCAGCCCCGACCCACAAGCCTTTCGTCCTCCCGAAGAGAAGCCCAATATCTTAGAGGTGCGGCTACCGACCAACTTCAAGGCCGCGCGGTTTGTGTCGCAGGCGCATACCCAGATGTTGCTACAACTTGAGCAGGATATCGAGGCCGCCCGCTTCGATCTCGGTGACGGCGATCTAACTGAAGTTCCGGTCAAGTTGCGTGTTCACGAGTCAATTTTCGTGCCCCTGGCAAAATGGGCAATGCTGATGACGGGTAATTACCGGTGCGTTCAGCAAGATCAGATGCGGCCAATCAAGGATGCGGTGCACAGTAATATCGAGGCCAGCCGTGCTGTTTATGATTGGGTGGTGAATCTGTGCATTGACCTCGGTGGTCAAGCGGCTGATTTTGTGCCTTTCGAAAAATATGCGAAAGCGGCAACCTCGCTTGCCAGCCCATCTTCAGCAGCCCGGGCATTGGCAGGTGGAGCAAAGGAAATAGAACGGGTTGACAAGCTGGTTGCATTGATCGCGGCCCAAAAAGGAATGCACCTCGAGGTCATCGATGCGACAGTCGGCATGGTGGATGACTGGTTGACGCGAAACCGGACAGCCAACTAGAAAGAAGCATAAAGGTCTTCGACGGGATAGCCGATCAAAAGTCACCGAAGCCGACAACAACGTGGGATGTAATCTTCGCGGGCGTGGGCGGCATCCGTTGCTCAATAGGCGTTTACGTCTGGCTTCTTACAGAGAGTAGCTGCTGCAAAGCGCCAGACTGACGCTGCTTGCGAAGTTTCAAAGCGTGGCGCCATGTTCTTTTACGCCGTACCGTGACAATTGTTCGGTGAGGTAATCGAAGGCGATATCAACCGAATCAGTCATCAAAAACAGTTCCAGATCACTCCTGTTTATGGTGCCATATTCAATCAGCATCTCGAAATCCACTGCGCGTTTCCAGTAGTCAGTACCGAAAAGGATCAGAGGCAGGTGCTTGCGGATTTTGCCAGTCTGCAGGAGAGTAAGTATTTCAAAAAGCTCGTCCATGGTGCCAAAGCCGCCAGGAAAGAACACCACGGCCTTTGCCATGTAGGCAAACCAAAATTTGCGCATGAAAAAATAATGAAACTCCAGTGACAGTTCACGGGTGATGTGGGGATTGTTCCCCTGTTCGTTTGGCAAGGAGATTCCAAGGCCGATATTGATCCCGTCGGCATCCGAGGCACCCCGGTTAGCGGCTTCCATGATGCCCGGACCGCCGCCAGAGCAGACCACAAAACGCCGATGCCCTTCAGGCAGACTCTTAGACCAGTTGGTGATCCTTTTGGCCAATTCACGGCAATCCTGGTAGTAGCGGGCCATCGCCTTCCAGTTTTTCACCTGGGTATCATCATTGGGCGGTGGTCCAGCTTCGGCGCCATCAACAGATTCAGGGGCTCGGGCCGAACCCATGAATACGATAGTGTCTTCGATTTCGTTTCGGTTAAACCGCGCAGCGGGTTCAACAAATTCGGCAACGATGCGCAATAACCGGGCATCCGGGCTATCGAGGAATTCGGTGTTCTTGTAGGCTTTCATTTTTAATTTTCTCCCGAAACAGCTTTTTAACTGCCAAGACAGTGACACCACCGGCACATGTTAGCTTACGCAATAAAGTGGAGTTCAGGGTTTAAATTTCTGCGTATAATGTATACCAGAAGTTGAGCGTACTGGGCGCAGCCCAAATTGCGAGCCGATGCCCGGCTCCTATATCCGGTCAGCCATCGTAGAGTAGGACGCCAGTAGTTTAAGCTGGTTCTGGTCTGACAAGAGTAGACTTCACTCGGAGTATTGCGAAATGCGGAGCCGAACATGATGAAAGCAATTGTCAATGATAGCTTTGGTGGCCCTGAAGTCATGCGGGTGGCATCCGTTCCTGAGCCGACCCCCGGGCCAGGGCAGGTATTGGTAAAAGTAGTCGCCACCAGCGTTAACCGGCCGGACATGGTCCAGCGCCAGGGGAATTACCCACCTCCGCCGGGGGATTCAAATATCCTGGGACTGGAAATCGCGGGTACAGTTGCGGCCCTTGGTGACGGTGTAGATCAGTGGCGTTGTGGGGACCGCGTGATGGGCCTGGTGGGTGGTGGAGCCTACGCTGAGTTTTCGGTTGCCTGGCCCGGACATTTAATGAGAATTCCAGAAAGCATGAGTTGGGAGCAGGCTGCTTGCGTAAGCGAGACTTACATTACCGCCCATCTTAATCTCTTTCAATTTCCCGGACTTCTCGATGGACAGCAAGTGTTGCTTCATGGCGGCGGTGGTGGGGTGAATACGGCAGCGATTCAATTGTGTCGGGCGCTCGCGCCGTCAGTGACAATTCTGGTAACCGCGTCGACAACGAAGGTCCAGCGGGTAGGAGATCTTGGCGTGGATCATGTCATTGATTATCAGCAACAGGACTTCCAAGAAGAGGTAGCGAAACTGACGGACGGTCGTGGGGTAGACGTTATCCTCGATCACATCGGTGCGGCATACCTGCATGCGAACCTCAAATCTCTCGCTGTGAATGGTACTTTGATGCTGATTGGCGTGATGGGTGGCGCAAAAAGCGATCTCAACCTTGCGCAATTGATGGTAAAACGGCAGAAGATCGCAGGCTCAGTCCTGCGTCCGAGGCCGGTTGACGAAAAGGCGGCCATTGTCGGCCGTTTTGCGAGCGAGACACTGGGGTTATTTTCGGATGGGAAAATAACCCCCCTGGTACACAAGGTATTTCCTTTGGAGAAGGTTGTCGAGGCTCACAAACTTATGGAATCGTCTGGACACTTCGGGAAAATAGTACTCATTGTCGACAGTGAAGCCTCGTTGTGACCATCCAGAAGGTTGCCGGTGCGACTGCTTGGCATCTGTGTTGAATCGTCATGTACCTTTTTGAGTACCAGGCCAAGGATCTTATGCGCCAGTGGGGTATCCCGGTGCTGCCTGGGTCTGTTGCAATCACAGAAGTTCAGGCCCGAGAGGTTGCCCAGGAGTTGGGGTACGGCCCTTGGGCAGTCAAGGCGCAGATTTATGCGGGGGGTCGCGCACAAGGCAGTTTTAATGATGCGCCTCGTTCTGGAGGAATTCGATTTTCGGACTCACTGGACGATGTTACTTGCGCCGCCGCTTCGATGTTGGGCGCAACCCTGGTCACCCCGCAGACGGGAGCCGCCGGTCAGTGCGTCAGCGCGGTATATATAGAACCCCAGGTAAAGACCCAGGGAGAATTGTTTATTGCACTGCTGGTCGATGGTGAATCTAGAGAAATTGTCTGCTTGGCAACAACCCGCGGTGGGGAAAACATCGAAGAACAGGTTCGTAATGCCCCTGAAAGTCTCATCAAGACACTGCTGGGATCGGATTCCAAGATTGCCGAGCAAGTTGGCGTGCGACTGGGTTCGGCGCTGGGGCTTGAGCAAACCTCCTGTGCGATCTTTGCCGATATCCTTCAGCGTATGTATCAGCTATTTGTGACTTACGACCTTTCACTGATCGAGATAAATCCGCTTGGCATACAGGAAAACGGTCGGTTGATAGCGTTGGATGGGCGAATGGTTGTGGATAACAATGCCTTGTTTCGTCAGCCCAAGATGGCTTCGCTCGGCTCGCGGGCTGAAACCGACGCTATGGAGGAGTCTGCTTCACGTTACGGTTTTAACTACATTCGCTTAGATGGCAACGTGGGTACATTTTCCAGCGGCGCAGGACTGGCCATGGCGACCCTCGACGCTGTTGTTGACTTGGGTGGCAAGCCTGCGAACTTTCTCGACGTGCCTCCTGTACTTGAAGTTAGCCGAGTCAAACAGGCATTCCTGTTAGCGTTGACAGACCCGCGTATACGCTGTCTGCTGATTAATATTTTCGGAGCCGGTATTATGCGCTGCGATACGATTGCCGATGGTCTACTGCTTGCACACCTTGAAAAACCGATAACAGTGGATATTGTCGCGCGCCTTGCGGGCACTAATGCACAGTTGGCAATTTCCCGCCTTGAGCGATCAGGCTTGTCGATTCATTTTTCGCCGGATCTGGCATCTGCGGCAAAAATGGCCGTTGAGTCAGCCGCTACACCGGATCGCCCAAAGTCTCGCGGTCCAATCGTCGGACAGATTGGCCGCTGGCTTAACAGTCCGGGGCGCCGCGGGCGATGAGCATACTTGTTGACAGTGCGACCCGTGTGATTTTCCAGGGCGTTACCGGTCGACAAGGCTCCTTTCATGCCGAGCGGGCGTTAGCCACTGGCACCCAGGTCGTCGCCGGCGTGCGCATGGGGAAAGGGGGTACGAGTCACCTGGGCATCCCAGTTTTTGATCGAGTTCGTGATGCGGTCAGTGAGACTGGGGCCACAGCCAGCGTGATTTTTGTGCCGCCGGCGAATGCGGCCGATGCGATCGAAGAAGCCATCAATGCAGGTGTCGGACTGGTGGTCTGTATCACAGAACGAATTCCTATACTGGATATGGTTCGGGTTCACTCAAAACTTAAGAGCTCAAATACGGTGTTGGTGGGCCCCAATACCCCAGGCATCGCTGTGCCGGGACAGTGTACTCTTGGGATAATGCCACAGGGCATCTTCCTGGCCGGCCGTGTCGGTATCGTCTCACGATCCAGTACGCTAACCTACGAGGCAGTTGAGCAGACGACTCGTAATGGCCTTGGCCAGTCGACCTGTGTCGGTATCGGTGCGGACCCGGTTTGTGGTCTCTCATTTGTGGATTGCATTGAACGCTTCAATGCGGATCCACAGACCGACGGTATTATCCTCATAGGGGAGGTTGGCGGTAGTTCAGAGGAAACCGCTGCCACCTACCTAAGTGATATTGAAAATCCCAAACCAGTGGTTGCTTACATCGCCGGGCAGTCGGTTCCTGTTGGTCGTCGCATAGGCCATGCGGGTACTATCATGCATTATGGCACCGGCACTGCCGAGTCTAAGATGAATGCCTTGGCTTGTGCTGGGGCTACGATCGCTCGCTCCCCCGTACAGATTGGTGAACAAATGGCAAGCCTGATAGATAACAGTTTGTGAGCCAAGGACATTGCACACTGAGCGCCAGTAGAAACTAAACAAAGGTTAAGCCCCGCCCCAGGAGAGCTTTCTTGCAAAGTGGGACTGACTCAGTGAGTTGTTGTTACGGCCATTTGTCACGGCCCAAGCGGCTTCATTATGTTTCGGTTCGTGACGCCGAACTCAAGAACGTCGAGTATGTTTGCTGCCAGCGAGCACAGGCACCCATTCAGGCGTTTGTTGACCTTGTACCGCCGCTGAGTATTACTTAGTCTTTTCCCACTCATTCAAGCATTGTGCTGTGCTTGAGTATCACGGTCGCCTTGACCTTACCCTTGTGTTCCTGGCGCAATTGGATCGCTGTGAAATGTGGTTTCGATGCAAACCAGTAGTACAGCTCGCGCGAACTGCTTCGGTCAATAAAGAACCGCGTGGTCGCAACAGATTGTCCGGCAATCTTAAGTGTCTCAGACTCTTGCTCAATAAATACGTAGTCACGAATTCGGTGTCCCTCGTGCACAAGATAGTGTGGTGCCCGTTGACCGCGCGTGAATTCGAGGCGAGCCATCAGTTCAAAGGTGAGCGGATCCTGCATGCCTGACTTAAGCGGAAAAGTCTGTTCTTTATCTTTGGCGAAGCCTCGGCTGAGCCCGCTCTTCCAATCGAATTCGATACGGATATCGCGCTTATGTTTGTTCTGGTCGTTGCCAACGGTATAGAGTAGGGGGCGGATAACGCCATCGTGCATTTCGAACCGGGAAACCTCGTAAACCGGGCCAAACCCCGACAACCGTGCAAGACCTTTAAGTGTGGTCGTTGAACGCAGAATATAGTCAGACCCGGTGCGTTCCAGAGATACCACGCGTGATGCCTTAAAGCCAGAGTAGTCGACGGAGTAGTGGGATTCGAACGGGGTCATGACAGTACTGCTGGCAACTGTCGAGGTGCAAAAAAGTGCTAACAGGGCCGCTATTACCAATGCGGCAAGCCGGTCAACGAGACGAGACAGCACAAGGCGGGTCATGGGGCTGGCGATTTGTTGATAGGTACGCGGGGGGTAGACTGTTGGACGCCTTAACATCACAGCTGGAGACTTGTAAGAGCCATTTTCAGGAGTAGATTGTACCGTGAAAATTCGACTGGTGATTTATAACATTCATAAGTGTATTGGCGGGATCGATCGACGCTATGATCTGCCGCGTATTGTGGAAGTGATAAATCATTACCGCCCGGACATCGTCCTTTTGCAAGAAGTGGTCCGATATAGCAAGTCGTCTGCGAATGTTCATCAGGTTGATGTACTGGGCGAGGCGATTGGATTGAATCACCGGCTTTGGGTGGCGAATGTAAAGGCTCGAACCGGTCACGGTTACGGTAATGCAATCCTTAGTCGCTGGCCGCTGCTTGACAGTAACAATATTGATCTGACTATTGGTCCAAAAAAACGTCGTGGCGCCCTTTATGCCCGGGCACGGATATCATTGGATGATAACGCTTCGGGTGAGGCTCGAAGTCGCACCCTGCATCTGTTTAATCTGCATCTGGGCCTTTCGGGCATCGAGCGAAGGATGCAGTTAAAGAAAATGCTAGGTCATGCGACCTTTACCCGAATCGCACCTGACACACCCACCCTCGTTGCTGGTGATCTCAATGACATATGGGGCACTTTAGGGCGCCAGGTGATGCATCCAGCAGGCTTTTTTGGCACCAGGCGAATGCCACGCACCTTCCCAGCTTACGCGCCGGTAAGGCCACTAGACAGCCTTTATGTGCGCGGCGCCCTGGAAATTGATAGCTTGTTGCCCTCGCGACTGAGTCTCGCGCGACAGGCTTCAGATCACCTGCCGTTGATTGCGGACCTCCGATTAGTTTGAGATCAGGATTGCAGTCCGAGAATCTGCCGGGCTTCTGTCGGGCTTGCTGAATGACGATTGTAATCCGAACACAGGGTCGCCACGCGCCCGACAAGTTCGGCGTTGCTTTGGGCGAGGCGCGACTTATCGAAACGCAGATTATCTTCCAGCCCTGTCCGGCAGTGGCCGCCCATCTCCAACGCCCAGTGATTAACCTCGAGTTGCCCGCGACCTACCCCCGCCGCAGTCCAGGTTGCATCCGGCATGACAGTCGATAGTTGCGCAACTTCGAATTCAAGAATGTCTCGTCGTGGAGGCAGGGCGTTTGGTACTCCCATCACAAACTGAACGTGAACTGGGGCTTTGATCAGGCTTCGTTCCACCAGCGCGGCGGCAGAGTAAAGCATCGACAGATCGAAGATTTCGACCTCCGGTTTGATATGCTGTTTCAGCATATTACTAGCCAGTTGATCAATGAGTTCTGGGTGGTTCTCATAAATCATTCCAGGAAAGTTGACCGAACCGGTTGCCAGAGAGGCCATATCGGGCGCAAGGTGTAGCATGGACCCGCGCTGGTCAGCCTCGCGGCCACGTCCACCAGTCGAAAACTGGATGATGATTCCAGGGCAGTGTTTTTTGATCCCCTCTTGCACGAGGGCAAAACGCTGTGGATCCGAAGAAGGGTTCTCTTGCTCGTCACGGACATGGATATGTACCAGGCTCGCACCGGCTTCAAAGGCAGCGTGAGTCGATTCCACCTGCTCGGCGGTACTGATCGGTACAGCAGAATTGTCCTTTTTTCTGGGGACTGCACCAGTAATGGCAACGGTAATAATGCAGGGCTGAGTCATATCGATCTAGGCAAAAAGGAGAAAGGGCAACCATACACGTACAAAGCCTCATAGCAAACCCTGTTTTTCAAAAGGTCCGTATCAGGGTGAAGCTTGCAAAGCGGGTTAAACGCGGTACGACCACCAAGGCGGGCTATAAAATGGGCCGTTGCATCAGACGTATCGCCCGAGTGAGCCGTCTTAAACTCATTTTTCATGTATCCTTCTGTGATTCATGATTAACCTGCAGGTCGCTGTGCAACCTGATCCAGATGAGCAACAACGTATCACGATGGTTTTTGAATTTTTAATGGTGATCAGTTGATTCCCTTACTTGCCCAGGGGCAGTGGGTTCTGTTCATAGTAATTCTTGTGGCGCTGGTTGTGTCTTTGTCGTTCCATGAGTTCGGCCACGCTTTTGTTGCGCTTCGCTTCGGCGATGACACCGCTCGTCGTGCCGGGCGTTTAACCATTAACCCGTTGGCCCACATTGACCCTATGGGCCTGTTGATGGTGGTTTTTATCGGCTTTGGTTATGCCAAACCTGTGCCGACCGACCCTCGCCGATTTACCTCGCGCTATGCCGACTTGCTGGTGGCTGCTGCCGGGCCCGCCATGAATTTACTGTTGGCTATTATCAGCATCAATGCTTATCTATTATTGTTGGATTGGGGGTGGGTGGATCTTTCCAGTCAGGGTCCTCGCCTGTTTTTCATCTATCTTGCGCAAATCAACCTGTTGCTAATGATGTTTAACTTATTGCCGATCGGCGCGCTCGATGGACATTACATTCTTCCTTACCTACTCCCTCGCGCCTTGTCCCAGGCTTATCGTTATTACAATGGGCGCTATGGCAATTGGGCCTTATTGGCTCTGATCCTGTTGGCGTTCATGGGTGTTCCGATTTTCTCAACGATCAGTGGGTTCAGCGCAGTTTTGTTACCGCTGATTGCGTGGGTTTAGGATGGGGTCTGGCGCTTTTGGAGAAAACCATGCCTGAGGATTCGAAAGAAAGCGACATCGCCTCGCAATCGTCCGAGACGTTATTGGCACGAGCGTATGACCTTAAAAGCTCCGACCAGGCCCGGGCGTTGTATCGCGATTGGGCCAAGACCTATGATGCTCACCTGGAAAATGGGTTGGGATATATCGCACCTGCTCAGATTGCTGCAATACTCGACGAGGCGCTTGAGGATCGCGCTGCTCGAATTCTGGATGTGGGGTGTGGTACAGGGCTGGTCGGGGAACGCCTGGCAGCTCTTGGATTCAGCTCCATCGACGGGCTCGATTTTTCTCCCCAGATGCTGGCGGCCGCGGCTGAAAAAGATATTTACCATGAGTTGCTTGAGTCGGATCTTGAGGGAACATTGGGTATTGCTGATGCCATCTATGATGCGGGGATATCCTGCGGCACCTTCACTCATGGTCATGTCGGGCCCGGGGCACTGAATGAGATTTTCCGAGTGCTTCGAAGTGGAGCCGTGTTCGCCTGCACGATTCATACCCATCTGTGGGCTGATGCCGGTTTCGCTCAGCACATCGCGGCACTCGAAGCTGGCGGGACCATTATTGTCGAAAATATTGTCGACAAGCCTTATTTTGAAGCCGCAGAGCCCGACGGAAAATTCTGCCTGATGCGAAAACTCTAAGGGCCTGAAAGACAATTGCCTGTAATGGCTTGGCCCGGTGTTAAAATTGTTGGCATGCCGGGATCAACGCCTGGTGTAAATCGATATGGCGGCGGCGGTCGGCCTCCCCGGTGGCGGAAGGTTGTGAACCCGGTCAGGTCCGGAAGGAAGCAGCCGTAGCATCCGAATCGGGTGCTGGGGTCAGGCTGGCTGGCGCCGTCTCCAATTCGATCCGAGGCAACAATCAAGCGTCAGGGGCAAAGATGCGTTTCTACTTTTTAACCAGGCTCTCATGAGTTACCAGGCGCTCGCCCGAAAGTGGCGACCCCGGCGGTTCATTGACGTTGTTGGCCAGGCTCACGTGGTGGGAGCCCTGACCACAGCATTGGAACAGAACCGGGTGCATCATGCCTTTCTTTTTACTGGCACCCGAGGTGTTGGAAAAACCACGCTGGCACGACTGCTGGCCAAAGCCCTCAATTGTGAGCAGGCACCCTGCGCTGAGCCCTGTGGGTCGTGCCCAGCCTGCATCGGCGTTAACGAAGGTCGCTATATAGATTTGCTTGAAATCGATGCCGCCTCGAGGACTCGAATCGACGATACCCGAGAAATCCTGGACAACGTACAGTATGCCCCGACCCTGGGCCGCTATAAGGTCTATCTGATTGACGAGGTGCATATGTTGTCCGGGCATAGCTTCAACGCCCTACTTAAGACACTTGAAGAACCTCCGTCGCATGTAAAATTTCTGTTGGCCACCACCGACCCGCAGAAACTACCGCCGACGATTCTCTCACGCTGTTTGCAGTTCAATCTGCGTGTGTTAAAGCCTGAAGAAATTACCGGCCAACTGCAAAAGATAGCCAACGCAGAGGGGTTGGAGGCCGATGAAGTGGGGCTGGCAACCTTGGCCAGGGCGGCATCTGGCAGCATGCGCGACGCCTTGAGTTTATTGGACCAGGGGATTGTCTTTGGTAACGGCCGGGTTACTGGTGCCGAGGTACGTGAAATGCTCGGTATGATCGAGCAACAACAGGTTGATACGATATTACGTGCCCTGGCGGCGGCCGATGGGTCGACACTGATTGATACTGTGGCGCAAATGGCATCCCGCGCGATTGATTACATGGCAGCCCTTGATGACCTGTTATTGGTGCTGCACGACGTCTCGCTTTACCAGATTTTGCCCGAGGCAGCGTCAGCCAAGCAGGCGGATTCAGATTTGGTAGTGCATCTTGCCAGTGCGATGACTAAGGAAGATGTGCAGCTGTACTATCAGATTGGCATGTTAGGTAAACGAGACATGCTGCTTGCGCCAGACCCGGTATCGGGCTTTGAAATGACTTTGTTGCGGATGCTGACCTTCCACCCAGCGGGTGAAGGTGAGGCAGGGTTGAGCGATGAACCGCTTGCCCAAAAGACCCCGGTTCACAAGCAGCAAACTCGAAGCCAAGCTGTGG
The DNA here is from genome assembly GCA_963580215.1 of Gammaproteobacteria bacterium. Taxonomy (GTDB): domain Bacteria; phylum Pseudomonadota; class Gammaproteobacteria; order Arenicellales; family UBA868; genus UBA868. The sequence goes on from CAUZJT010000007.1 coordinate 22,605, forward strand.
TCTCAGGTGCGGCCCCAGCTCGCACCACTGGCGCTTCAGTAGATTCAGCCTTCCCCGCTGAATCCGCTTTACGCCAAAGCCCAACGTCCCCACCAGAAACCGACCTGGCCGACCCCGACCTGTGGGCTACGTTCGTCGGCGACTCAGGGTTAAAAGGTGTGAGTCGGGAATTTGCCATGAACCTCTCGCCGCAGAGCTACGATCCTCAAAAAAGGGTGTTGATCGTGTCACTGAAACCCAATCTGGCCAAACTACATAGCCAGTCCCGTCAGGCCTCTTTAGAGAATGCGTTTAGCCAGTTCACTGGCTCACCAGTCAAGCTAAAACTGATCGACGGGGGTGAAGATTCACCTGAGACCCCGGCGCAAAACCGGGCCCGCCATGATTCCGAGGAAAAGGCCGAGGTCTACCAAAAATTAATGGAGGATCCGATGGTTAAGGATATTATGGAGCGGTTCGATGCAACCGTGGTTCCGGACTCGGTACGGCCCGGTAAACAACAAGGGAGAACTGAATGAAAGGACCTTTGGGTAATATCATGAAACAGGCTCAGGAGATGCAGGAGCAACTGAAGAGCGCGCAGGAAGAGCTTGCACATATTGAAGTCACCGGTGTCGCCGGCGGCGGTATGGTCGAGGTGATAATGACCTGTCGGCATGATATACGCCGGGTAAAGATAGATGACAACCTGTTTAGTGACGACAAAGAGGTTCTGGAGGACCTTGTAGCGGCCGCCGTGAATGATGCAGTTCGCCGGGTTGAGAAAACAACTCAGGAAAAAATGGGTGGACTGGCGGCGGGGATGAATATCCCGGGCTTGAACCTGCCTGGTCTCAATGGCTGACGGCCACGTCATAGATCAACTTAAGCAGGCGTTGCGTCGTCTGCCTGGCGTTGGGCCGAGGACCGCTCAACGGATGGCTTTTCACCTGCTTGAGCGGGACCGTGAGGGTGGGCAGATTTTAGCTGACGCCCTGAGGGATGCAGTATCGAACGTAAAACACTGCCAGCGTTGTAACAATTTCAGTGAACAGGTGTTTTGCAGTATCTGCGAGTCAGGCAAACGCGACGAAACCTTACTATGTGTCGTGGAGACTCCCGCAGATCTGGATACCATTGAGCAAGCAGGAGCCTATACCGGCTACTACTTTGTGTTGATGGGACACTTGTCTCCGCTTGATGGCATCGGCCCGGATCAGTTGGGGGTTGAGCGGTTGTTGCAGGTCGTTTCTGAGCGAAGCGTTCAGGAGGTGATCCTGGGGACTAACCTTACGGTTGAAGGCGAAGCGACAGCTGATTATCTATGCGACCTATTTGAAGACAAACCTTTGACGGTGAGTCGTCTGGCCCGTGGGGTCCCATCGGGGGGAGAACTTGAGTACATGGACGCCAATACGCTAGCCCAGGCATTCAGTGATCGTCGTACTTTGCACCAGCATACGGTAGAGGAGTTCTGAGTCAGTTAACGAATAAATTCCGGGCCCCAGCCCAGGACGGTTATCTGTAAAGGGCATCAGTCCAGAGGTGCGCAAAGCGTGTTTTGTGATAACACGTGCGCTGCGATTACCCACCTCAATCGAACCGTAGATCTTCGATAGAGTCCATGCGCGTAGCGACCTGACTCTTGGGAGAGTAGGCGCGCCTGACTTGAGAGCTGACTGCTAACGAGGTGGCCAGGCTTAAGCCGTTACCTCGGTTACCCCACTGGCTTGCATGAGGGTGTTTGGCGAAAATTTAGTCCGGCCTGGAAAATTCCAAGGCTCTACCAAAAACACCTGGCCGAATCTGGCCATTGTCGAAAACCACTTGGCCACCGACGATGGTGTGGCTGGGCCATCCAGTGAGCTCGCGGCCTGCGTAAGGGCTCCAGGCCGCGCGGCTGAATATTTCATTGTCACGAACTGGCCGCATCGTCTCAATATCCACCAGCGTCAGGTCTGCATCGAAACCCTCAGCCAGCTGCCCCTTGTTCTTAATACCGTATACCCGCGCCGGACCCGAACACATCCATTGTTGTACTTGGGCCAAAGTGCACTGTTCTGCTTGCATTGCCGTCAGCATCAAAGGCAACGACGTTTCCACTCCGGGCATTCCAGCAGGAGAGTTAGGGTAGGGTCGAGTTTTTTCGGCCAACGTATGTGGCGCATGGTCGGTGGCGATAATATCTATGATGCCTTGATGAAGGCCAGACCATAGCCCTGACGTGTTGGTTGGATTACGAATCGGGGGATTCATCTGTACTCGCGATCCTAACTGGGCGTAATCATCGGTATTTAGAAAAAGATGGTTGGGGATCACCTCACAGGTTACCTGGTCGGGCTTGTGGCGACGCAACCGCTCGACTTCCTCTGAGGTAGAAAGGTGGAGGATATGCAGTCGCCGGCCATATTTTTCAGATAAAGCCAGCGCTCGCTCGGTCGCAATCAGGGCCGTTTGGGGGTCCCGTATTCGTGAGTGCAAAGCATAATCGGCGGTCTCACCCTCTTTTAGCAAAGTCCGCGTTCGATCTTGGATCCGGGTCTCATCCTCGGCATGGACGGCAATGAGGCGTTGGCCATTGCCGAAAATTCGTTCCAAATGCTCTTGCTTGTCGACCAGTAAGTCGCCGGTACTGGATCCCATAAAAATCTTGATGCCACAGGCAGGATGCACGCTGTTGAGTGCCTCGAGGTTGTCGCTGGTAGCACCGATAAAAAAGCCGAAATTGGCTGCACAGCTTGAAGCCGCACGGGCCAGCTTCCAATTCAGTTGTTCCTGGTCCGTGGTTGGGGGGTTGCAGTTGGGCATTTCCAGGAAGCTGGTTACTCCTCCACGTACGGCGGCCCGTGACCCTGAAGCCAGATCCTCCTTATCCGTGGCGCCTGGCTCACGAAAGTGTACCTGGGGATCAATAACGCCCGGTATTAGTAATCGGCCAGCGGCGTCTATGTGCTCGCGCCCCACAGTGCTGATCATGTTATCAATTTTCGCGATACGCCCGTTCTGGCAAGCGACGTCGCCGGCAGCAGTAGTGCCGTCCGAGTGGGCAATGGAGGCGTTGCGAATGACGAGATCGTACATGCAATTCGAAGCGAGTCTACAAAGATGACCCGTAGTGTACCGTTCGAGTCGGTTCCAGGTCAGCGTTTACCCAAAAAAAACCGCGCCGGAGCGCGGTTTTATCAAAGCGTCAGGAAGTAGCGGTTCAGGCGTTTTGCTTTTCGCGAATCTCACTAAGGGACTTGCAGTCGATGCACAGAGTTGCGGTGGGTCGGGCTTCAAGGCGCTTGATACCAATGTCGACACCACATTCTTCGCAATGACCGTAATCGCCGGTATCAAGATCGGCGAGAGATTCATTGATTTTCTTAACCAGTTTGCGTTCACGATCCCGGGTGCGAAGCTCTAAAGAGCGGTCAGTTTCCTGGGTCGCGCGATCGTTTGGGTCAGGCAGGTTAACGGTTTCGTCCTGCATGACCGTCACAGTGCGCTCAGTATCGTCTAGCAGTTCGTTTTTCCAGGCGTTGAGGATTTCCCGAAAATGTGCTACCTGAAGTTCACCCATATAGCGTTCGCCCCGCTTGGGCCGATGCGGTTTAACTCCGTGGATCAGATCCACTTTAACTTTCTTCTTGGTGCTTGCCATTGGTTTACACTGGGCCTGTGATATGAGTCGAATACGCCCGAAATTTTGAAAGGCGCGGCAATCTAACAGTTTCCCGCAGTTCCCGCAATACCGCGAGCCCTTAATAAGCAAGGACTAAATAGCGATGATGCAGCTTCGATACTCGGCGACTTCGCCTTATGTGCGTAAAGTCAGCGTTATGACGATAGAAACCGGCCTTAGTGGCCAGATAGACAGAGTTTTAACCAATCCTTGGGATCCGCAAACGGATCTGAGGGGTGCCAATCCGCTCGGTAAGGTGCCCGTCCTAATTACACCCGACGGGGCAGAAATTTTTGATTCTCGAGTGATTTGTGAGCACCTTGACACAATGCATGACGGTGAACCGCTGTTTCCGCTTGAGTTGACAACCCGGTTGGTAGCGCTTCGTCTCCAGGCGCTGGCCGATGGCATCCTGGATGCGGCAATTCTCCGGTTAGTTGAGGAGCGTCGTCGGCCGGGCGAATACTGTTGGCCGAGGTGGTGTGATCGCCAGGCTACAACTATGAATCAAAGCCTCGACTGGCTAGAGGAGCGGCGTTCGCTACTGGATAACCGACTGACCATCGGCAGTATTGCGGTGGGCTGCATGCTTGGCTATCTCGATTTTCGGTATGCTGATGAGAATTGGCGTGAAGGCCGTGATGGATTGGCAAGTTGGTACTCAGTTTTCGTCCAAAGGCCATCGATGCGCGACACAGTGCCAGTGGAGTGATAAAGACCCGATGTTAAGTCCAAGTCCGATATAATTCCCACTCAAGTTGATACGCTTAATTTCTTTACTTTCACGACCCCAGAAGCGACTTACCGAGTCGCCCGGCGTAACTGCTCCAAGCGTTCGTCGGCCTGGCCATGTTTGGCTCGGGTCAGCCACCTGAAAGACCCGATGCGCCTAAAAAGAATCCAAGTTTCTGGCTTTAAGTCCTTTGTCGATCCGACCGTAATCACTATTCCGGCAAACCTCACCGGTATTATTGGGCCTAACGGCTGCGGTAAATCCAACGTTATTGATGCGGTGCGCTGGGTAATGGGCGAAAGCTCGGCCCGAAAACTTCGCGGCGACAGCATGACTGACGTGATTTTTAACGGTTCTGAGGCACGCAAGCCTGTAGGCAAGGCATCGGTTGAGCTGGTTTTTGATAATACCGACGGCAAAACGCCACAGGCTTACGCGCGCTTCAGCGAGATCTCTGTTAAACGCACATTATCTCGTGATGGCGCGTCGGATTACCTGCTGAACAAGGCGCGTTGCCGTCGTCGGGATATCACCGACCTTTTTCGCGGCACAGGGCTTGGCCATCGATCCTACTCGATTATTGAGCAGGGCATGGTCAGTCGAATCGTTGAGGCCCGGCCCGAGGATTTGCGGGCCTTTGTTGAGGAAGCCGCCGGTATTTCTCACTACAAGGACCGCCGTCGTGAAACCGAGACCCGGATGCGTCATACCCGTGACAATCTCAGCCGGGTAGATGATATCCGTAAAGAGCTTGATACGCAGTTGCGTCGTTTACAACGACAGGCCCAGGCAGCACGACGTTACCAGAAACTTAAAGATGAAGAGCGCACGGTTAATGGCCAACTGCTGGGGCTTCGTCATCTGGTCATGCAGTCTCAAATCGACGCCCAGTCCGCTCAGACTGCGCACGCGCAGACTGAGGTTGAGTCACACCTGGTTCATCAGCGAGCGTTAGAAAGTCGGATCGAAGGGGCCCGCTCTAACGAGATGAGCTCGCAGCAGCAGGTCAGTGACCTACAGGCTGAATTTTATGCAGCCGGTGCTGATGTCGCCTCTGTTGAACAGGCCATTGAATATGCGCGTGAAACTGGCGAGCAGCAGCGGGCCGAGTTCGAACGTCTGGAAACGGCCCTGACAGAGATTGGTGCGGAATCTCAACACGATGATCAACGCATTTTGGAACTTGAGGTAGAAGTGGTTTCGCGTCGGGGCCAACGTGAGACGCATCTGGCCGTGCAGCGCCAATCGGTAACCCGCCAGGCTGAATCTGAACAGGCTTTGGATGCCTGGCAGGAGCACTGGAACGATTTCGCCCAATCTACAGCGACTCCGATCAAGGATCAGGAAGTGCAGCGATCACGCATCGAGCAGCTTGAATCTGCCGATCTTAAGGCACAGCAGCGCCTCGCCCGCCTCGACCAGGAGTTGGCGGCGCTGCTCGCTGAGGAGGAGGCGTTGGCGGTGGATAGCGCCCGCAGTGACGCGCGGCAAAGCGAGGCAGAAACCCGCGAATATGAAGGCCGTGTCGAGCAAGCCGCGCAGCAGATTAGCAAGTTGCGGCAAGAAATTGAAGGCCAGGTAACGGCAGTGGATCAGCAGCGCCAGCAGATGCATGCGGCCCGCAGCCGTCTTCAGTCGCTACAAGAATTACAGGAAGCATCGCTGGGACGGGATGATGAGTATGCCGATTGGCTGGAGCGTAGAGGTCTTTCGCATGCCCCGGTGCTTGCCAGCGAAATCCGCGTTGCTAAAGGTTGGGAGCGTGCTGCTGATGCGGTGCTCGGCCCGCGCCTGACTGGCTTGGGCGTTGGTGATCTCGATGGGGCCTTGGCGCATGAGGCAGAACTGCCCCGCCGGGACTTATTCCTGGTCCAATCGGGTTCGTCATCTGCGCTGGGTGCTGCAAATACCCTGCTAGCGCAGTTGCATTGCGCACGTTACGACCTTAGTCCTTTGCTGAGTGGCGTGTACGTGGCCGATGACCTGGCCGAGGCTCTCATCCGCCGTGCAACCTTGGATCCAGGCGAGTGTGTGGTGACCCGTGACGGGGTAATCATTGGGACGAACTGGGCCCGGGCGCCGCATGCGCGCGATTCTGGAGACGGGCTCTTGGAGCGGGAAGAGGAAATCACACGGTTGCAACAAAGTGTGACCACTTTGGTGGACGATACAGCGCAACATGAGCGATTGTTTGAGAACTTGCGTGAGACTTTGCGCGACCTGGAACAAAAACAGGAGTCCAGCCAGAAAACACTCAATGACAAGCTGGAAACCCAGACGATGATCCGCCAGGTGCTTTCAGAAAAGGATGCACGATTTGTGCAGATCGAAACTCGCCGTGAACAGATGGCGGTAGAGACTGACGAGATCATGACCGAACTGACCGGGACAGGTGCGGCTTTAGATGAGGCTCAACGGCATTTTGCTATTGCCGAAGACGAGACCGGGGTGCTCGAAGAAAAACGCCTGGCGTTGTTAAATGAAAAAGAAGCGCTCACGAAATCTTTGGCGGGCTCCCGCACGGATACTCAGGCGGCTCGGGAAGAATTGCACGACACGGAATTGGCCCTGCAGCATAGCCAGGCGTCTCTGGATTCATTGAAATCGAGCCTCAACCGTCTTGAGGTGCAGGGCAGTCGCATGCGTGCACGTCATCAGGAACTCAAGATCCAACTGGCGAAAGGAGATGATCCTGGAGAGGCGCTGAATGCCCGCTTAAAGACTCTGCTCGACCAGCGGACATTGTCTGAAAATCAACTGGCCGATACTCGTAATGCACATGCAGCCATTGAAGAACAGATCCGCGAGCTGCAGGGGGGCTTGTCAGAGTGCGAACAGGAGGCAGCTACCGCGCGCGATGCGCTCGAAGGTGAGCGGTTTAAGGCGCAGGAATTATCAGTGCGCTCGGAAACTTTGCTGGAGCAAATTAATGCCAGTAATTATCAGCTAGAGGAGATTCTAGCGAACTTGCCTGACCAGGCCGTTGAGGCTGACTGGCTTGTACGATCCGAAAAACTGGCCGAGAAGATTGAACATATTGGGCCGGTGAACCTGGTAGCGATAGAAGAGCACGAGGAGCAGGCCCAGCGCAAGGAATATCTGGATACACAGCATGCTGACTTGATTGAAGCGTTAGATACACTTAGCGGCGTCATACGCAAGATCGACCGCGAGACTCGCGAACGTTTTAAGGTTACTTTCGATGCCTTAAATGAAGGATTTGCCGAGTTTTTCCCAAAGATGTTTGGAGGCGGCAGCGCGGTTCTGGCATTAACCGATGAGGATATGCTGTCCGCGGGGGTGACAGTTATGGCGCGGCCTCCGGGTAAACGAAACAGCACCATACATCTCCTGTCGGGCGGTGAAAAGGCACTGACCGCGGTGGCGTTACTATTTGCTCTGTTCCGGCTAAATCCGGCACCTTTTTGCATTCTTGATGAGGTGGATGCCCCACTGGATGATCGTAACGTTGAGCGTTATTGTCAGACCCTACGTAGTCTGTCGGAGGTATCACAACTAGTGGTGATTACTCACAACAAGATCACCATGGAATCGGCTGATATCTTACTCGGCGTGACCATGGTGGAGCCCGGTGTCTCATCTATCGTCTCGGTCGATATCGACGAGGCCGTTCGGTTGGCGGCACGATAAAATGAGTCTGCAAATCGCCTTGATAACGCTGGGCCTGGTGGTATTGGGCGCGATTGCCACACTGTCATTTTTTAAGCGCCGTTCAACACCGGTATCTTGGCTGGCGCAACTGCGCACCGGTATCGCATCACAAGCTGAAAATTTTCGCTGGCCAGTGGCGCTCAATTTTATGCATCCTGATCGCTTGGTTAATCGGGTGCGCCAGCGTGAACCGTCATTGATCGCATCCCATGATTTTGAGGGGCAGGCGAGCACTCGAACAAAAGGAGGCAGTTTAAAGGCAACCGACCAAGCCACTGCAGTCGACAGTTTAGATCAGCACCTCGTCGAACCGACCCGTGTACTTGATTCTGAGATTGGCTCTGCACCAATCAAGATCGACTATTGGGTGCGTTTACCTGGGCAAACTCCCGTAACCCGTGATCTTGCCTTGTCGGTATTCCGTGAGCATGAGATAAACCTATCTCACCCAAGGGCGATTCATGGTCGTACGGAGCCGGGTAACGCCTGGCTTGATCTGCGAGATGCCTCGGCCGGAGAGATCTTTACCGATCTAATTATTAGTGTGCAAATGGCAGACCCGGATCGCTGCGTCGATGAATCGGAGCTGACCCGTTTTAACAATCTAGCCTATGCTCTCGCCGAGACCCTGGATCGGCCGCTACAGTTTGAGTCCAGCATTGAGGAGGCCTTGCCCGAGGCGGCTCGGCTGGAAAGATTTTGCCACGAGTTTGACCTGCTGGCGGTTATCAATATTGAGCCAGAACCCGGCACCGGGTTTTCCGGGCCAGATGTAGCGCGGGTCGCGGCGCGTGCCGGTATGCGCCTTGGCGAGCAAGATATCTTCCATTTCTTTGATTCACGAACCGGAGTCAGCCGCTTTGGACTCGCCAATCAGCGTGAACCAGGGAGTTTTAGTTACGCAGATCTGGAATCAGGCATGTTCCGAGGTTTGGCGTTGTTTATGAATATACCGCGGGTCGAACACCCAGCTCGGACTTTTGCTGAGCTTAGGTCGGTTGCGCAGTATGTTTCAACCGAACTTAACGGTTCACTGGTAGACCCGGATGGAGCGATCCTTTCATCTGCGCAATTCGATTCGATCCGTCGACAGATTCAATCGATCGAGCGGTCGATGAAAAAGTACGGGGTGCAGCCCGGCTCGGATGAAGCCCGGCGCTTGTTCTGAGCTGGGCCTGTCAAAAAGGAAGAGTGATCTTGCGCCGTAAGAGTTCGGTTAAGTGAGTAAGCAAAAAAAACAGGTAGTTACCGAAATTAACGATCTGCGCAATGAGCTTGGTGAACACAACCACCGTTACCACGTGCTCGACGCACCGGTAATTTCAGATGCCGGCTACGATCGTATGTTACGCAGGCTTGAAACGCTTGAGCGCGATTACCCAGAGTTGGTTACACCGGATTCGCCCACACAACGTGTCGGTGGTGCGCCCTTAGAGCGCTTCGAGACCGTCAATCATAGCGTCGCGATGCTGTCGCTCAGTAACGCATTCTCGGCAGAGGAGCTTGGCGAGTTTGATCGGCGCTGTCGCGAGGGTACCGGGCGGGAAATTCTGGGTTATAGCGCTGAGCCAAAACTGGATGGTCTGGCAGTGAGTTTGGTTTATGAGAAGGGCGTACTTCAAAGAGCTGCGACTCGTGGCGATGGTCATCACGGCGAGGACGTGACGCTAAATGCCCGCTCGATCCGTTCAGTACCTCTGCGGCTTCTGGCGCCCGATTGTCCTGAGGTTCTCGAGGTGCGCGGTGAGGTTTACATGCCGTTGGCCGGATTTAAGGCCTTGAATCAGGAGCAGTACAAAAAAGGTGAGAAACCTTATGTCAACCCGCGCAACGCGGCGGCCGGCAGTTTGCGTCAGTTGGACCCAAGAATTTGCGCCACGCGCCCGCTGGATTTCTTCTGTTACGGTATTGGCTTATGGCGCGGAGGGGAGTTACCCCAGACCCAGATCGCAACACTTGCCACGTTGCAACGTTTTGGTTTGCGCACCAACCCGCTGGTTCGGCAGATGCTGGGAATTAGTCAGTGTCTCGATTATTACCATGAAATCCTGGACTGCCGCCAGACCTTGAATTACGAGATCGATGGTGTTGTATACAAGGTGAATGATCTTGCCGACCAGCAGTCACTCGGCGCGATATCACGGGCGCCACGTTGGGCCCTGGCCTACAAATTTCCGGCGCCCGAAGAAACGACTATCGTCCGTGATATTGACGTTCAAGTGGGCCGCACTGGCGCCATTACTCCGGTAGCGCGGCTTGAGCCGGTCTTTGTGGGTGGTGTAACCGTGGCTAATGCCACATTGCATAACCAGGCGGAGATCGAGCGACTCGATGTGCGGGTAGGAGATACGGTGATGGTGCGTCGTGCGGGCGATGTGATCCCAGAGGTGGTGTCGGTCGTTCGCGAGAAGCGCCGACGCGGTGCGCGACCTTTTGTTTTTCCAAGCGAGTGCCCAATCTGCGGGTCGCAAGTGATGGTCGCCGATGGCGGCATTATTCAACGTTGTATCGGAGGGCTTTACTGTTCAGCCCAGGTCAAGGAGTCGATTAAGCATTTTGTTTCACGCCGCGCCCTTGATATCGAGGGCCTTGGAGCCAAGCTGGTCGAACAGCTGGTCGACAGTGGGCGGGTGTGCCACGCCGGGGATCTTTTTACGTTATCGCATGGCGAGCTTGCCGCAATGGATCGGATGGGAACAAAGTCGGCCGATAACCTGCTGGGTGCGCTTGAATCAAGTCGCGAGACAACTCTGGTCCGTTTTCTTTATGGCTTAGGGATACCACAGGTCGGCGAAGCGACAGCACAGACGCTTGCCCAATATTTCTCCACACTGGAGGCGCTTGCCGACGCGTCGACAGAGGTATTGGAAGCCGTACCTGATGTCGGCCCGGTGGTTGCCTCTGAAATACGGCTCTTTTTTGAACAGAATCATAACCGTGAAGTGATCGACGCACTTCGCGCTTCCGGGGTTGTTTGGCCCGCGCCAGAAGGATCCACTCTTGGGCGGGTAGGCCCTTTCGCTGGGCGTACTGTTGTGATCACTGGGACACTGGGCGAAATGAGTCGTGATCAGGCGCGTGACTGGCTTGTGGCTCGGGGTGCCAAGGTTTCCGCAAGCGTATCGGCACGAACCGATTTTGTCGTCGCGGGTGCTGATCCCGGGTCAAAATATGATAAAGCGCTTGCGCTCGGTATCCTGGTGCTCGACGAAGCCCAGTTCTGGGCAATGGATAAAACCAACGGTAATTGATCTTCTGATACGAGGGTGTGTTCGCGCCTGCGGTAGAATCCCAGCCCGTCACTTTTCCTCATTCAAACCAGGAACGACTGTGTCAATGTTCCCTGACCCCCACGGACAGCTAAGGAGCCCAGATGAATAATTCTTTTAATGCCAGGACTTCGCTGGATGTTAACGGCCGGCGCTACCAGATTTTCGCGCTGGATGCTTTGTCCGATCAGTTCGACCTGGCGCGGCTGCCCGTGACCCTAAAGATCCTGCTGGAAAACTTGCTGCGTGCAGAGGATGGCGTCGATGTAGTTGCTGGTGATATCGAGGCTTTGGCCAGTTGGAGTCCTGGTTCGACGAGCGCGACTGAGATAGCCTTCGCCCCGGCCCGGGTTTTGATGCAGGATTTTACAGGGGTGCCTGCAGTTGTGGATCTAGCCGCCATGCGCGAAGCTATTGCAGCGCTGGATGGGGATCCTGAGCGTATAAATCCTTTGTCGCCAGCCGATCTGGTGATCGACCACTCGGTCATGGTTGATCATTTTGGTACAGCCGGCGCACTGCAGGCCAATGCCGATCTCGAATACTCCCGTAACGCGGAGCGCTACGCATTTCTGCGCTGGGGCCAAGCGGCCTTTAGCAATTTTCGTGTGGTCCCTCCATCTACCGGTATTGTTCATCAGGTAAACATTGAGTACCTTTCCAGTGTGGTCTTTAGTCGTGACTCTGGTGGGGAGCTACTGGCCTATCCTGATACGGTGGTCGGGACTGATTCGCACACGACCATGGTTAATGGCCTGGGGGTGCTCGGCTGGGGTGCAGGTGGAATCGAGGCGGAGGCCGCAATGCTCGGCCAAGCCGTGACCATGCTGATTCCTGATGTTGTTGGATTTGAATTGTGCGGCACCCTTCCCGAGGGTGCCACAGCCACCGACCTGGTCCTTAGCGTAGTCGAAATTCTGCGCCGTCAGGGCGTCGTTGGGAAATTTGTAGAATTCTATGGCGATGGGTTGGACCATCTTTCGTTGGCCGACAAGGCCACGATCGCTAATATGGCGCCCGAGTACGGGGCTACCTGTGGATTTTTTCCTGTTGATCAAGAAACGCTCAATTATCTGAGATTGACCGGGCGTTCGGAAGAGGACATCGCACTGGTAGAGGCGTACACGCGACGCCAAGGCATGTTTCGGGAGCCTGGGGTAGTGCCGGCGCATTACAGCGAGACTGTCCATCTTGATCTTGGCAACATAGTAGCCAGCATTGCCGGACCAAAGCGGCCACAGGACCGCATTGCCCTGACCGAAGCCCAGCAGGTGATCAACGACGCTGCAACGGAGTTACGCGGTAACAGCGAACGTCGGACCGGCAAGGTAACACTTGACGGCGAGACAATGGAATTTCCTGATCTTGGGGTCGCAATAGCCGCGATCACCAGTTGCACTAATACCTCAAACCCAGATGTGATCATGGCAGCTGGCTTATTGGCCCGCAACGCGCGACAACGCGGCCTTACTGTCAAGCCCTGGGTCAAAACCTCCCTGGCGCCGGGCTCCAAAGTGGTGACGGATTATCTGAGTGACGCTGGCCTGCTCGATGATCTGGAACATATTGGCTTTTCTGTAGTCGGTTACGGCTGTACCACTTGCATCGGTAACTCCGGCCCCTTGCCCGCGCCCGTGAGTGAAGTGATTCGGGAACAAGACCTCATTGCCTGTGCCGTGCTCTCAGGTAATCGAAACTTCGAGGGCAGAGTGCATGCTGAGGTGCGCATGAATTTCCTGGCTTCACCGCCCTTGGTGGTAGCCTACGCGCTGGCCGGCACAACCGATATCGATCTTGTGAATGATCCTATAGGAGTGGATGGTCAGGGTAGTCCGGTGACTTTGGGTGACTTGTGGCCTCAACAACTCGAAATTAACCAGGCCGTTGCCAGACATGTGACACGGGAAATGTTCCGCTCCCGCTATTCAGATGTTTTCCGCGGCGACAGCCAATGGGGCGAGGTCCCTGTGAGCGCAGGTAATCGCTTTGCCTGGGATGAACATTCCACCTACGTTCGCCGCCCCCCGTACTTCGATCACATGGAGCGCACACCTGGTCAGATAAAACCTATTACGAGCGCCAGAGTCTTAGCGTTACTTGGGAATAGCATCACCACCGATCATATCTCTCCAGCAGGGGCTATTCAGGCCGATAGTCCAGCTGGGCGATATTTGCAGGAGCATGGGGTGGAGCGAGCTGATTTCAATTCTTATGGGTCGCGTCGCGGTAATCACGAGGTGATGGTACGTGGAACTTTCGCCAATATCCGGCTACGCAACGCTATGGCGCCTGGCACTGAGGGCGGTTGGACTACCTTCCAACCTGGTGGCGAACAGATGACGATTTATGACGCCGCCATGTCTTACGCGACAAAGGGTACAGCACTACTGGTTATTGGCGGCAAGGAGTATGGTACCGGGTCCTCGCGAGATTGGGCAGCCAAGGGCGCTTCTTTGCTGGGCGTCAAGGCGGTACTGGTAGAAAGTTTTGAGCGGATCCACCGCTCCAATCTAATAGGCATGGGTGTACTACCGCTGGAGTTTTCGGATGGCGAGAGCGCTCAGAGCCTGAAAATTTTGGGCACTGAAGTGTTTGATCTGGCCCAGCCTGTTGTCGGCGGGGCCGAGCTTGAGGTACGTATGACCCAAACCGATGGCACGATGAAATCCTTCATGACGAAGGTCCGTATCGATACCCCTAAGGAGTGGGATTACTACTGTAACGGGGGCATCCTGCCTTACATGGTGCGCCAGTTGCTTGATTGATCAGTAAGGTTGCGCCAAGGCCCATCTTCATCGCCCGGGCCTGCGTTTGCGAACGATAGTGATGGCACACAGCACTAGCGCCAAAGCGGTCAGCAGACGCCACGAGGCAGTCTCACCTAAAAAAATCACACCCCACAGCGCGCCAAGCACTGGTATCAGGTAGTTTATCTGGGCGAAGTTGTTTGCCCCGAGGCGAGGGACCAGGTAAAAGAATAGTAGTGCTGCGAGGGCTGTAGGCAAAAGACCGAGATAGGCGATTGCGGCCAGTCCGCTAATGCCTGGATGCATCTGCCAGGGCTGCTCGAGAATTAATGTCACGGGTAACATCCATAGCAAACCGGCCAGCATGGCTCCCGTAGCCATCACTTTGCCGCTACCATGGCCAGCATAGTAACGGGTGAAGGTAGCTGATGCGCCATAGCAAATGGCGCTGGTGATCACCGCCAGTTGGGCCAGGATCGGCGCGGTCAATCCGGCCCGCGCCTCGGCCCCGATCAGGACCAGAAGACCACCAAAGCCAATCGAGATACCGATCGCTGTTTGGGTGGTAAACGGCTCGTCCCGGATAAAAAGGTGAGCCAAAACTGCCGTAGCCACGGGCATAACGCCCATCAGTACGGCAGTCAGGCCACTGTCAATATGAATTTCACCCCAACTGATCAAAGTGAATGGCAAAGCGTTTCCAAAAAGCCCAATGAATGCAAAAATCTTTAACGAGGTCGCATCTCGCGGCAGTCGCTCACCGTTGATTTTCAGCCATAGGTATAGAACACCTGCGGCAATCCCCAGGCGAGCCGCGGTCAGGGTTAACGGCCCGACCGTGTCGACGCCGATCTTGATGAAAACAAAAGATCCGCTCCATATTATGGCAAGCCCTACTAAAAGAGCGTAGTCTTTAGGCGTAGGGGAAGGATTCATTTACTCAGCTTAGATTGGGGTCGGGCTTAACGGGCGGTGCGAGCATAACCCAGGTCCGGCGATTGGTATAACAGGGGAAAAAAGTTGGATAAGCAAATTAATCACTCAGGCTCTTTACCCTTGCTTGGGGAGGATGAGACTCCGCCGTTTGAGATTGGTAATGCCAGGGGGAGTGCCCCATTGGTACTGGTGTGCGATCACGCCCGTAACGTCATTCCACGGGCACTGGCTGATCTAGGGTTGGATGCAGATCTGCGGGCCCGGCACATTGCATTGGATATTGGTTGTGAGATGCTGGCCCACCGCCTCGCACATCTGCTTGACGCTGTACTGGTGCTGGCACGGTTTTCACGACTGGTGATTGATCTTAATCGGCCTCTTGATGATCCAACTTCTATTTCGGCCTGTAGTGATGGTTTTATCATACCGGGTAATCAGAATGTTGCGACCGAACAGCAGTTGTCCCGCGAGGAGGAGATCTTTATTCCTTACCACAAGGCGGTTGCGGCCCAAGTTAAATGTGTACATGCCAAGCATGGCGTACCAGCATTAATCGCACTACATAGTTTTACCCCAGCGATGTCGGGCAAGCTCAGGCCCTGGCAGATCGGAATACTATGGAAAGATGACCAGCGCATGAGCCTGCCGTTACTAGATAGCCTTCGAGGCGATCCCGATTTGTGCGTTGGAGACAACCAGCCCTACGATGCTCGGGAGCATGCGGGCTACACCATCGAGACCCATGGCGAGGCAAATGGTTTGCCGCATGTCCTGATCGAGGTGCGCCAAGACCTGATTGCGACTGAGGGCGGAGCTATGGTCTGGGCGGATCGGTTGGCGGGGCACCTCGGACCGATTCTCGCCAACGATGACTTGTACCAAAAGCGAGTCAGTGACTAAATAAGTACTTGATCAACTCATCGGAGATGAGCAAAAGTTGTCCGATGGTAAAGCGGCTGACATGACCGCTCGATCCGGATTATGGCAATTCAGCTGATAGTCGCGTTGTTGTACAAAACTTAGGTCGCCGGTAATTCCTTAGGATACGTACCCTGATAGAAGTCGCCGTGATTGACTGATTAATCAATATGGCTATGCGGACTTGGATTAAAGTCCGACCCCTTGGCAATCGATCTCGAAGGCATCCAGGATATCCAGGTATTCGCGTTTGCTTTTAGGCATGGGTACTCTGACGCCGGCCATGTAGGAAATAAGATCAGTGCCATCACTGAGTAGCCCACAACCCCGGTGCAGTTGGACCCGGGCTAGTGCGCCCAGACTGGCAGGGGGTGTCGGCTGGAACGCCTTGATCTGCTCCTTGAGGGTCACAAACTCGGGCCAATTGCTGAAGAAGTCCGGGTCACTCTTCATCATCTCGCACTCGACCCGCCCAGCACGCGCAAACCGTAGGATTGTTGCGTCGATTCCATGAAAACTCGACATCTCCCCAAAAACTTTAACAATGCGTTTGGCGATCTCGTCAATCGCCTTCATTGTCTGTGAGATTTTGACGTATCGGCTTTCATAGTAGCTGGCAATTGAGTGGGTAAAGACTTTGAAAGGCTCGCCCCACAACTCGTCTATACCTTCGTGTCCGCTTGGATGGCGAACCTGTTTGCCCAGTTCAAGCGCCTCCTCGAAACAAGTGCTGCACTCGCGCATCAGTTCATTATCCGTACTAACTTCTATGCCTTTGCTTTCGAGGCTGACAATGCTGGTAAAAATATCTGTCGCGCGGTTAAATAGAGCGCCGGCAAGCATGGCGGCATTGACCCGTCTACACGCCGGGTTTCGCTCTGACTCGTAACTGGAGCGTGCAGTTTCTACTTTATTTCCGGGGGTGTTAATTCCTGGCTCAGTATGATGGAAAGTCCGGCGCGTCAGCATCAACAGCAGATCACGTTTGGCTGAAAGCGTTTCTGCTGGAGGGGCGTAGTAACGGATCCAGTAGCCATCGTAATAGATATGCGGCCGGCTGTTGATATCCTTTCGTGAACCGTTATTGATACTGGTATTCATGAGTGATGCGGTTTAATCTTGTTGGCTGGCCAGATCCGCGCCGGATTGTACGCCTGTCGCTCCTTAGGGCAAAGGTAGTTCGGTCAGACCCATTGCGGGGCGGCCACTGGCAATCGCGGTGACCCGTCCTTCAAAAAAGATTGTGGCTGGTGAATCCGGATCATCAACGATATCCTGATCGCGAGAGACGGTGATCTCAACCTCCTTAGCCCCTGCCATAAGGGCTTTCTTTCGGGCCAATTGGATTGCCTGGTTTTCGGCATCCAACAGGGCGTCGTCGAGATGGCTATGATCTATCGGCCCCTTCGGACCGAATACCCGGAAGATTCCCTGCACAGGCTGGGTCACAGTGACCTGCCCACGCTGGGCAATACTACCGGCGACCGCGCCAATGGCATTGGCAACCTCTGCATGTTCGGGCAGGGCCAAAGTGATATTGAGTCGCTGGGCTGCCTGAGGGTAGTAGATCGGTGCGGGAGCGCCTACTGCCACCAGAGTGCGCCCACGGTCTAATTGCAATGAAAACAGATCGCCGTCAATGCGACTCATCCCGGTGATCCACTCGCTGAAAAGTCGCGCGGTACGGTCTCGCTCCAAACTGTTGCGTTGATCCGGATCGGTTGCCAAGCAGGCTGACACGAGGGTTTGGCAGATCACGTTGACGACATAGTCCTGCACTGTCTGACTTGGACCAACAGGGTCTCGTTTCTTAAATTGGCCCCAGCCATAGACCTCGCGCATCTGCCGAGCCCAAATGATCGCGCCAAGCCTGGCAGCCGGGGTAGACCAGTGACTCATTTTCCCGAGCACATGAGCCGCATCCGTCGGGGTGAATCCACTGTATATGGCGACACCCTCGCGTACCAACTTGGCAACCGCTCGCATCAGTTCACGGTCGTTTTCGGCTGCGGCCTCCAGATCCAGCGGGCCATCGGCGAGTCGCGCCCAGGCGTCGGCCTCGGCTTTAGAGAATCTTTTACGTTGACTGGCTTCAGCGAACAGTCGAACCACGTAGCGGCTGCTTCGAGCACTGGTAGAGGATGTGCTACGGCGCTCCATGGATTCGAGTACCTGAGGGAACCAGTGTGCCAATAGGCTCATAGGGATAACCCGCCGCGGGCCAATCGCCAACCCGACGCCACCCTGAAAGCGGACTTCACTGTCCCCCCCTAGACCCACGGAGAACACCCGTACTGCGTCTATCATAGGGCGCCAATCGCCAATAACTGCGGCGTTAGCGCTCACCACCGGTTGACCGTTACTGATGATCGCGATATCAGTAGTGGTGCCACCCATATCTGCAATGATGGCGTTGTCTTGTTGCTGGAGCAAAGCTGCGCCCATAACGCTTGCAGCTGGTCCGGACAGGATAGTTTCTACTGGGCGGGACAACGCAAGTTCGACACTGATCAGTGAACCGTCTCCTTTAACCATCATCAGTGGGGCAGTAATCCGGTATTCGTGCAGTGTGATTTGCATCGCTCGGATCAGTTCATCGATATAAGAAATCAACGACGCGTTAAAGGCCACTGTCAGGGCCCGGCGTGGCGCATCCAGTTGTGAGGCCAGTTCGTGCCCGCAGGTTACCGGTTTATCGGTCAGTGAATGGACGAGATCACGTAGACGCAACTCGTGTTCGGCGTTGCGAACCCCAAACAGTCCGGAAATCCCGAAAGCGGCAACCTCATCACGCTGAGACTCGATGATCTGATGTGCCTGTTTTATATCCAGCGGTTCGCGCTCGACGCCCCCTGCATCGTGGCCTCCGCGGATCAACGCACAATGACCCCCACGGACAATTTGGTCCAGTTGCGCCTGATTTACCTGCTGAGCGCTGTAGCCTGCCAGTAACAGGCACACGGGTGTGCCACGACCTTCCACAATCGCATTGGTTGCAAGCGTGGTTGATAGGGAAACCAGTCGGCTCTTGGTCAGTAATTCGCGGGGAAGCCGGCCTAACACCTCGTTGATTCCGGCCGCCAACTGATGATGAGTTGTCAGCGCCTTCGCCGTACTGACCACCGACCCGGCGCGATCAAGCAGTACCGCGTCGGTATAAGTGCCGCCGGTATCGATACCTAGTCGCAAGGGTGCTTCATAGCTCCCCGACTCAGCGTTTAAGGTGGTAACCAGTTTGACTGCCTGCGGCTGGAAAGCTTACCGACTGTAGTCGTGGAAGCCACGCCCGGTTTTACGCCCCAGATAACCCGCATCGACCTTCTGCTTCAGTAAAGGGCACGGCCGGAATTTGGAGTCACCAAATTCCTGATGCAATACATCCATAACCCAAAGGCAGACATCCAAGCCGATCATGTCAGCGAGAGCCAGTGGGCCCATGGGATGGGCTGCTCCGAGCTTCATTGCCGCATCGATATCCTCGGCCGTGGCGAGTCCCTCGTAGAGGATAAAAGCCGCTTCGTTAATCATTGGCACCAGCATCCGATTGACCACAAAGCCCGGGCTATCCTTGACACTGACCGGTGTCTTTCCGAGATCCCGGGCCAGTGCATCGACTGCTGCGTAGGTCTCATCCGAGGTCTGCAAAGCCCGAATCACTTCGACCAGCGCCATCAGTGGTACCGGGTTGAAAAAATGCATGCCGATGACGCGCTCAGCGCGGCCACTGGCCGCTGCGATCCGGGTCAACGACAGTGATGAGGTATTTGAGGCGAGGATGGTGCTCTCTTGGCAGATCGCGTGGAGCTTTGAAAAAATGGGTAACTTGACGTCCATATTTTCACTTGCCGCCTCGACCACGAGGTCACGGTCCGCCATGGCTTCAATATCAGTGGTGGTCTGGATCCTTGCCAGAGCCAGGGCACTGGCCTCCTGAGTGATTTTATCTTTCTTTACCAATCGTTCCAGGCTGGAACCCAGAGCATCCAGGCCCTTTTGCGCCACTTTGTCAGAGACGTCCTGCATGATGACATTGTAGCCCCGGATCGCGCAGGTTTGGGCAATACCATTACCCATAGTGCCGGCACCAATCACACCGATATTCTTAAGACTCATGTTTGTTGATAAGGTCCTTTGGCCAGTTAAAGTTACTTTAGGGTTGCCAAGGCTACCGCAAACCATAGTTAACACCAAACCTGGCAATGGTTTACGTCGCCAGGATTTCACAATCAGGCGCATTGGGAATAGACTGTCTCCTTATGGACGGCGTCACCATGATTAAAAAGCTTGTCGGGTTTGACACGGTCTCTCGTGAAAGCAATCTGCCGTTAATCGATTTTGTTCAGAATTTTCTCTACGATCAGGGGATTGACTCGCGCCGGGTACTTAGTGCTGATGGGCAAAAGTCCAATCTGATTGCCACCGTTGGTCCCGAGCAAGTCGGTGGTGTCGTTCTTTCCGGCCATACCGATGTAGTTCCCGTCGATGGGCAGGATTGGGACAGCGACCCTTTTACCCTGATGCGTTCGGGCAGTCGCTTGTATGGCAGGGGCAGTTGTGACATGAAGGGATTTATTGGCATCGCTTTGGCCTTGGTACCCAAGATGGTAAATCTGCGCCGACCAATCCACTTTGCGTTGTCGTACGACGAGGAGGTGGGGTGTTTGGGTGCCCCAGATATGATAGAGGTGATTCGCCGCGAACTGCCTGAGCCCCAAGGTGTCATTGTCGGCGAACCAACTACCATGGGTGCGGTCATCGGACACAAGGGTATGGTCGGACTGCGTACAGTTGTACGTGGCTATGAAGTGCATTCCAGTCAGACCCACCGGGGCGTCAGCGCTGTGATGACAGCGGCTCGATTGGTAAGTCACCTGGAATCAGTGGCCCAAGATCTGGCCGAAAAAACACCCAGCGATAACGGATTTGAACCCCATTACACGTCGGTGCATGTAGGGGTTATCCATGGCGGTACAGCCCTTAACATTATCTCCGGCGAATGCGAATTTATCTGGGACATCCGGAATATTCCAGGAGATGACCCACAATTGCTAATCGATCTTTTCGAGCAGTTCTGTCGGGACGAGGTCTTGCCGGGGATGCGTGCGCGCTATGAGCGTTGCGCTATTGACACCCAGGTGTTGGCAAGGAGTCCAGCCTTTGATGAATCAGCATCACCAATACTAAGTCTCGTGCAGTCGCTGATAGGCAGTGACGATACGGCCCGGGTAGCTTACGGCACAGAAGCTGGGCAATACCAGGGGGCTGGATTTCCCACGGTTTTATGTGGTCCCGGGTCGATTGACCAGGCGCACCAACCCAATGAGTTTATTGAGATGGCTGAGGTGGAATCAGGCGAGCGTTTTCTGAACGCCCTGGTCACAGAGCTGTCTCGTTAATCTTTGGTTGACCCAAGTTAGAGCATGGGGCTGATCAGACTCGCACACTCGGTTGCTCCACTACCAACACCCCGGCGGTCAAGCGGCTCCATGGCCAGCAACTGAGGGAGCCGGTCCAGCCACTGGCCGCCAATATACTCGGCAGCTTTGAAGTCAAAACCTGGCACCTGGGCGCGCAGGAAAGTGACCAGTGGTGCCATTTCTGGATAGTGCTCACGCACGAAGTAGCCAAAGGGAACTCCAGCTTCAAAAACTTCGGCGATGGTGCTGTATCCGACCTTGCCGATCACGATATCAGCGGCATGAATCAGGTCTGGGTGGTACATCGTGCTTTGAGCTGGCAAGAAAGTGACATTGGCGTGAGTCTCAGCGCTCATGCCGATACCTGCAACGACAAAATCGATCCCTCGAAAATCCGAACAAAGGCGTTTATGAAAAGAAAAACCCTGCTTAGTCCCACCCATGGTGATGAAGACCAGTTTCCGACCGCGTTCCAGTCCGAGCTTGCTGCGGGTAGTGGCACGGTCCTGGCGTTGTCGACGGGCGACCGGACGGGTTGTTTGAGCATGGGAAACCGGAACACAGACGGGAGTAGTTTGAATACGCAAGTCGGCGTGTGTGAATAGAGGCGTCAGCAATTCGCTGTAGTAGCGAAGGCCGGGCGCACGCTCCGCGAGCCCGGCGTAGATCCAGTCCCAGGTGAAATTCTCTACGAGCACAGAGGGAATGCCAGCGACTCTTGCCGCCACAAGCCCAAGTGGGGCAATATCACTGATGACAAGTTGGCACTTTAGTGCCTGGAATTGTGTCGCAAGCGCTTTGACCTTTTTAGGATCCAGCGGCAGACGTTTGCCAAGCTCGACGATCGTTGCGCCAACATCTGCATTCAGGGAGTCGGTCTGTACCAGGCCGAGATCGCAGTCTGTTCTATGGTAATTAAAGTTTCCAATACTTTGGGAAAAGTACCAACGAGGGACATGAGTGAATAACTCAAACACCAAACTGGGGTCTTGATCGCGCATCGCTTCGATGATGGCGCTTGCTCGGGACGCGTGGCCAAAACCGTGCGATGAAATTACAAAAGCAACGCTTCGAGTTCGACTACCAATGTGGGCCATGATGTTGCGCTGTCAGGGTTTAAAACACACAACTGGTCGTGGGTGCTATTGGCTGAAATAGTTATCCAGAAAGCTTTCGAAATCCAAAGTGTCTTCTTGCTCGGCTTGTTGTGCGCTTTGGTGAGAGTTCGCCGCTTCCCGGCGCAACAGGGCGTCTTCACTCGGATCCAAAGGGCGGTTCTTGAAGTAGTTCTCATGGCTTTCGGCCTGAGCCATGGCAAATGTGAAGAAAGCGTTGTTGTGCTCCCTCATGTGCTGGAGCACTTTTGCTGAAGGGGTATTGTCCGGATCCTCGAATGCTAAGCGGTAGTGCGATAACGACTGACAGTAGCCAGCATCGCCGTGCTGATCCATATAAACCGCCAGCGGTTCCAGCCACTCGATCAGTTCAAGCCCACAGCGCGACACGGGGCATTCATGCCCCATACCACTGGTGATTGTCAGATCAGGGTCGCGGCCGAATTCTGCTACACGCGTTTGGGTGTCACGAAGTCTGGCAAAGTCGTCCTTGCTGAGAGGTGGACTCGGCTCCAACAAGCACGCCAGCATCATGAGGTCCAGAAAGCGAATTTCATGCTCATCAATTCCGATGGGCAGAAAAGGGTTAAGGTCTAATGAGCGTAATTCGATGTATTCCACACCGTGTTTCTTAAGGGAATGGCTAGGCCGCTCACCTGAGAGGGCAACGCGTTTGGGTCGCATTGAAGCGTAATACTCATTTTCGATTTGCAGCAGCGAGTCATTCAATTGACGATACTCGCCATCTACCTTGACCCCGATCTCCTGGTAGGGTGGATAAGGCTCGGTAGTGGCGCGCACCAGTGACTCTGTGTACTCAGCCAGGCTATTGAGGCTCATATGCACTGCCCCCTGGGCTTCACTTTGATAGCCCAGACCCGAAAGGCGCAGGCTGGTAGCGTGCGGTAAATGAAAACTGGCGTTACCGAGTTTTTGCAGGTGATGTGAGCGGCCTTCCAGAAAAGTAGGGCACACGGCGGGTGAGGCACCAAACAGGTAGGGTATCACCCAGTCGTGGCGATAGAAATTACGCATCAGGCCCAGGTACTGTTCTGACTTGAAATCACGCAGCGGCAGGGTCGAGTTCTTGATTTCCCGATACGGGCGCCAGAAATCGTCGCTAAGAGAGAAATTGAAATGGATTCCGGAAATAGTCTGCATCAACCTGCCATAGCGGTGGCCAAGACCTGTGCGGTAGACGGATTTCATGCGGCCTGCATTGGAATTACCATAACGGGCAATCGGGATGCTGTCTTCGCCATGCAGGATGCAAGGCATACTGTTGACCCAGAGTTTTTCCTCCCCGATATTCTGGTAGGTGAACTGATGCAGTCTCGATAGAAACTTGAGCAATGCTGGTACCTGGTCGAAGATCGGTGTGATAAATTCCAGTAGCGCTTCAGAGTAATCGGTTGTGATGTAACGGTGGTTAAGCGCTGCCCCTAATGCTTCGGGGTGGGTATGCTGCGAGATGACACCAGCGGCATCAATACGCAGGCTTTCTTTTTCAAGCCCGCGACGGACTGCACCCGAGATTGGATCCATTCCCGCATGCTCGATCTTTTGCAGCGTTCGTGTTAGGTTGTTTCCCACTTAGAGCCCTCGACAGTATGGCGTCACGGTTGGTTAATTGAATGACGAAGTGGTTTCAGGAAGACCTGAGAGTACAAACCGCTGGCCGGGAGATTCGCGACATCACACCTTTGATTGTGGAGTTGACGGATCGTTCCGGGATTGTGACCGGATTGTCCAACATTTTTATCGCCCATACCAGCGCTTCCCTCATGGTAACCGAGAATGCCGATCCTGCGGTTCACCATGACCTGGAGCAGTTTATGCGGCGTACTGCACCCGACGGCGACACACTTTACACGCATACCGATGAAGGTCCGGATGATATGTCCGCACATGTGAGAAGCGTTCTGACAGAACCCAGTTTGAGCGTGCCGGTCGTTAAAGGCCGGCTCGCGCTTGGCACCTGGCAGGGTGTGTACCTTTGGGAGCACCGCGTCCACCCCCATCTTCGACATATTGTGGTGACAATATGGGGAGAGCAGTGATGCTAAGACAAAATCCGATATCGGACCATCACTTTTGTGTCGCACCCATGATGGACTGGACCGATCGACATGAACGTTATTTGCTGCGATTACTGACACGTCATGCCCGGTTGTATACCGAAATGGTGACCACCGGTGCT
Source organism: Gammaproteobacteria bacterium (assembly GCA_963580215.1). GTDB lineage: Bacteria > Pseudomonadota > Gammaproteobacteria > Arenicellales > UBA868 > UBA868. The sequence continues at coordinate 47,258 of CAUZJT010000007.1, forward strand.
TTGTTGCACGGCGACAGCGCGCGGTTTCTGGCGCATGACCCGGTAGAGTACCCACTGGCCTTGCAACTGGGAGGCAGTGAACCCGACGCCATGGCTGTGTGTGCTCAAATGGGAGAGGACGCTGGCTACCATGAGATTAATATCAACATCGGGTGCCCCTCGGATCGGGTGCAGTCCGGGCGATTTGGCGTCTGTTTAATGCGTGAGCCTGACCGCGTAGCGGCGTGTGTCCGGGCCATGTCCAAGGCGATCTCGATCCCTGTCACGGTAAAATGCCGGATCGGCGTCGATTTTGACGACCGCTTCGAGCAACTGGTCAATTTTGTCGACGTGGTCTCTAGTGCAGGTTGTAAGGTATTTATTGTGCACGCACGCAAAGCCTGGCTTTCGGGCTTGAGCCCTCGTCAGAATCGTGAAATTCCGCCTCTTGACTACCCACGGGTGTACCAACTGAAAGCCCGGTTTCCTGAACTTACCATTGTTATTAATGGTGGTATTTGTCAATGGGATCAAGTCCAGACCCACCTCAGTCGAGTCGATGGAGTCATGGTAGGGCGTGAGGCTTACCAGAACCCGTATAGTTTGGCGACCGTGGACCACGAGCTTTTTGGATTCACCGGCCCTGTTTTGTCACGTTGGCAGGTACTAGAGTTATACAAGCCGTATATTCGCCGTGAACTCGAACGCGGTGTGCGTCTTAAGCAGTTGTCTCGCCATCTTTTGGGCCTGTTTCAAGGTCAACCAGGCGCACGCAACTGGCGTCGGACTTTGAGCGAGCGCGGAGCACGCGCTGGCGCGGGAATAGAGGTGATCGATGCCGCTGAGGCCCAAATCCGAAAGGATGGCGACCTACACTTGGCAAGCCAAGTGACTCAACCGGCACATTTTGCAGCATGAAAAGCGCGATCAAATGGTTATTGTGGCTGTTTGGGGCTGCGATTGTCCTGCTGGGAATCAGTCTAGTTTGGCTTGTCACGTTTTTTGAACCTTCAGATTACCGCGATGAAATTGCGCAGTGGGTCGCAGAGCGTACCGGGTATCACTTTGTGATTGAAGGCGCGGTGTCGGTCAATTTTGAGCATGAGCCAGTACGGGGATTTTTTGTGGATATCGGGGTGCGCGATGCCCGGTTGACCCGGGCGGACGAAATCCCCGGCGAGCAGAAACTACACCTTAATGCTTTGAATTTCTCTGCGGATCTGGGCGATCTTTTTGCCAGCGCCCGTGGCGCACCCCTTGCCGGCAAAGGGCATTTTGATGTAGTTAATGCAGACTTGCGCAAGCTATTGGCCAAATCTGAAGTGAATTGGAATGCGTTTACGCCGCAGACCTTCCGTTCGGTTAATGCCACAAGTGACTTTTGGGTATCAGGCGATATTTTGTCCCTGACAGGCCTTAAGGTCTCGATGGACGAAACCCAGGTGAGCGGTAATCTGGAAATTGACAATTTGTCAGCGGATCAGACCTTCCACTTTGATCTGAATGTGCCGTCGCTGGATCTGCGAAAGATTCTCCAACTGAGTGCCCCCGAGCCTTTTGACGGTCTGATTTTACTGAATCTGCCGGCTATTCTGGTTGCGCAAAGTGAAGTCGCGGGATTACTTAAAATCGGCACGCTACGATCCGGCGGGGTGGTAATGAGTGATGTCGTTATGCCCCTTCGCGCACACGGGGGCGTTGTCGTTTCTTCACCAATCACTGCTGGCTTTTACGGCGGCGAGGCGCGTATCGATACGGTATTGCGGGTCGATGGCACGCTTCTCGATTTTCGCACCCGACAGCAGATCAGCGAGTGCCGCTTGGGTGAATTGCTTAGTGATCTTGAACTGACTGAAGTGATTGAGGCGCGCGGCAGCCTTGTAGCGAATCTGGCTTTTTCAGGTGTGGATAAGGCCGGTCGAATTCAATCCGCGCGGGGCGTGATTGAGTTAGCTGCGGATCAAGGACAGATCACGGGCATTGATCTGCAGACCCTGATAAAACAATTGGGCCGTAGTTCGGCTGAGATCGCCGATGATTTAATAGGCGAGAGCGCATTTACATCATTGGGAGATATTCGAGCGACTTTGCGAGTTGAGGAAGGTCTACTGATTAATGAAGACCTTGCCTTCCAGGCAGGAGGGCTAGAGGTACGTGGGCGTGGTGGATTGGCGCTTTTGAGCGAGCAGCTCGATTACCGTATCTCTTTGGCCCTTAATAACCACGAGCTCGCGAGTGTGCTTCCGCCGCCATTTAATAGCGGTATGATTGTATTGCCACTACGGATTAGTGGGCAGTGGCATGCACCATCGGTGATGATAGATATGCCTCGGATGTTGCAATTGCAGGTTCAGGCAGCGATGGGAGGAGGCTCTGGGCTAGAGACGCCCTCTGTGGATGCCCAAGCTGCCCGCTTAGCGAAGGAACTAGACGCCGAATTAGCACAGGCTCTCGGTGGAAAAAAAGACGTGGCAGCGGAGCAGTGAAGCTTGCGCGTTACGGGCGCTCGGCGAGCGCTACCAACACAGTTTACACTGCACAACGCTTAACAGCGTCGGTGCAACAAGCGTAGCGATATCGCTTGTTAAAACCTTTGCCCGACCAGGCATTTACTGACAGATGGAGAGATTAATGAGCGACAAGTTGAATAAGGTTAGTTCACGGATTACCCAACCCCGTTCACAGGGCGCTTCTCAGGCCATGCTTTACGCTACCGGAATGAGTCGAGCGGACATGGATAAGCCACAAGTGGGTATCGCCAGCATGTGGTGGGAAGGCAATCCTTGCAATATGCATCTCAACGATCTCGCGGCCCGTATTGGAGAGGGAGTCAACGATGCCGGCATGATCAGCATGCGGTTTAACACGATCGGGGTGAGTGACGGAATTTCTATGGGTACCGAGGGTATGAGTTACTCGTTACAGTCACGCGATCTGATTGCAGACTCCATTGAAACAGTCATGGGCGGGCAATGGTATGACGGGCTCGTGACTGTACCCGGCTGCGACAAGAATATGCCTGGATGCCTGATTGCTATGGGCCGTGTCAACCGCCCATCACTGATGGTTTACGGTGGCACCATCAAGCCAGGCTATGCCAGCAATCAGACAGTGGATATCGTCTCCGCATTTCAGAGTTATGGCCAGTACATCGCTGAAGCCATCAGCGATGACGAGCGTCAGGAAATTGTCACGCAGGCGTGCCCAGGCGCTGGCGCCTGCGGTGGAATGTATACCGCAAATACTATGGCCAGCGCTATCGAGGCGATGGGTATGTCGTTGCCGTACAGTGCTTCGACCCCAGCCGTGCTGCCCGAAAAAATGGAAGAATGCTTTAAGGCCGGCGCAGCAGTGCGTAAATTGCTTGAGCTCGATCTACGCCCGCGCGATATTATGACCCGGGAAGCCTTCGAAAACGCGATGGTTATCGTAACGGTACTGGGTGGATCAACCAATGCTGTACTGCATCTGATCGCTATGGCCCGAGCAGTCGATGTTCCGTTGGGTATCGATGATTTCCAGAATGTCAGTGATCGTGTGCCCTTCCTTGCAGATCTCAAACCCAGCGGTCAGTATGTAATGGAAGACCTGCATAACGTCGGCGGTATCCCTGCTGTGATGCGTTATCTACTTGCGCAGGGGCTTCTTAATGGTGACGGCATGACAGTGACCGGTCAGACTATTGCCCAAAACCTCGAGCAACTGGCAGATCTGGAAGAAGGGCAGAAAGTGTTTCATTTTCTGGATAACCCAATCAAGGAGACAGGGCACATCCGTATCCTCAAGGGCAATCTCGCACCCGGGGGGTCGGTAGCCAAGATTACCGGCAAAGAAGGGCGCCAGTTCAGCGGGCCTGCTCGTGTTTTTGATGGCGAAGAGGCAATGCTGGGTGCCTTGGAAGAAGGTCAAATCAAAAAGGGCGATGTAATCGTAATTCGGTACGAAGGCCCCAAAGGCGGCCCAGGCATGCCCGAAATGCTGACTCCAACCTCGGCCATTATGGGTGCGGGGTTGGGCTTAGATGTGGCACTAATTACCGACGGACGTTTCTCGGGCGGCTCACATGGTTTTATCATAGGCCACGTGGTGCCTGAGGCCCAGGAGGGAGGGCCGATTGGGTTAATCAGAGATGGTGACATCATCTGTCTGGATGCAGACGCCAACACGATCGATGTGACTCTTTCCGATGCCGAACTTGCTGAGCGAAAGGCAAACTGGAGCATGCCGGCATACAAAACCACGCGCGGTACGCTTCATAAGTACATCAAAAACGTCAAGACCGCGAGCGAGGGGTGTGTGACAGACGAGTAGAGTGCCTCAGACACAGGCGTTAAGTTTTGCTACAAGCGTATCCGATCGGGTCAGGGCGCTGGTAAGTCGCCGATGGGAGCATGAAACATAAGAGTGATCTAATATTTGAGCGCATTGCCAATGAAATGCGATACTGACGGGGTCTGCCTCGGCCGTGCCAGGGTCAATCGAGCGCCTACTAACGCGAACTTTCAGCGTGGGTAGCGAAGATCAGTTCAAACTAATGCGCAATGCCGCGCTAGTCGCCAGCGGCGCTAACGAAAGTGCCAGGACTGCCATCGCGCCAAGAGCGTAAAAGTGTCCAGCCGTAGGCAGTCCGGCCTCAGCAGCCAGAACCACGCTGGAGCCGAAGATCAACACCGGGACATAAAGTGGCAGGACCAACAGAGTCAAAAGCAGGCCGCCACGTTTGACCCCGACGGTCAACGCCATCCCAATCGCACCAATCAGGCTAAGTGTGGGTGTACCCAGCGCCAGTGCGGCCAGTAGCGTTAGTTGCCCGGTAACGCTCATATTGAGAAGTATTCCGAGTAACGGCGCCGCTATAAGGAGAGGTAAGCCGGTGGCACACCAATGGACAAAAACCTTACTCAATACCAGTGCCGAGAGGGGGTGAAGTCCAAGCGCCATCTGTTCTAGCGTGCCATCTTCAAAGTCAGAACGAAAAAGGCCCTCGAGCGCTAACAGGGTTGCGAGCAGCGCCGCTACCCAGATGATTCCCGAGCCGATAAGGGCTAGTTGCGCGGGATCCGATCCCACGCCAAAGGGAAATAGTGTCACTACGATGATGAAAAACAGCACCGGGTTGGCAATTTCAAAGCGATGTCGAACAACCAGTCGGATATCCCGACGGACCAGGGCGACCAGAGCATTACCAAGCGTGGGCGCCATCATGAACTCAATTCGATGGTTTTGATCGGGTATTGTGCGACCTTAATGGCTTGGTGGCTGGTAAAAATCACCATTCCGCCGGTATCGAGGCGGGTACCGAGCAGAGCCTCGATGTCACTGACTCCTTGCGAGTCGATCGCAGAGCATGGCTCATCGAGAATCCACAAAAGCGCTCTGGCAAGGTGTAGTCGGGCAATAGCAACGCGTCGAAGCTGCCCAGCCGATAGATGACGACATAAAAGATTAGCCGACGCATCCAGTCCTACGCGTTCGAGTACCACATCAATGTCTACATCATCTTGGACCGGCTGCAAAGAAAGCGCAAACAACAGATTCTCTCGCGCGGTCAGGTCAAGTTTTAATCCAGGGGCGTGGCCTACGTACGCCAATTGCCTATGGTAGCGGGCGCGATCCTGGCCGATAGGTGCTCCGTCCCACAGTACCTCACCGTGCTCCGGCAGGCTAAGGCCGCAAAGGATACGCAACAGGCTGGTTTTGCCTGCGCCGTTAGTGCCACGCACTTGGCAGATCTCACCAGGGCGGATCTGGAAGCTAATATCCTCGAATAGCAGCCGAGTACCCCGCACGCAACCCAGAGAACGGGCTTCAAGCATGTCCAATTGAATTAAGCCCCATTCGTGGTATTGGTCTTTCGGTATCGATCGGCAATGGTGTGAGATGCGGGTTCACGGACAGATTATGGGGCCAATCCCTTGCACATGCTCCAGCCCGGATTAGAATTGGTGGCGTCCACCGATCTATACTTGAATTGTAGCTACGCTCGCAAAGTGAAGCACAGGCATTATCCGACGACTTAAATCCGTTGATCTTAGAAAGTGAGAAGGACTTCATAGCCATCCCAGTTTCCCACAAGGTGGTTATCTTTATGACGTATTTGGGCTATCAATATTCCACAAGCGAGGCGATGATTTGATTAAAACAGTCTATCAATGTCCAGCGGATATCCCGCTACAATGCCCCCGCCTGCCCGATCAGGACTGAAAAATTTATGAAAAACCCCAACAACAAGCGTAATCGACTTCCTGGGCGTGCTAAGGGCCGCGCTGTCGATCCTATTGCACGAGATGAAGTGCTTGAGGCAATCGACGGTATTAGTCGGACAGCGGATCAACTGATCGAATGCCTGCACCGATTACAAGATACTCATGGCTATTTGTCATCGCAGCATCTGGTGGCGTTGGCAGATGTGCTAAGGCTCGCGCCGACTGAAGTGTATGAAGTAGCCACTTTTTACCATCACTTTGATGTCGTTCGTGAAGGTGAAACCCCGCCACCCCCACTGACGGTCCGAGTGTGTAACTCGGTAACCTGTGAAATGTTTGGCGCCACCCAATTGCTGGGCGCACTGCAAAAGGGGTTGGGAGACGGCGTTCGGATCCAAGCAGTGCCTTGTGTTGGGCGTTGCGATCAGGCGCCTATTGCCGTGGTCGGTAAGCGCGCAGTCACTCACGCTACTCCGCAAAGCGTCGCCGAATGCCTCGATGCAAACCTGACAGGGCCGGGGACACCCGATGACTGGATTCGTTTTGATGCCTATTGTGCCGCTGGAGGCTATGCTTTGGCGCGTCGTTGTAACGACGATAATCAACTTGGCGAGGTAATCATTAAAGAACTCGAGTCCTCCGGGCTTCGAGGCCTTGGCGGCGCTGGTTTTCCAGCCGGGCGTAAGTGGCGCATCCTCAAAGAGCAAGATGCACCGAGGCTGATGGCGGTCAATATCGATGAGGGCGAACCGGGCACTTTCAAAGACCGCTATTATCTAGAGCGTGATCCGCACCGTTTTCTCGAAGGCGTGTTGATAGCCGCACAGGTGATTGGCATTGATGCGTGTTATCTCTATGTTCGAGACGAATATCCTGGTGTGATCGAGATTCTTCAGAGTGCGATTAAGGAACTTCAGAACGGTTTCGATCGATCGCTTCCCGAATTGTTTGTGCGCCGTGGTGCCGGGGCCTATATCTGCGGTGAAGAGTCGGCGATGATCGAGTCGATTGAGGGTAAACGCGGTATGCCGCGGTTACGCCCGCCCTATGTGGCCGAGGTTGGCCTGTTTGGTCGTCCCACGCTGGAGCATAACTGCGAGACACTTTATTGGGTTCGACAAATCATCGAGCGAGGCGCTAAGTGGTTTAGTGGAGAAGGCCGTCGTGGGCGCCAGGGGCTTCGTTCATTTTCGGTCAGCGGTCGGATAAACAAACCCGGTGTACACCTTGCGCCGGCTGGCATTAGCGTGCGCGAACTGATCGATGAATACTGCGGCGGAATGCCCGAAGGGCATAGCCTCTATGCGTATTTTCCAGGCGGGGCCTCAGGCGGTATCCTGCCTGCCACACTGGCTGACGAGCCATTGGATTTTGATACTCTACAGGCGCATGGCTGTTTCATCGGTTCGGCCGCTGTGATCATTCTTTCCGATCACGATCGAGTGAGAGATGCTGCGCGCAACACGATCCAGTTTTTCGCCCACGAATCCTGCGGCCAGTGTACGCCATGTCGAGTGGGTTGTAGCCGGGCGGCACAGTTAATGGAAAGTTCCAGTTGGGATGCTCCTTTGCTTGAAGAACTTGCCACGGTGATGGAAGATGCCTCGATCTGCGGACTCGGTCAGGCCGCACCAAACCCCATACGTTGTACGATCCGCTACTTTCCCAAGGAGGTTGGCTGCTAATGAACCTTTCCGATTCCACTGTCGACGCCACCGTTAGTTTTTCCTTAAATGGCCGCGAGGTCAGTGCAGGCCCTGGCGAGAGTATCTTGCAGGTCGCACGGCGCGAAGAGATTGAGATTCCGCACCTGTGTTACGCAGACGGTCTTGCCGCGGCCGGCAACTGTCGCTCTTGTATGGTAGAGATCGAGGGTGAGCGGGTGTTGGCACCTTCGTGTTGTCGGACACCGGTCGATGGAATGCGCGTTGTCAGTAACAGTGCCCGCGCTAAAAGTTCTCAGTCGTTGATACTTGAGTTGCTGCGTGGCGAGGTTGGTGAATCCAGCCACACCCAGGCATCTGAGCTTGATGAGTGGTGCAACAAACTCGACGTGCGTACAAGCCGTTTTGGCGGCCGAACTCAACCCAGTGCGGATATTTCCCATCCGGCGATCGCAGTTAAGCTGGAGAGTTGCATTCAGTGTACTCGTTGCGTCAGAGCCTGCCGCGACGAGCAAATGAACGACGTGATCGGGCTGGCCTTTCGTGGCGCTCATGCGCAGATCGTCTTCGATCTGGGCGATGCTCTTGGCCAGAGCTCATGCGTTGGTTGCGGCGAATGTGTACAGGCCTGCCCCACAGGCGCGTTGATGCCGGCCAACGACGTGGGTCTGGAAATTATAGACAAGACGGTTGATTCGGTTTGCCCATACTGCGGTGTCGGATGTCTTTTGACCTATCATATAAAAGATAACCAGATTCAGTATGTGACTGGCCGCGATGGACCCGCTAATAAAAGCCGACTTTGTGTAAAAGGGCGTTATGGTTTTGACTACGTCAGCCATGCTGAGCGCTTGACGATACCCTGGGTTCGAAAAGAAGGAATCCCCAAGGGTCTAAACGAATATTTCGATCCGGCAGATCCGGCAAAAATGTTTCGCCCAGCTTCCTGGGAAGAGGCGCTGGACATTGCCGCCAATGGACTAAAAAATATTCGCAATGGGCATGGGCCTAACGCATTGGCCGGTTTTGGGTCGGCCAAAGGAAGTAACGAAGAAGCCTATCTGTTTCAGAAACTGGTGCGCACAGGCTTTGGCACGAACAACGTCGATCACTGTACCCGGCTTTGCCATGCCTCATCGGTGGTAGCTCTGCTTGAAGGCATCGGCTCGGGCGCGGTCTCCAATCAGGTGGAAGACGCGGCCTTGGCTGAAGTCATCGTAGTGATCGGCGCTAATCCCACCAGTAATCATCCGGTCGCCGCAACCTTTATCAAAAACGCATCCCGCCGCGGTGCAACGCTGATCGTGATGGATCCCCGGCGTAACGATCTCGCACGCCACGCAGATCATTTTTTGCAGTTTCGTGTAGATACTGATGTCGCATTATTGAACGCGATGATGCACACCATTATCGATGAAGACCTTGTCGATTCGGATTTCATTGCATCGCGTACTCATAACTTCGAGGCACTAAGTGAGAACGTAAAACATTTCAGTCCCGAGGAGATGGCCCCGATCTGTGGTATCGATGCCGATGTGATCCGCAAGACTGCGCGGGCCTATGCAAGCTCAAAAGCATCGATTATTTTCTGGGGCATGGGTATTTCTCAGCACGTACACGGCACTGATAACGCGCGTTGTTTGATCGCACTTTCATTGATGACTGGTAATATCGGCCGTCCCGGTACGGGACTGCATCCTTTGCGGGGTCAAAATAATGTACAGGGTGCTTCGGATGCCGGATTAATACCAATGATGTTTCCGGATTACCGTGGTGTCGATGATGAGGATGCCAGTGCATTTTTTAGCCAATACTGGAACGCGTCTCTTGACAATATCCCAGGTCTTACGGTGGTCGAGATTATGGATGCGGCCTATGAGGGACGTATTAAGGGCATGTATGTCATGGGAGAAAATCCTGCGATGTCGGACCCAGACCTTAATCATGCACGTGGTGGCCTCGCGGCACTGGATCACTTGGTCGTGCAGGATATCTTTTTGACGGAAACGGCTGCGTACGCCGATGTGGTATTGCCGGCTTCAGCTTTTCCGGAGAAAACCGGTACATTTTCCAATACCGACCGTCGTGTCCAGATGGGCCGCCAGGCGCTGGGCATGCCCGGCGAGGCGCGCCATGATATCTGGATCATTCAGCAACTGGCTGCGCGACTTGGCCTGGTCTGGGAATATGATGATGTCAGTGACGTGTTTGAAGAGATGCGTGGGGCGATGCCGAGCATTGCCGGGATGACCTGGCAGCGTTTAGAGCAAGAACACAGTATCACCTACCCTTGTGTTGATGAGCAGGATCTGGGTCAGGGCGTAGTATTTCAGGAGAAGTTTCCAACGGCGGATGGCCGCGGACGTTTTGTGCCCGCCAAGCCTGAGAGCGCTGATGAAATGCCAGATGAGGAGTACCCCTTCGTATTAATCACTGGGCGTCAGCTTGAGCACTGGCATACCGGATCTATGACCCGGCGTGCCAAAGTGCTCGACGCCATTGAGCCCGAGGCGGTGGTTAGTGCGCACCCCAAAGATCTTGAACGTCTGAAGATCAGTGAAGGAAGTTCGCTTCGGGTCGCATCGCGACGCGGTGAACTGGTGGCACTCGCACGCGCTGATAGTGGGCTCCAGCCCGGCGAGATCTTTATACCATTTTGCTATCACGAAGCGGCAGCAAATCTGCTTACCAACGCCGCTTTGGATCCGTTCGGCAAGATTGCCGAAGTTAAGTACTGTGCAGTAAAAGTTAACCCGGCCTGAGGAATAAGGAGAAACCATGGCGACACGGATTGATGGCAAGGCATTTGCTGCTGGCTTGCGGGAAAAAGTTTCCGAGGCGGTAAGCACACTCACAAGAGAATATGATTTGGTGCCGGGCCTGGCAGTCGTACTGGTAGGGGAAGATCCGGCCAGTGAGGTCTATGTTCGCAATAAGGGTAAGCAGACACTGGAAGTCGGCATGAACTCTTACGAGCATAAACTGCCGGACACGGCCAGCCAATCAGAATTACTCGCAGTCATCGAACAGTTAAATAACGACTCTAAGGTTCACGGCATACTGGTGCAACTGCCACTACCGGATCAGATCGATTCACAGGCGGTCATCAATGCCATCGATCCAGACAAGGACGTCGATGGTTTTCATCTGGTTAATGT
>CAUZJT010000008.1:0-57353 GCA_963580215.1 Gammaproteobacteria bacterium
TGGGTCAGTCCAACTGGTGGCGCCCGGCTTTCTGGTAAGACAACGGACTCACGGGTTTAGGCTTTTTGCCTAAGGTGATCGAGGATCTGCCTGATTACCTTGGGGTCTTCGATGCAGGGTGGGATGTTGGGAATAATGAAGAAAGTGATCTACATTTTCTTAACGATCTTTAAAGCTAAACTGGTTTTTCGCCTGCTGCGGTTGTTCTATGCATTCGTCGATGCATTTCCGGTCCGTAGTCGACCACCACGTAGTGCATCGCGCAACGATTATCGAACATCACAACATCACCGACCTTCCAACGATGTCGGTAAACGTTATCCGGACGAATGGCTTGTTCGTATAAATAATTGAGTAATGGATTACTCTCTTCCTCTGTCATCCCGGAAAAACGGATGGTGTAAATGGGATTTACAAACAGGTTCTTTTTGCCATTCGACTGATTGGTGCGCACTACAGGATGGCTGACGGGTGGCGGCACATTGTCAATTGGTACGTTGTATCGCTGCGAATTGTTGCGCTCCACCATCCTGCTTGACGAATGTTCGGCAGTAAGTTGCCCGAGTGTTCGCTGCAGCCCCGGTGACAAACTCTCATACGCTCGACGCATACTACAGAATAATGTGTCACCGAACCCTTCGGTAATCTCCTGACAATACAGCACACTACCCAGCGGAGGTCGTTCAGAGAATGTGATATCGGAATGCCAGACGTCGTTTCTACCATTCACCCATTGTTGGTTCTTGTGCTCGAGCACGAGTATTTCGGGGTGGCCATCAAGGATGGCGCTTCTGTAGAGCGGGTGTTGCTCGACCGATCCAAAATGCGCGGTGAATGCGATTTGCTCTGTTGGTGTCAGGTGCTGATCGGGAAATACCAAAACGCTGTACTCATCAAAGGCATCACGAATCGCGTTAATTAAATTTGAATCGGCCTTACCAATATCAACACTCTCGATAACCGCACCAAGGGCTCCGCTACCAGGACGTATCGATAGTGACTCGGAAGCTTGATGCGATTGCGCTTTCACGACCAAGCCTCCTATCGGATCCCTTCCAAAAAGTTGAGTCCGCAACGGGATTGCCGAAAAACCGACGGATTTGATGGCAGCACGTCACGCTTGGTAACTTCAGCAAGCAGTTCAATCATAATCAGAGGTTCGCACTGTGCGCCCTATTGTGCGAATTATTATACCGTTTATTTTGGATAGATCACACTTTGATGGAAAGCGAGGTGACGCGCACATCTAGAATCATTTGGAATTCCAAGCAGGATTCTAAGAACAATATACTCAACTCGCGGATGCAGTTGAGCTAGCGATACTGTCTACAGAACTTTAAAACTTCAGAACTTTTTTGAATCTCGAATCGAGCCGTGAATGCCTAAAAAATAGTCTAACCTGGGAAGTTTGATTTGGCATGACTTTAGAACGGGTATATGTAAGGTCATTGCACTTCACTCCTGAATTCATCGCATAGGAAATTAGGTCCAATAACACTAACGCTAAAAGGCCCAGCAGTGGTCGCCGATACGTGGGATAATGCAGGCTCTGGCGGCAGTAGTGATAGTACCTATCTATTGCGCAAAGTTTTAGAACGTGGGCTTAACCTAATCGAATTGTGATCCAACTTGCCAACCCAGCCATAGATCAAGATTTGGGGGAGCAGGCCGAAAGGACACCGCCAACAATGCTTCTTTTCAAGTGCCATGCCAGCATCGGGCGGCCCAAATGCGACGGATCTTAGGTTTTTGGTAGCCACAGATTTTTCGATTGCCGCAGCATGGCTGGAAGAGCCAAGCGGGGTCATTTCCAAGGTTCAAGCTCGAAGTGTCAGCGACCGCAGTTAAGCTTCGTATACGATTTCCCCGCCTAGCACGGTTTGACTGACTTTTAAGTTCTTTAGATCATCACCGCCAGCCAACGGATTATTGTCGACAATAGCAAAGTCTGCCCGTTTGCCAACTTCGATAGAGCCCAGCTCCTGTTCGAAAAAACCCTGATAAGCTGCGTCCACTGTGGTGGCCCGTAAGGCATCTTGTGCCGAAATCCGCTGATGCGGGCCGATAACTGTTCCATCCAAGGCAATGCGGTTGACCGCAGACCACATCATTAGACCCGGGTTCAATGGTACCACGGGAGTATCACAGTGGATGGTATAGCGCATACTGCGATCACGGGCGCCGCCCGCCGGGGAAATATTCATCGCCCGTTCTTCGCCAAGATAGATATCACGGTGCCGATTTCCCCAATAATAGGTATGCATGATGTAGAATGTCGGGATCACGCCCAGTTTGGCCATTCGGTCCAATTGGTCGGCACGCGCGGTCTGAGCGTGCACGATAATATGGCGCGCATCGCTGCGCGGATTGGCGCGATGGGCCGCTTCAATAGCCGCAAGAATGTCGTCTATCGCCGCGTCCCCATTACCATGAAGGGCGATCTGTTGCTTGCGAGAGTGCAAATCTGAAACGATTTTAGCCAATTCCTCCGGCGGATAAAGCGGATAGCCGCAATATTGATCATCACCATTATGGGGCGTGTGATAAGGCGCTGTCAGATAGCCGGTGTAGCCAGGTATCGACCCATCGGCGAATATCTTTGCAGCGCCAGGGATAATCAAATTCGAGGCCGTTGGATTGACTTCCCGTTCGCCATTCAGCACCCGAAGGTGATCCTGCCAACCAAGCCATATGACAACGCGGCATTTCAAGGTATTCGCTGCCAAACCCGCTTCCAGAATATCGAGGTCGCTAAAACTGGCCATGCCATTTTGGGTCGTGGTGACGCCGACCTCCAAATAGTCGGCAACGGTTTGTTCCAGCGCTTGTAGTTTTTTCGCACGCGATAGCGCCGGGATATGGCGCGTGACCAGCGCCATGGCGGAAAATTCCTCCAACACACCCGTGGGCTCACCGCTGTCAGGGTCTTTCTGGACCAGCCCACCGGACGGCTGCGGCGTATCGCTGGTGATGCCGGCAAGTACCAGCGCGAAACTGTTGGCGACGCAAATATGGTGCGAGACGTGATGCACGACAACAGGGCGCTCGCTAGAAACAAGATCCAAATCCCATCGCGTCGGATGGCGATTTTCTTTTAATAAATCCAGCTCATAGCCGGCACCTAGGATCCAATCGGCGTTCTCTATTCTAGCCGCATGGCGCTGCAGGGCCGCTACCATGCTGGCAATGGAGGTAGTCTCGCCCATCGGCGGGCCGTTCAAATTAGCGCGAAAAAGCTTCTGTTCGCCCCATCCGGGGAAATGTCCATGAGCATCAATAATACCCGGTATCATTACCCGTCCGGCTAAATCCACTGTCCGGGTATCTGGCCCCGCAAGGTCTCGGATATCGTCCGCACCGCCGGTTGCCATAATGCGCCCGTCACGCACCGCAACGGCTTCCACGGCTCGGTTTTGAGTATCGACCGTCAAGACCGTGCCATTAAGGAACAAGGTATCTGCGTACGGTTCCATATCGGACTAATCTCCGATGTAAAAGTGGATTTGAATATAGTGTTGCGGCGCAGAAAAGCGTGGGAACCGCCGCCGCCTGTAAGTCGCGACTCGGCGGCGGTTCCTGATCCTATTGCCCAGGTTTTACTTAGGCAGCAGTTTCGCGACGTTTTTGGACATTTCCTCCAAAGCTTCTTTCGGCGTGGCACTCTTATTGACGACCGATTGCAAACTATTTTTAATCACATCGGTAATCTTAAGTGCATTCTTGCCCGGGAAGGCATACCAAGTAGTGATGTAGTTCATTTGTTGTAAAGTAGTTTTATGGGCCGGATGAGTATCATAAAACTTCTTCATATATTTGTTGTCGTCCAACACTTTACTGTTGGTCGGCATATATCCGGTCGTGCCGGCCTGGTGCGTCTGACCGCTTGCACTCACGGCATGCTTGATAAACTTCCAAGCTGCTTCTTGCCGCTTTTTATCCTTGGTAAAGATCATCGCCAGATTGCCGCCACCTGGAACGCGGCCGCAATTTGCTTTGACTTCAGGAAACAATGCTGCGCCGGCATGGAATTTTCCTTTACCTTTGCGTTCGATGTTACCCAGACCCGCGACGGAGCTGATCAGCATACCAAGGCCACCTGCATACATTGAATTGTAGGCATCACCGAGTGAAAGATCCGGCATATCGCCTTCATCTACCATACGCCGGAGCAATGTCAGGGCCTTTAAGCCCGTGGCATTGTTGAAATTTACCTTTTTCTCGGACTTGTCAAGAATCTGCCCGCATTGCGAGGTGATCAAGACCTGCCACATCCAGTTGCCGGTAACCTGCCAGACATAGTGCATGCCGTAAGTTTTCGGCCCCAAGGCATTGATTTTTTTCGACAAGTCAAGGATCCCGTCCCAAGTTTTTGGGAAATTCTCCGGATCGCCGCCAGCTTTTTTCACCAGATCCTTATTAAACATGATGACCGGTGTGGACACCGCAAATGGCATACCATAAGTCTTCCCGCCGGAGCGCCCTATGGACTGCATTGCCGCTGGCACGCCGTGATCGGCCCAACTAGCGTCGCCGGCCATATGCGCATCAATTGGCTGCACCAGATTTCGTTCCACAAAGACGCGCAGGCGGTTAATGCCTTGGAAGGAAATATCGGGAAGTTGATCTGTCAGTGATTGCCGCAAGACCCGTTGTGTTGCGTCTTCGTAATTCTTATAGGCGCCTTCGAATTTGACTTTGATGTCAGGATTTTCTGCTTCAAAATCCTTTTTGATTTTGTTGAACACCGATTCAAACAGGTCGGGATAAGGATATCCAACAACGAGCTCGGTTTCTGCGAAGGCGGTTCCAGCACTGAATGTCAATGCTGTTGCCGCAATCAGAGTTCGAAGTAGTTTCATTTTTCTGCCTCCATTATTGTTTAAACACAAAAGCTTCGCTAGGAATTACTTGAAACTCCCCATCGTAAGCCCCTCGATGAATCTCCGTTGCAAAGATAGGAACAGGAGAATTAGTGGTAGGGTTATTATGACGGCCGCCGCCATCATCGGACCGACGGCGTCTCCAGCTTCGGCATTGGAAAACAACACGATGCCAAGCGGCGGCGTTGCGATTTCGGCATCATTGACCATGATCAAGGGCCAATAGAAATCGTTCCAATGAAAAACCACGGAGAAAATGGCGAAGGCCATAACGGCCGGTACCGCCAGCGGCGCCATAATGCGCCAAACAATCATTATTTCGCTGAGACCATCAAGCCGAGCCGCCGCCAGGAGATCGTCAGGTATGGTTTTAAAAAATTGCCGCATCAAAAAGATGCCAAAAGCCGAGATCCAGAACGGAATTATTAAACTCCAGTAGGTGTTCAACAGCCCAATTTTAAAGAACATAAAGAATACCGGAATAGAAATGACATATTCCGGTATCAGTAAACCTAGGATGATCAGTGCAAACAAAACTTCCCGGCCGCGAAAATTGAGTTTAGCCAAGGCAAAAGCGCATGGCAGTGCAAACAGGACCTGAAAAGCAAATATACCGAATGTCACGATAACACCGTTGAGTAGATATTTGCCAAGCGGCTGGGCGGAAAATGCTCGGATATAATTCTCCAAGGTCCAGGCGATGGGAATAAGCTGGACGTCCTGGGTATAAATTTCGCTGGGCGGCTTAAAAGACGCAGACAGCATCCAAATGAAAGGGAACAATACCACAAAGGCACCGATTGCAAGAACCAGATGCCGTAAACCACCAATAGCCAACTTGGTATGTCGTGGCGAGATCATCCGTAGTGGATCCTCTTTTCGATGGAAATCCGCTGGACAAGGGTCAAAATCAAAACGAAGATCAAGAAGATTGTGGTCAGTGCCGCGGCATAGCCGGAGCGGAAATAGGTGAAGCCTTCTGAAAACATCGTGAATAAAAGTACTTCGGTGGCGCGGTTCGGCCCACCGTCCGTCAACACTTTTACGGTATCGAAAACCTGGAACGAGCGGATGCAGGAGATAATCACCACGAACATCGTTGTCGGACCCAATAGCGGCCAGACCACGACACAAAAACGGTCCCAGGTACTGTCTGAGCCGTCAATGGCCACCGCGTCATAAAGGTCTGTTGGAATGGCTGTCAATCCGGCCAAAAACAACACCATATTAAAACCAACGGCCTGCCAGATGC
Organism: Gammaproteobacteria bacterium; assembly: GCA_963580215.1. Lineage (GTDB taxonomy): Bacteria > Pseudomonadota > Gammaproteobacteria > Arenicellales > UBA868 > UBA868. Next base: position 6,133 of record CAUZJT010000008.1, read on the forward strand.
CAATCCCACACAGTGTCAATAGGGCGGTCGATCTATTCTGAAGCCAATTTGTTCCTTCAACGCCAAACAATCCGAGAAATTCGTTCAACGGTCCAAAAGCCGGATGCAGAATATATTCAAACACCAGGGCCATGGCGACCAGGGTCGCGGTGACCGGGAGGAAATAAATCGTCCGCCAAACCCGGCGGAAGGAAGGCCGAGACTCAATCAGCATCGCAATCATCAGCCCAAGCGACACAGAACCAACCACCACTACGGAGACATAAATCAAGGTATTGGTGATTGACGTCCAGAACACATCGTCCTGAAACATTTCCGCATAATTGGTAAAGCCAATGAATTCGAAAGTCTTGGAACCGAATTGCCAGTCCGTAAAAGACAGGACAACGACACTTGCAGCTGGCCCCAACAACAGCAAGAACAGCAACAAGGTTGCTGGCGTGACAAACAGATAGGCAGTCGCCGCCTCGATTGATTGTGCGGACCGTTGCCGTCGCGGCATGGCGACAGCCGCAAGGTCTCTGGTTTGGTTATCAACCCGCGACATAATGTTGCTCGCTTGGGCCAATTTGTTTGTTGTCTGTGTTCTGTTCAATCCGGCGTCCGTCCTGGTCAAACAGCAAAACCCTCTTCTCTTTTGCCCGCACATAGATTATTTCGCTGTTTTCGATTTTTCGCGCTTGATCGATCGGGGCACGCATGATCACGTTCTCATCGCCGCTATCCGGCTTGAGGAATAAATAAAGTTCCGAACCGAGATATTCGTGGCGCTGTAAAATGCAACGAAAGCCGCGATGTTGATCCTTGCTGACTTCAATGTTTTCCGGTCGGATGCAAACTTGGATTTTCGTGCCCGCAGGATGGCCGACGAGGCGGTCCACGACATAGTCACCGATGGCCAGCGAGCCATCGTCTAAAACTATACCATCCAATATATTGATCTTTGGACTGCCGATGAATGTAGCGACGCGGACAAACCGTGGGTTTTCATAAAGTTCGGCAGGCGTGCCAACCTGAATAATATCGCCTTCCATCATGACCACAACGCGATCAGACATGGTCATCGCTTCGACCTGATCGTGGGTCACATAGATAAATGTGACGCCGATACGCTTATGTAATTCGATGATCTCCGCACGCATTTGCACCCGCAGCGCGGCATCCAAGTTGGATAACGGTTCATCCAGTAAGAAAACTTTGGGGTGGCGAACAAGAGCGCGGCCGACGGCCACGCGTTGACGTTGCCCGCCGGACAATTGCCGGGGCTTGCGGTCCAATAGGTTTTCCAGGCCGAGTGTTGCGGCCACGGTTTGAATCTCGTTTTCGATCTCGCGCATGATGGCACGCGCACCTGGAATAAACCTGCCAATGACGGGAAAGCGACGGAAGAAGTTCAGCCGTCGTATGGTCAGCGGTAAGCCAATGTTCTCACGCACCGTCATATGCGGATAAAGGGCATAAGATTGAAATACCATGGCCACGTCCCGCCGGCTCGGCGCCAGCTCGTCGACGACCTGCCCACCAATCTGGATTGAGCCGGCAGTTTGCCGTTCCAGCCCGGCGATAATCCGAAGCAAGGTAGTTTTGCCGCACCCGGATGGTCCAATCAGCGTCAAGAATTCACCATCCACAATCTCTAGATCGACATTCTTCAATATTTTCTGCTGGTCGAAGGATTTTTCAATACTGTTGATTGTGACGCCCGACATGGTTCAATCCCCGACCGCGGTATTTCGCGACTTGGACAGGTCGAGGTGTCCGAAATACACAATGGTCGCGGGCAACCGTCTCCAAAATCGGTTAATGGCTTCCTTCTTAGAACAGGATCGTCGTCCGTTTCGAAATAGCTTAGCCCACAAATATTTTGGTCTCAGGCTATTCCAACAACGAGCAATGCCAATCACAATAATCACCTGCCTTTTGTTAAGTTAATACAGAGACTTGTTTGCCTCTAGACGCCCTTAAGAAACCCGATTGTATAGCAATAAAATACATCAGAAATATATAAAATCTGTTAATAAGCCAGGCTAACCGATTAGTGTAAATTTGTCTGAGCATAGGAAGAATAAACGCCCTTTTCACCCAGATCGAACAGTTGATGACTGCTGTTGTATCGCCCGGCAACTGTGTAATACCTCCCCGAATCCGGTCGCTATGGAGGCAGCGGCGCTGAAATCCAGCCCCCTTACTTTGCAACCATCGACCCGTCCCGCCATTGGGCACGCAGAATCTCTGCCACGGTGGTGCGAGCGCAGCATCCTGGATGCAACCAGGTCATTTTAAGACTTGCCAGCCGAACAGCCCATGGGTCAGTCCAACTGGTGGCGCCCGGCTTTCTGGCAAGACAACGGACTCACGGGTTTAGGCTTTTTGCCTAAGGTTATCGAGGATCTGCCTGATTACCTTGGGGTCTTCGATGCAGGCAATCACCTTCACTACGCCGGTGCATTCGCTACAGGTCTTAATGTCGATATTGCAAACACGCTTGAGGCGCTTCGCTCAGGTCATCGACGCTCGTCGTTCTACGGGTGATGGCCGCTCCTCGACGTGTTACTCCTGTTTGCGAGACAAATCATACCTCACGTGGGAGCAGGTAATTCACCTATACGGCTATGTAGATTTGTGGGGCCACCTCTTGTTGAGGTTGAGCGCACCACCAAAGTGCTGGATCAGAGTGACCGTGCCGGTTCTAGCCGCTTGGTGAGTGTGGTCTCCTTTTCTGACCAGATGCGTGGCAATGACACGCTAGACGATACCCAGCATGCGACCGGTGATCTCGGGCCGGCTGGCGAACAGGAAACGTAGCTGGAATGGGAAACTCAATACCCATTGGCGCACAGGCTGTTTGGGCAGTACCTCATCGACCAGCAAGGCTGCACTCTCTGCAATCCCTCGCACCGCTACTGGGGCAGAAACCGCGCCGGCTTGATGCTCAGAACAACCGCCGGTGGAGAAATGCCGGTTTAGTTTCAATTGAAGTGGTGTTGAATAGACCCCATTAGCACCGATTACTATTGTCTTCCGTCACAAAGCGATCAATACGGAAAGCATCAATTGGAATCTCACTGTGTCCATCAACAGCCAGCTGGGCAAGGATTCGCCCGACGATGGGACCCAGATGAAAACCGTGGGCACTGAATCCGAAGGCATGGTAAGCGCTTTCTTCAGTCGCGCTTGGTCCGATCACAGGTAGGCCATCAGCGATGTATCCTTCAATTCCGGCCCAGGCCCGAATTATTTTTGCTTCACGCAGGGTTGGAAACATGTCGCAGGCGATTTGTGAATTGAAGGCGAGCCTGGCGTAATCAAGATTTGTCGTCTCGGCATTTCGATCTGCACGACCGAGATAGCCGCCGCCGATGATAACGGTGCCGTTGGCCTGCTGCACAATTGACAACACACGGTCCACCGCACCAATACGCTGTCGCATAAACGGTGGCAGTCGATTAGTCACCATCAGCATGGGAGCGATAGTGGAAAGCGGTACAGTTTCTCCAAGGTCTTTGGCAACCTGATCACCCCAGGCCCCCGCCGTGTTCACCAGTATCGGTGCTTCATAGGTTTGATCTCTGGTTTCGACATGCCAGATCGATCCACTACGACGTACACGATTCACCCGCGTTTTCTCGTGAAACTTTACACCTAAAGTAATAGCCTTCTGTTTGAACGCATTCAGGGTGCGAAATGGATTGGCATGCCCGCAGCCGGGGGCATGAATAGCACCCACCGCATGGGCGGCGATATCCGGTTCCATATCTCGCAGCTCTTTACGATCAATCAGCCGTTCATGGGTATAGCCGAGGTCTTGAACCATTGCATACCGCGCAGCCAGCTTATCCATTTCTTCATCGCTCTCGGCAACCTTAAGACGGCCAATGGGACGAAATCCGCAGTCGTCGTCCACTAAATTCGGTGCATCGGCCCAAATCTTTAGTGCTGCAGTACTGAGGGGTAACTCTACTGGATAGCGCCCTGCGCGTAGTACGCCACCAGCATTGACTCCGGATGCATGTCTACCACAATAATTCTTCTCAATGACCATTACCTGCACGCCTTGAAGCGCCAGGTGGAGGGCGGTGGAACAGCCCTGAATACCGCCGCCAATAATGATTACATCCGCAGTCATAAGGTTTTTTTCTTGAATGGGTCTGGCAGCTTTACTTCAGCAGGTAGTTCTCCAGTAGCCAAAGCCAGAATGTCACTGATGGGTACCGGCTTTACTGGCGGGCGTAGTCGATAATAACCAATCTCGGACATTTGCTTGCCTGTCTCAGCGGCTATGATTTCGCTCACCGTGAGGCCGCAATAACGACCTTGACAGGGGCCCATGCCGCAGCGGAGGCGGGACTTGATTGCATTGGGGTCCATTGCTCCACGCTCAATCTGCTTACGTATACACCCCACCTCCACCTCCTCACAGCGGCAAACTATGGTCTCAGGCTGTTCCGGTATGCGGAATGCATTCGCAGGGCGATACAGTGTTTCAAGGAAAGGACGTACCTTTAGTGAACGCTTTAATGCACGCTGAGCTTTTTGTGTTTTGGCGTCTCGTTGACCTTGATCAATGTGGTTAAATCGGTAGGCCGCATCTAGGCCTGCTAGCTTGCCAGCCCAGATGGCAGATTGTGACCCAATAATTGCTGCACCATCCCCGACCACGGATATTCCCGCAACACTACTGCTTCCCCAAGGATCGAGGCGGGGCCGAAAACACAAAGACTGATTATCCCAGTCCATGGCGCATCCCAAAGCTCCTGTCAGATTCACATCTGGCACCACGCCTTGATGCAAAAGAAGTAGTGAGGTATCAATTATCTGTTCACTAGAACCGACTCTGAATTCTACTTGCCGAAGACGATCTTCGCCCAACGCGCGCAGTGCTTCAACACCGTGTATATGCCTGACGCCGTGATGCTTCAACCGCTTAAGCATTGTTGCACCCTTCCACAAATATTTACCAGCAGTAACTGCCTGAGGTAAATACGCAAGAGCACGTTTGCGATTGCTGGGATGCGTTGTTTCAAGTAGGGCTGCGATATTCACTCCCATATCTAAATATTGACAGGCCAGCAGCAGTATCAAAGGGCCAGTGCCAGCAAGCACCACGGAGCCTTCGGGTAACAGCCCATCTTGCTTGAGCAAAGATTGAGCAGCACCCGCTGCCATCACCCCGGGTAAAGTCCATCCGGGGATGGGAAAGGGTCGCTCTAGCGCGCCGGTGGCTATAACCACTCTCTGTGCTTGTATGATACGTGCACCGGAGCCACCGGAAACATACACTTCGAGTCCAACAGAAATTTCCCATACGGTTGCATCCGGGCGATATTCTGCTGCACTCTCGCGAAATTGTTTAACCAGATCCGCCCCCTGGAGGTAATCGGCTCCAAGAGATGAAGCGACATCGGCGTTCGCGGCTTCTATATTACGGTATATCTGGCCCCCTGGAGCTTTCCGCTGGTCCAGCACCACTACATCCACCCCTGACGCACTAGCTGCAATAGCGGCGGACATGCCAGCAGGTCCCGCACCAATAACCACCAGTTCTCGGTTTTCTCTCAATGTGTTGCGCTCAGAAGTTTTTGAAAATTGTGTTGAAGCTATACATCATCTCCCCATGGGTCGGGTTCTTCTGTATTTCGTTGCTCAGGACCGAAGAGTGTGATGAGCATTCCGTCTTGAACAGTAGTCGAGCAGGCCTGGCAGCCACTGATGCCATCAATATCCACCAGGCAATCGAAACAACTTCCCATCAAGCACCAGGGACCCCGTGGCGACCCTGTTACCGGTGTACGACGAAAGCTCGCATAGCCGCTTGCCAACAATGCACCGGCGACGCTTATCGTGGCAGGTACGTCGACGGAGCATTTGTCGATATAGATGGTTACACTCTTACTTGCTGGGGCAGTATGATAGACAAACATGCGTAGTCCTCCGCTTTCTAATTCATGGAGTTTAATTATCGAATCACAGTAGGTTTTGTTCTAAATTGGCGCCTTTAAATCTACCAGTTTCATTTACAAACCGGTAACCAGAGATTTGCAACCAAAACTAAAATTAGTTTATCTGATGGATATCGGTTTATCAATGTAGTATCTATGTCCCAGAGTTGCAAAAAAGTATCCGGCAATTTCTTATTCTGAATGGCAGGGTGCGGCTTAGGGAGAATAGCCCTTGCTCTGGCGAATACGTGATTCTCCCCCTATATAGGCATTCTGGCGTCAATTGGTATTTAACTTACTTTTTGTTGGTTGGGTTATCAGACTACCAACTTTCACGGGGTCATCGCCCTGTGGCATCAAATCAATCTGACTAAATACTATTTGAGATCCGACTTGATCCCATATCAACCGTAGAAGACATAAATCAACCATCGGGGTATAGCCTTGTATGGTGAAACAAATGAATTGATTAACCCGATCGACACCAGATAAATATTGAGAGTTAAAATATGAACAGAAATACTCCACCGCATGATGAAAAAGACTTGTTTAACAGTCCTTTCACTTTTATGGGTGTACCTTCCTCTACAAATGCCGCAGGAAGTCGTGCCGCAATTCTCGGCATACCATTTGACTGTGGTACGCATCCTGTAAGAATTGGCGCACGATATGGGCCGAACGCTATACGTGAGCAATCAGCACTGGTTCGACCTTTTCAACCACCCCACGCAGATTTTAATCCTATAGAAAAACTGAATGTCATTGACTGCGGAAACGTTCAGGTAACCTCGAGTTTGATTGAAGAATCCTTCGAACGAATTGAGCACGCAGTATCGAATGTTCTCTGTGCAGGTGCGATACCAGTTTCAATGGGTGGAGATGGTGCCGTTACCCTACCCCAACTGCGTGCGCTACATTCACACCACTCAGATTTAGTCGTGCTGCATATTGATGCACATACCGACACATTTCCAAGTAGTGGTTCGACAATAAATGATCGATACAATGTGGCTACAACATTTACCCGCGCAGCAGAAGAAGGCGTGGTGGATACAGAGAACTCCTTACATGTAGGACCACGGGGTACACTTACACAGCCAAATGTATTCGAACATACACGAAGCTTTGGCTATAACCTTATCGATGGTAACGAGCTTTTCGATCGTGGATTTAAAGATGTGTTGGCAACGATTCACGATAAACTTAGTGGCAAGCCAGTGTATCTTTGTTTTGATATGGATTTTTTCGATCCGTCCTGTGCACCAGGTGTATGTACACCTACTTGGGGTGGTGCGACAGCACGGGAAGGACTAACACTATTACAGGGGTTAGCCGGTTTGAATATCGTTGCAGTAGATGTTAATACGGTAAGTCCACCTCATGATGTAGGAGGTATGACGGCTTTTTTAGCAGGAACAGTAATCCTCGAGTCATTGTCACTAATCTGCCTGAATTCGACAAATACGACGGACTAGAAAATTATTGTATCTGTCGTTTTCTAAACTAGACTGAAGATGCGTTAAGTAATATCCAATACTCGATTTTTACTGAAATGTACGTCGTAAAACCTGTCGGGTGGGAATTAGTAATCAAGCCGCTGTTGGAAGATGATATAGGCCGCCGCAGTGTTTTTCCCATTGATAGTTGTTAAGGCGGGCAACCTTTCGTTTACCGGTGTATCCCGGCTCATAGGGAATAGTACCGCCGAGCTCTGGTGGGTGCGATCTTGGTTGTAATAATTCTTGAACAGCAGCAGTTTTTTCTCTAAGGAATCTCTGATTAAAACCTAAAAGGTGAGGTAATAGCTACCTCGTAATAAGTAGATAATATGATGCGCCAAACAACCTTAGCCGAAGGCGCCTTTGCGAAGTACAAGAAGCCGACACGTAAAGAGAAGTTTCTAGCCCAGTTGAATCAAGTCATTGCGTGGAAAGAGTTGAGCAAAGTAATTGAACCCGACTATCCGAAGCCGAAAGGCAGCGGTCGCCGACCCATCGGCATTGAACGGATGTTGCGCATTCACTTTATGCAACACGGGTTTAATTTGTCCAATCCAGCCATGGAAGAAGCGCTATACGATATTCAGACTTTACGTGAATTTTCCCATATTGATCTTGGGCGAGAACCCGCCTCGGACGAGACAACGATCTGCAAGTTTCGCCATATACTGGATTCGAATGATTTAGGTGAGCGATTGTTTCACCTGGTGAACGAGTACTTATTGGAGAACAGATTATTTGTATCGTAAGGAACGATTGACGATGCCACATTGATCGAAGCCCCGGCCTCAACCAAGAATAAAAAGAAACAGTGTGACCCTGACATGCATCAAACTGGCAAGGGAAATCAATGGTATTTTGGGATGAAAACGCATATCGGCGTTGATAGTTAGAGCAAGTTGATTCACTCGGTAGCCGTCACCCCAGCGGGCACTCATGACTCCCAAGTGTTGGAAGATCTATTGCACGGGGAAGAAACCAAGATATGGGGAGATTGCGCTTATAGTGGTCAGAAATGTGTCCTATCAGAATGTGCCCCGATGGCTAAAGATTATATGCAAAAGAAAGGCTCACGCAATCGCAAGCTAACTGATGACGAGCGTTCGAAGAACCGAAATAAATCCGAAATACGGGCGAAGGTGGAGCATGTGTTTCATGTAATGAAACGACAGTTTGGATTTATAAAATTCAGATATCGAGGATTAGATAAGAATGCTAACTGGGTGTTTATGCAGTGTGCGCTGATCAATCTGGTGATGTCAAAAAACCATTTAGCGAGGTCGTCGTAGGACAGGTGCGCCCAGAATAAGTGAAGGGCATTGAAACCGATTCAAATCGGCAATTAGATCGCCAATTCGTAACAAATATCATCCTTTTCTGATTGCAAATATGAAAACCAAAATGTCACTAGCCCAAAATCATGAAAAGCGTTAATTAATCAGACCATCCCTAGGTGCCAGGAAGTCAAATTTGCTACAAATTCTCAACACTTATGTGATCTTACTTTTAAGTCAAGTTGGGGCAAACGTGTCGAAAGTATGGGTAAGTTAATAGGGCCGTAGACAAAGGGTCTGTGGTCCATATCGATATCATAGGAATCAAAACATATGAAGTACAGCGGATCATCATCACCTTTCCTGAGGTGTTGGAGTGCCATACCGTCACGGGTCAAATAGACTTCCTGCCAGAATCAAAGATATCATGGAGCTGCTACTCGATACACAGCTTCAATCTACAATCGCTAACCGGAGTTACAACCATGGCCGCCAACGAATACCCGACTTGGGAAGAGTTCATGAAGACCAGTTTTGCCGCCCGTCACGAGTTTCCGCTGCTCGCGCCGGAGACGCCGTCATTCCTGGCGCAGGATATCGCCAGGACGCCGGCCGATCTCGAAGGCGCGGACGTTGTGGTGATTGGCGCGCCTTACGTTGCGGCGACTGATGGCATGTATGCGGGCGTACCGATGGAGGAATGGATATCGGCACCGAAACGCGTCCGCCAGCAGTCCGCGCGTTACCCCTCTGGGTACATCCAGGATTTCGACCTGGACATCTTCGAGCATATTCGCCTGGTTGACTACGGTGATGCCGACATCCCCGAAGAAGTCATGCACAACCAGACCCCTGAAAACATTCTCGCTGCCCAAGCGGCGGTGGAATCGAAGGTCCACGATGCGTTGACTGCGGGGGCAGTGCCGGTCGTCATCGGACAGAACAGCCCTTGCGGTAGCTTCGCCATCGCCAAACAGTGTTCGGAACACACCGTCGGCGCGGTGGGTTGCGTGAGCCTCGACACGCATTGGGACGCGACACCGCTGGACTCTCTCACCGGCGATCCACGCATAGCCGGCTCTTCGTCTTGGAAACACAAGATGTACGAATTCCTCGACAATATGCACCCGCAACATCTGGTGGAAATCGGTGAGCGCGGCATGCTTGAGAACAAGGACATTGTCCGGCGCTACCTCCGTGAAGGCGCACGATTTATTAGCTCGTGGGAACTCAGATCAGGCCTCGGTATCGAAGGGTTGGTTGGAGAGTTGGACCGAGCATGGAAGGGAACGAACGGTGTTTACGCCCACTTCGATATGGATTGCATCGGTGGTTCCGGTGGCGCCCCCGGTGACATTCTCGGCGAGCTCGCAGAGCCGATCGGGCTTACCGACTACGAAACGATTCGCATCGCACACGAGATCGGAAAGCGCGGACTGACCGGCTTAAGCTTCATATGTATTCCTCCGGGCTCGGCGGTAATCTACCGATTGATTGTTTACATCGTCACGTACCTGGCCGCCGGTCTGGCTCTGCGCAAGCTGGCAGCGTAGATCGTTGTTGATGACGGCTGGTGGTTCGGTACAGGTTGTTTACTTGCGCCTGTCCAAAAACATCGCTCCTCGGGTGAGGGCATAACGAACATCAGGGGTCAGGTCTTGCAATGCCATACGTCGAACACCGACCATGTCGGAGCGTAACCGAGTTGCTTTTCCGAGGTTCACCGGAACACTGCGCTATCGTTGTGAGCAAGCGGCCTTGCCGTGGTTCTGAGCGAGCGTAACAAACCCGGCTAAATGGGTCGTAGAGTGCGACAGTTTCTTAAATAGGATAAATCTGGCCAATCACGCTTAGCATTTGAGCTGAGTTGCCAGATCTACAAAATCTCGAGCTACAAAATCATAATGACCGCTGGCAACCAGATCCGTGCTCTGGCCAGGTCCGTGCTCAAAGGGTCGCTTTACAAAAGCGGTACGAAAATCACAATCCAAAGCGGCTTTTAGATCGCTGTTGTGTGCCGCGACCAGCATGCACTGTTGAGGCTTTAGCAACAGCGCCGCAGCAGAACCCAGATAAGCTTGTGGCTGGGGCTTGTAGGCTCGGGCAATCTCCGCGCCTAGGATTACATCCCAAGGTAAGCGGGCATATTTCGCCATGTTGGCGATCAAGGCGATATTCCCATTGGAAAGGGTACCGATCATGTAGCGCTGCTTCATTCGCTCCAGCCCTTCGATTGCATCTGGCCAGGGATCGAGCCGGTGCCAGGCACAGTTCAGCGCTTCCTTTTCACTCTCACTGAAAGTGTCCAGTGAAAACTCCTCAAGCACCTGATCCAGGTTCTGGCGGTGTAACACGTCCAGAACAACAAAGGGTGTATTTCCTGTGCGGACCCGCGACATCGCAGGCTGGTAGAGCGCCCGCCACCGATCAGCCAAGGCCTCGGCATCAACAGTCAAATTGTAGCGAGTCGCCACTGCAGTCACTTCCCTGGCGACTGAAGAGCGCCAGTCCACCACGGTACCAAACACATCAAAAAGAATGGCGCGCAGGTCATGAATGGTGTCTTTCGAGTTTTTCATTGGGTCGTTTGGGTTTGTTATTGTGTCTTTCGCTGGCTTCATGTACCGTTGCCCGGGCAACTCTTATTAAGAATTCATTGCCAAAACTTATCGGCTGGACAGTAACGGCCGCCACCCATTTTCATATCGACGTTAATTGTAATGCCTTCAGAAACCAACAAAAGCGAGGATTACTATAACGCGACCATTGCGAAGATCACACCGATTGCCGACGGGCTGTCAATCTTCTACCTTAAGCCAGATGAGCCCATCGGTGGAAAATTGCCCGGGCACTACATCAGCATTGGTCTATTCGATAAAAGCCGTAACAAACTCGTTCGCCGGCCCTACTCCCTCTCACAGTCTCTCACATCTGACCCCGACAGTAACTTGCTGGAACTTCTGGTGATTCGGGTACCCGAGGGCGACCTGACCCCGGCGTTGTTCGAGCGCGACACCGGCGACCGCCTGTTCGTTCGACCCAAGATGATGGGCACTTATCTGTTACCCCAGCTGGATGACGATATGACCATTATTTTTGCATCGACCGGCACTGGGGTTGCTCCCCACATGACCATGCTCGAAACCTGTGTGGATAAATGCCGCCAGGTTGTGATGATGGAATGCGTGCGCTATAGCAAGGAGTTAGCCTATGCCAGTCAGATTCAAGCTTACGCGGCAGAGCACTCCAATCTACTTTACCTGCCACTGGTAACGCGTGAAGGTGGGCCAAGGCGTTACATACAGGAATTTTTCAGCGAGAGCGTTTTAGAGCAAGAGCACGACATTAAGATCGATGCTGCCCATACGCATGTATTCGCGTGCGGCAATCCGGCAATGATCGGTATTCCCCGTGAAGATCGCAAAACCGGTGCCCTTTCTTTTAATGTCAAAAACGGCCTGGTCGAGGTCCTGACCCAAAAATATGGCCTGAGTATTCATAAACCAAGAAGGCCTGGCGAGATTCATTTCGAGAAGTACTGGTAACCCCACCCAAACGATTGGAAGGGTGGTTGGCGACAGCGGTTTTGGCGCCATAGTTATGGGCGCACTGGTTGGGGCACCCGCTTATCTCAACAGTTATGCCGTCCCCGCCCTTGTTGCCAGACTGATAGAACAAGGCATAAGCAGTGGTGCCGCAATTCACGGCCTTTTAACTGCAGAATCTGCTCCAGCGTTTTCATCTCGCTAACCTCTGCGTCAAGCTGACTTACGAAAAGTATTACAAAGGTGGCTTTTAATTTCAAATCGGCCAGAAAACCCGGTATTAAGGCCCATAAGTCGAGTCTTTAGGTCCAATAAGCCCTCATTGCAACAAAAACCCCAAGCACCCCTAGAGTTACAAAAAACACCTGTTGAAATACCGACTCTGAGAGGTGTTTGCCGATCAGTTGGCCCAGCATCATTCCTGCCAGTCCCGCTATTGTGCCAGTAGCACCAAGGCCCACGATAGCCTGCGGGAAACCACCCTGCCAGCCAAAAACCGCCAAGATAACGAACATGACGGCAAGGAACCACATGCCCATGGCCTGAAACTGGGTCTGTCGATCAAGACGCAGCGCATGAAGATAACTGGTCATTGGAAAAACCGAGACGCCAGTCAAACCGACCAGGGTGCCGGTAAGAATGCCAGTAATGGGCGATAGCCATTTTTCCTGGCGCCCTGGCTCCGGTAATTGCCAGGATGAAAGCCCGATGACGCTGTAGGCAAGAATGATCACTCCCAACAGGATAGTAAATCCGCGGGTATCAACTCGTACCAGGATATTGGCCGCCAGCAACGCACAAAGCGCCCCCGCAACGAAGAGCGTCCACAGTCGCCGCCATAGCACGATAAACTTGTCGCCAGTGATAGCCTGCCAGAAGTTGGTTACGATCGCAGGTATCAACATCAGCCCGATGGCATCAACCAGGCCATAAAGGGGTGTTAGCAGTGTGATCGATACCAGTGGCAAACCGAAACCCACTACTCCCTTAACGGTGCCAGCCAGGATGAAGACCAAGCCAACCGTGAGATAGAGTTCAATCGGTTCCATAACAAAAAATACCCAAATTCACATTACTCAGCTCAACAACAGTATCGTGACTACACCTGTAACAACGCACAGTCGGTTTGCATGATCAGCAAACCTAGAAACGTACTGATTCTAACGTTTCGATAATCCAACAAGGTGATCAAAATTGTTTTCTTTGTCTTAAGGCAATACTCCTTGTAGGCCGCGCTGGGTGTCGCCGATAAGATGGTCAGGAGTCATCACCCTGGGTAGACTTTCTCACCACAAACCTTGTCCAATCAATCCCATCAAAGTGGATCAATTAGCACGATCACTCCGATAAACACTGTTGTGGAACCAATGAAAGATTCCGTACTGCCAACTGGGCAACCCAAGACCCGTGCGCACAGCCGGCGACTGTGGCACTTTACGGTGTTGGTGGCGCTTGGGATTATCTGGGGTCTTTCGTTTTCACTTGCCCGCATGTCTACCGAGAGCGGCATGCACCCATTGGTAATAAACTACTGGACCTGCCTACTTGGCGCACTCCTGCTGCTGCTGTACTGCGCTGTCACTCGCCAGCCCCTACCACTGAAAAAAGAATTTCTTTTTCTGTACATCGTGTGCGGACTGCTTGGCTCGGTCATCCCCGGAACACTGTATTTTTATGCCGCTTCTCGTATTAGTGCGGGCGTACTGTCGATTACCATAGCAACTGTGCCGCTGATAACATTTGTGGCGGCTGCCGTTCTGCGTATTGAGACCATGTCGTTTCTACGGGTTGCCGGGGTTCTTCTCGGAATCATCTCGATCGCTCTGCTGGTGATACCTGGCACCAGTTTGCCCGACCCGGCCACTGCACCGTGGGTACTGGTGATGGTAGTGGCAGCAAGTTGCTATGCGGCCGAGAACCTAGTAGTTGCCATGCGCACGCCACCTGGGCACAACGTCTTTGTCATTGTTACCGGGATGTTGATCGCCGCCACCATCATGTTGACGCCCATCGTCTGGCTATCCGGTGCTTTTACGTTTATCTCCTGGCCTCCGGGCCGTTCTGACTGGGCGATACTCAGCATGGCGGTTATTTTGGCAACTGCGTATGGCGGTTTCTATTACCTGGTGCTTCGGGCGGGGCCGGTATATGCCAGCCAGTGCGCCTACGTTGTAACACTCGCTGGTGTACTGTGGGGCGTGCTGATCTACGGCGAGGCGCATTCCGCGTGGATTTGGGCCTCGCTCGCCGTCATGATTGGCGCACTCAGCCTGGTCAAGCCGCATGAGCAAACAGGGGACACCTAAATAGCGCCACCACGGAGCCACACTAAACTCCATAGCGTCAGAAACACCACTCCCGCATAAATCGCAAACCCGGTTACCATGTTGCGGATGCGCCGTGCGTTCCGGCGTGCCTGAACTTTACGCAAACGAAAACCCTCGATCGGCGCAACCAGCGGAACAAAGCCTGACCCCCGAGAATGCGACTCGTCTGCTGGCGAACCAATGCGCATATAAACGCCTTCGGATAACTGGTAGCAGGCATCAAATTCACCAAGCACCAGCCGCAACACCGCTTCTGGCAAATCAGGAATGGCGGCCTTCAAGCGGTGTGCTATCTGCTTTCGGTAGACCGACCAGTTAGGATGAACACTATCGTAGAGGCGGTCTGGCGCCTCTTGAAGTGCAACCTCCATCCAGCTTACAGCTGCATTCGCCTGCACTTCAGTTCGGTCACTACGGCGGTAAAGAAAAATTGCAACAGCAATTACCCCAAGACCCACCCAAAGCGAGTGCTCGACCAGCGCAATCCCAATAGCCTTGATAGTTTCAGTCATCGCTTGTCCAACTTGGTGACGCTCTACACCCCAGGGTGCGGGCCCTGCTCTAGTTCATAGACATGGCCAAGCCCGAGGTGATGATCTGGGCGAACAAGTCATTGTGGGTCATATCAACTGACCTACATTAGGGTGTATTTCTGACGTCTGCATCTGGTTTAAGAGCCCCCTCGCCACAGCGCGTATCTTGTAGACGGAACATACTACCAAGTGCGGGGAAAATAGAGTAACGCCTTAAACTAAGCAGCGCCTGCGGGCGCTGCTTCAATCCCGAAATTCGGGTTCTTCGCGCTCAAGTATGGCCAGGAGTTCATCAAAATGTCGGAATCCCTGCTTCGGGTAGGCATCGAGCTGTTTTGCGGTTTTCTCGGCGACATCGTCAGGCAGGATACGCAGCGGCTGACCGGTTTGTAGCGCCTGGATATAGGTGCGCGCGGCACGCTCGAAATAGTACATACGATTAAAGGTTTCTGCGACGCTGTCACCGATCGTTATGATGCCGTGGTTGCCCATGATCATAGTCTTGTGGGACGGGTTGGATAGCAGTTGCACGCAGCGCTCCCCTTCACTGGTGAAAGCCAAACCCCCATACTCATTATCAATCACATAGCGGTTGAAGAATATTGCCGTATTCTGGTCGATTGGCTGCAACCGACTATCCGCTAAGCTCGCGAGGACAGTGGCGTACTGTGGGTGTGCATGCATCACGCAGCGGGCGTGTCGACAATGACGATGAATAGCGCCGTGCAATCCCCAGGCCGTTGGGTCCGGTGCGTCTGGCTTTTCCATCGTTGTAGGATCATCAGCATCAAGTAGCAGCAGATCGCTGGCGCGGATACGCGAAAAATGTACCTGATTGGGATTCATCAGGAAAGAGGTGCCCTCATCGTTCACTGCCAGCGAAAAATGGTTGGCCACCCCCTCGTGCAGATCCATCCGAACTGCCCAACGAAATGCTCCCGCCAGCGCTTGACGCTGCTCGGCATAAGACTGCTCAGTGCTTATCGATTTGATTTGACTTGTCATTTGACTAATCCAGGTAACGGCCACCATGGGGCAAGCTGCCTTGGTATCATGACTCCGGTTGCTGCCAGCCCTGGCCGCTACCGCAGCGCAGGCAGCGCTGATTCATGAACACCTCGTCCCAATCAGCATCGGCGACCATGTAATCCAGAATGACTCGCAATGCCTTGGAAGTACTGCGAAAGCCATAGGTCTCCTTTGCGTGTTCCAGCATCGCTACGGTATCTTGGTGTAACTCCACCTCAAGAGTGGTTTTCTTTCCCATTGCCATATCGCATATCCTTAAGATAATTCTTAAACGGGGATGTTATCACCCATGAGCCCAGCAGGTAATCCCCAGCCAAATGACCTGTGGTTGTTCCCGAGAATTGATATACCGACCTGGTTTGCGTCATTATTGTCGGCCTGCCATCCATTTACCCAAGGAGTACAACTTGGATCTCACACACGTTGACTATCAGCGCGATCAGGCAATTGCCGTGATCTGCCTGAACCAGCCTGATTCAGGCAATACGCTGTCGCGACAAATGGCACTGGATCTTCTGTCCGCCGCCAGCGAAGCACAGAACGATCCACAGGTACGGGCTGTGGTTTTCAGTGCCCATGGGCCGATGTTCAGTTTCGGCGGCGATCTTAAAGAATTCCAGCACTTTGGTACGGATACGGAGCAATTGACTAGCGTTGCCGATCGATGGCACGAAGCCCAGCACTGTCTTTTGACGATGTCCAAACCCGTCGTAGTGGGCGTCAATGGCATAGCCGCTGGCGGCGGCGTACCGATGACACTGGTCGGTGATATCGTTCTAGTAGATGAGACTGCCCGTTATCGACTGGCCTACACGGCAGCGGGGCTCAGTCCTGACGGCGGCTCTACCTGGCTGTTGCCCCGGCTGATTGGACTGCGCCGCACTCAGGAACTGATTTTTGAAAACCGCGAACTCTCAGCGATCGAAGCTGTCGAGTGGGGGCTGGCAACTCGTACTGTTCCTCAAGGCACTGCTCTTAAAGCTGCCATAGCGTTGGCGCATACCTTTGCTAAAGGCCCTACCCAGGCGTTTGCCTCGGCGCGACAGATGCTGCACGCCAGCTTCGGCAATGACTTCATGGCTCAAACCGCACTAGAGACACGAGAGATTGGCGCCAATATGACCGGCCGTGATGGCCAGGAAGGACTGGAAGCGTTTATCAATAAGCGTGCGCCGGTTTTTACCGGAAAACAATAAGGGCCCAATAACCGTGACTATTGAGCTTAACTTCACTGGTCAGAATGTGCTGGTCATAGGCGGTACCAGTGGGATCAACCTGGGTATCGCCCAAGGTTTCGCCAGAGCCGGGGCAAACCTCGGTGTAGTCAGTCGGTCCCAGGCAAAAGTGGATGCCGCAGTGGCACAGCTTTCAGTTGATGCCGCCGACACGATTGGCTTTAGTGCCGATGTGCGCGATTACGAGGCAATCGAATCGTGCACTCGGGACTTCAGTGAGCGCTTCGGTCCCATTGATGTGCTGATCTCGGGGGCAGCTGGCAACTTTCCGGCAACCGTCAACGCCATGTCAGCCAACGGCTTTAAGGCGGTAGTCGATATCGACTTGCTGGGCACCTTCCATGTAATGCGTTCGGCTTACCCCTACCTTCGAAAACCTGGCAGTGCCGTCATTAATATCTCTGCGCCCCAGGCTTTCCAGCCTATGGAAATGCAGGCCCATGTATGCGCCGCCAAAGCCGGCGTCGATATGGTGACGCGGGTGCTGGCAATGGAATGGGGTGGGGAAAACATCCGTGTCAATTCGATTGTTCCCGGCCCCATCGCTGATACTGAGGGCATGGCACGACTGGCCCCGACCGACAAGATGCAACAAGCTGTAACCGCTTCCGTCCCCCTGGGCCGCCAGGGCACCACTGCCGACATCGCCCAGGCCGCTATGTTCCTGGCTTCACCCCTGGCGTCTTACATTACGGGCGCTGTTATCCCAGTAGATGGCGGTTGGTCATTAAGTGGGTTTGCCTCGATGGGCGCCTCACTTAAAGACCTCGCTCAGAACTGACCTCTTCCAATAAAGAATGGCCAAAGAGTCATCCCACCTCGACCCACGCCTGGCGCGAAACTATGGCGAAAAAACCAGTGATGATTTTCGTGCGGTTTACCGTGAGTGGGCGGACACCTATGACGGTGATCTCATTGATGAATTCGGTTATCT
Source organism: Gammaproteobacteria bacterium (assembly GCA_963580215.1). Lineage (GTDB taxonomy): Bacteria > Pseudomonadota > Gammaproteobacteria > Arenicellales > UBA868 > UBA868. The sequence goes on from CAUZJT010000008.1 coordinate 24,448, forward strand.
CGCCCCGCAGGCAGCCGTTGCCTGCCTGAAAACACATCTACCTTCACTAAGCGCCCCAATTCTAGATATGGGCTGCGGCACCGGCCTTGTTGGGAAACTCCTTTTTGACGCTGGATACCCGATAATTGACGGCCTGGATCTTTCTTTGGAAATGCTGGAAAAGGCACGGGAACTGGGAGTTTATCGCTCACTGGCCGAAGCTGATCTGACAGAGAAACTGACCCTGGAACCGATCTATCAGGCTGTCATCTGCGTTGGGGTCTTCTCGCACCAGCCCAGTCAACCCTTTGATCTTGCCCAACTATTTAGTGCGTTGACCCCCGATGGAGGAGTACTGGTAGCTACAGTCAACGGCAAAGGTTGGAAAGAAATCGGTTGGGAGGCTTTACTGATACAAAGCGCTGAGAAAAACGGCTTTCGTATCGAGTCTGTATCCGACATTCCCTACCTGACCCGCCAGAATATTCCGGGAAAGCTGCTGACCCTTCGCCCTTGAACCCAGTCCACTTAAATTCTCAGCGGACCGGTAAACCCTGGGCTACCCGATATCGTGCGAGTGCGATCGGCGTTTTTGCGCTACCTCAAAGCGTTCGTGTTCCCGTATGATCGGGCCGCCTTCAAACAACAGCCAATAAACTACTTCCCGTGACACTTGCTTCCAACCGGCGCATCGGCGTGCCTTTGGTACTGGCCGCCGGTATTTTCTGGAGCACCTCGGGCATCCTCTATCGACTGATCCAAGAGGCCACACCCTGGCATGTGCTGCTGTACCGTTCGTTGGCACTGATGCTGGCGCTTGGCTTGTGGCTGGGCTTTCGCTACCGTGGCGCTCTGGGGCAAACGCTGATCGAAACCGGCTGGCCTGCCTTGCTGGGCGGGCTCTGTCTGGGCACAGCCTTTACCGGCTATATCCTGGCTCTTGAGCACACCACTGTGGCGAACGCCATGTTTCTACTGGCAAGTGCCCCGTTTTTTGCCGCCCTGGCTGGACGCATTCTGCTGGGTGAACGCATTGCCATTTACATGTGGGCAACGATGATCGTTGCTGCCGTGGGCATCGGTATCATGGCCGGCGAAGAACTCTCGCTGGGTAAAGGCCGCGGTGAGGGCTTTGCCCTGATGGCCGCAGTGGGTTTTGCTGGACTGACAATCTCACTACGCACCCGAGCCGGCACAGACAAACTCATCACCATTCTCGTGGCAACTGTTGTCGCCACACTTTACGCACTAACCGGCATAGGCCTATCCGGGTCTGGCTTTGCGATCCCCTGGGTCGATCTGATTAATTGCATCGGTATGGGCTGGTTTCAGATTGGGCTGGGATTCGTCCTGTTCACAGCCGGGGCCCGTCACCTGCAAGCAGTAGAACTGACTCTACTGTCGATGACCGAGGTTATCGCTGGACCGATCATCGTTTGGATAGGTATTGGTGAAATCCCCTCGGAGCAATCACTGGCGGGCGGCGTCTTAATACTGACTGGAATTACGCTAATGGCGCTGTGTAGTGCGCGGACAACAAGCCGGACACCGCCATTTGAACCACCGATATCCTAAATACCGCGTATTATGAAAACTTAGTGAGGAGGGAAGCTTCTCACCCACGCATCTTATCAAACGCCTTGACCGTCGGATCAATCGGGGTCGATGGCAGACGGCGACTTGCGTAGACATTGGCCTTGGGCTCAAACCAGCTCGCATCTTCGATAAGGCCCACCCGCACACCCCGCCGATTGGGTGTTTTGGTATTTTCGGTGTAGACCTGTGATCCACACGATGGGCAAAAGTGTTTAGTAATCGTATTGCCCGTGTCGCTTAGATGCTGGTGCGTATGGGTTTTACCAGATATCGCGAGTGCGCTGGTATCAACAAATGCCAGCGAAGCATAAACGCCGCCGCCAGAGCGCCGACAATCATCACAGTGGCAATTCGCCTGAAACATCGGCTCGGTACTACATTGAAACTGTACTGCACCGCATAAACAGTGCCCGGAAAACTGATCAACCATAACCCCCTCCTTTTTTTTGAGACTACCCACAACTCGGATCAGGTGAACCAATCGTGATTACAGGCAGTCTAGTCTAGGCTGATGTGTAATCACAATCTAAGCCACCTGGCAGGGCCGAGCGAGTCTACATATTGTTTGAGTTGCGGCATGATATTTTCTGCCAGACATTGCATCGATCTTTGGGATAAGCCACTGTCATCCCAGCCATGTCCGACCATCACTAACGGTCTAAACGGACCCGACTGATCGACCAAGTCGACCAATCGGGCCAGCGCGGTGTCAGCAGACCTCACAATAGTGCAATCCTCAAGGGCGCCAGGTACTTCCAGAAACTCATTGGTCACGGGTAACGCTTCGTGTTGCAACGACTGAAATTCCTCGATCCGCCGAACGCCGCGAATGTAGCGAAAATAATGGGCACTAACCCCGTCGGGATCCGATAGAGGTTCCGCCGCCTCTTCATCCATTTGTGTTATCAAGATATTGCAGCAAACCCGCCAAACATGTCGGTCTGCTACTCCCGCTGACTCATTTCTACTTAAGCTCCAAAATGCGCACAGGCGAGTGTGAAAAACCCCTGCGTGGCCAGTACTATAGGATCTGATTGACGAGTTCTTTGTTTCCAGTCCATAACCGGTCTATATTTTCAATCAGAATATCGATTACGTTATCTTCGTATTTTCGGGTCTCACCCGCTGAGTGCGGCGTGATAATGAGATTCTCCATTGTCCAAAAAGGGGACTGGGCCCCAAGGGGCTCATCATTAAAGTGATCGATCGCGGCACCGGCAATCTGTCCCTTTGTCAAAGCAGCCGCAAGGGCGCTTTCTTCTACACAACCCCCGCGCGCCACGTTAACCAGTTGTCCAGAAGCCTTCATGGCAGAAAAAGCAGTCGCATCAATCATCTCACGGGTCGAGCGATTCAACGGGCAACACAATACGACAAAATCCGCACGTCCCAAGAGAGTTTCCAATTGGTCCGGCGCATACACTTCATCTGCAGTGCCATCGTGTGAAGCGACATCCTGCTTTACACCCAGGACTTTCATCTCGAACGCTTTTGCCAACTTGGCCAGCCGGGAGCCGATCTCGCCAAGCCCGACGATCAACATCGTTTGCCCACACAGATCGTCTTCTCTTTGTGACAGATCAGATATCATCGGTCGCCAATGCCGTTGATGCTGCTGGTCTCTCGCGTGATGCAGTTGGCGAGCCAAAGCAAGGACGAGACCCATTGCATGATGACTGACCGCATTGGCATTTACGCCGCTGGCGTTTGCCACCCGAATGGCTCTCGCACGTAACTCATCCAGCGGAAACTGCTCATAGCCCGCGCTGATGGTCTGGATAAAACGTAGACCAGAAGCGATCTCAAGAAGATTATCTGTCCAGAGCCCAGAGATCACGAGAACGTCAGCCTCGCCGGCCCGGGCACAGGTCTCCTCGTCGGTCCAGGTCTGAAAATGCCCTATGCCAGTACTCCGTGACAAAAACCGCTCTGCCATTCGATAGGCAGGATGTGCAAACTGAATGGTTAATTCATTTTGATCAGGCAAAAATTTCATTTAAAGGCTTTCCTCATATGGACCGATTCACCTACCACTAGGGTAATTGATAACCCAGAACTTGGCCAGAAATCAGATCACGAATCGATTCGTTTACTGGCCTATTGTATGATGACAGGTAATCCTGCCTGCTCGTTCAATCAATTAACGTGTTGCCAATTGCCCTCGCCCAATTGACTGGGATCAAGCTACTATCCAACACATAGTGCCCAACTACAAAGAAAGTACCCATGCGATTAGAAAATAAGACGGCTATCGTGACCGGAGGGGCCTCCGGATTCGGCGCCGGCATTGCCCAGCGCTTCGCGCGCGAGGGCGCTTCGGTGGTAGTCGCTGATGTCAGCGACCGAGCCGGAGAATTAACTGCAAGCGAGATTAGAGATTCTGGCGGGGATGCAATATACGTTCATGCAGATGTCACATCACGATCTGATACCCAACAGATGATTGCAAAGGCTGTGGCACATTCTGGACAACTCGACATCTTAATCAACAATGCCGGCTTTTCGCATCCGAATAAAAATTTTACACAAGTCACTGAGGAAGAATTCGATCAGGTGTATAACGTTAATGTTAAGGCCGTTTACATCGCTATCCAGGAAGTTATCCCCACTTTCCAGAAGCAAGGTCACGGCTGTATTATTAATACCTCTTCCACAGCGGCACTTCGGCCACGGCCCGGCCTTGCTGTGTATTGCAGTTCCAAGGGGGCGGTAAGCAACCTTACCAAAGCATTGGCGGTCGAGTACGCGAGCGATCAGATCCGCATCAATGCATTGTGCCCGGTGATAGGAGAGACCGGAATGCTCGAGACCTTTATGGGTGTTCCCGATACCCCCGAGAATCGGAAAAAGTTCGAAGCCACGATTCCCATAGGGCGTTTTTCAACCCCTTCCGATGTGGCCGCAGCAGCGCTGTTTCTAGCCAGCGACGACGCCGCCTTCATCACTGGCATAACCATGGAGGTGGATGGCGGCCGCTGCGTCTAACGAATGTCGACTCTGGTCAGAGGCGCTTGGTAGATGAGTGTGCTGCATCCCCTGTGCGAAATGGCTTCAGCGCAGCGTAGACAGCTGATGTCACCGGCGTAGGCACGTCGTATTTTTGCCCTAGCCGCTGAACGGCGCCCGACAATCCATCTAATTCGAGCGCCCGGCCCCGTTCCAGATCAACAAATAAAGAGCTCGTACCCTGCGCCGGATTGGTTTCGAGCAGGCCCATCAACCGCTCCTCCAGGGCGGCATCGAGCGGCACCCCGGCAGCCCGCCCCACCGCCACACACTCGCGGATACAGCCAGCAAACAAAGAGCGCATGTCGGGGTCTGCCCGTATGATACCAATCGGCTGTCTAGTTACAGCCGTTACACCGCTCACACCTGCAATCCAACAAAATTTTTCCCACAGCATCAGGTTTGCGTTTGTGTTGAGGGCGGCCGCAATCCCGGCGTTTTGCATCTCTTGAATCAATTGTTCTACACGGTCACCCGAACCGTCCTGTGGCTCTGCCACCTCGACCAGTGGCTTACCCGGGATTGAGCCCTTAAAGATGATTTCGCCCGGTGAATTGATACTGGCCGGAAAATAAGCAGCTCCAGCCAGTACCCGCTCTTTGCCAATCACGCTGCCGATTCGCTGCAGGCTCTCGACCCCGTTTTGGAACGTAACCACCACCGTATGATCTGCAAGTAGCGGTTCCAGTTGGGCTGCTGCGCTCTCGGTGTCGTAGAGCTTGACGCAAAAAAGAACGACATCCACCCGGCCCAGCGCCTGGGGTTGATCCGACACAGTAACCGGCAAGACAGTGAATTCTTCTGCACCAACAATGCGCAGCCCGTGTGTACGCAGCGCCTCTAAATGCTTGCCCCGGGCGACAAACACTACGTCTCCTCCTGCAAGCGCCAGCTTTCCTCCCAAAAAACCACCCACACCGCCCGCACCCATGATTGCAATTCGCATGTTCGTTAATTATCTCCGGCCAATCGGCCACTGAAACTGACGCCTCTCTGCAAGCAGTACTCTTGATCGCAGGGATAACATCGAGCGCAACCCAATAGGTCGCCCGTCCGCCACTCAGATCAAACACACCACCGGTTGTAAAGGAATTCCCCTCGGATACAAGCCAAGCGACTATCGCTGCAATCTCTTCAACTTGGACAAACCGCCTGCAGCGGCAATGCGGCAATCGTATGGTGACGAAAGGTGCTCAACTAACTAAAAATCAATCAATATTCAGGGAATCGTCACCCGTCCGCCGTCAACGACAAATGTCTGTCCAGACACAAAACTTGCACGATCAGAAGCCAGGAACAGGATCGCCTGGGCAATATCTTCAGGCACACCCAGCCTCTTAAGAAACGCCTCTTCTTTCATCGCCTCTTTTGCAGAGGACTGCATATCCTTAGTCATATCTGTTTCAATAAACCCTGGCGCCACACCGTTAACCCGGACCTGTGGTCCCAAGGCAGCAGCGAAACTACGTGTCAACCCGATCACAGCGGCTTTTGAGATACTGTATGGAATCATCTTTGGTCGCGCCCGCAATCCGGCAACCGACGCAATACAAACAATAGATCCGCCACCTCGAGCAATCATGCCATCTTTAACCGCCATGATGGGGATAAAGGTTCCGTCAACATTGGTGGTCATAATCTCACGGTAATTTTCAAGCGTTATCTTGCTGTGATGCTGCGCACTCATGACGCCTGCGCTGGTGACTAGTATGTCTATCGGACCAAGTGCCTGCTCAATGTCCTTGATCATTCCCTGGACAGCTGACTCGTCTGCCACGTCTGCCTGGTAAATTGCACCGTCGCCGCCAATCTCTTCAATGTCGGACAATGTCGCCTTCGCCGCAGCGTCATCGTGCATATAGTTCACAGCAATTTTCGCCCCGGCCTGTCCAAGGGCAATGCTGGCTGCCCGGCCGATTCCACGGGAGCCTCCCGTCACCAGGGCTACTTTATTTGCAAGTTCCATACTCATTTTCTTATGCTCTATCTTTTATCAATTAAAGATTGCGCTCTCCTGTGACCAAGTAGCGGCAGTACCTTGGAATACAACTTTTTTGGAGCGTCCACAATCCAGAACTTCTGTCTATCTTCATTCTACGCTACACCGGTTGCACGGCCAATCGAATTACTTGCGCGCTACCAACTAACCTAGCCGCTTTCAGTCGCCGCAGGTGGCGCAATTGCATACAATAGTACCGGTCTGTGGAACTCATAGTTACCGCGAATTTTTTCAAGAGATCTCCACTGCGTTTTCATCTAAATCAACGGCGAGGGAGTCATTATGAGATTAGTGCGACATGGAGAAGTCGGTGCGGAGAAGCCTGGCATACTCGATGACCAAGGCAGCATTCGAGATTTGTCATCCATAGTAGGCGACATTTCGCCTGCGACCGTCCAAGCGGGTGAACTTGAACGAATTGCATCGATAGACCCAAGCAGTTTGCCCCGCGTTGAAGGCAATCCCCGGCTCGGACCGTGTGTCGGCCAAATCGGCAAGTTTGTCTGTATTGGTCTTAACTACACCGATCACGCCAAGGAAACCGGAATGCCTATTCCAACCGAGCCGATCGTGTTTATGAAAACCACCAGTGCTATCTCGGGGCCCAACGACAACATTGAATTAATTCGGGGATCGGTCAAAACCGACTGGGAAGTAGAGCTCGGCATTGTTATTGGGGCACACACCAAATATGTATCCCAAGAGAACGCGCTGGATCATGTGGCCGGGTATTGTGTAGTCAATGACGTCTCTGAACGGCAATGGCAACTGGAACAAGGCGGCCAATGGATTAAAGGGAAATCAGGCGATACCTACGGTCCGATCGGACCTTGGCTGGTCACGCGCGATGAAGTCCCTGATCCGCAAAATCTGGATATGTGGTTAGAAGTTAATGATAAGCGCCATCAGGATGGCAATACCCGCACAATGATCTTTCCGGTCAGTCAGATCGTTTCCTACCTTAGTCAGTGCATGAGCCTGCAAGCGGGAGATATCATAGCCACTGGTACACCACCCGGCGTTGGTCACGGCATGAACCCACCTGTTTATCTGCAACCTGGAGATGTCATCAGACTCAGTGTCGAAGGCCTCGGTCTGCAACAGCAGCAGGTGGTAGGCAGTGCCTAAATCTTAGCCGCAACAGCGGTTTTACTCTTTTGCTGACGCCACACTGAGATACCCCGGCGGCGGCAGTGCGCGCCTTGGCGCGGCGATCACGAAAGCAGCTACCGATAGTGCAAACCACAACATAGACAGGCCAAAGGCATATCGGTAACTGCCAAAAAGATCATGAATGTATCCGCCGATCCACGGGTCGGCCATCAAAATGGTCATAAGGGGCCCCCTGGTTCTTCATCCAAATGCGATGATTGAATCCATCCTTGTCGACCTTGCCAAACCATTCGGCACTGCGGTGACGTTTGCTGTCTTTCATTCGTGGGGTTTCTCCTTTTTGAGTCTGTTTCGTTAACCGTCAGCTCAGTAATCTGCAATCACGGGCACGCTGGTATAACGCGTATCCGGCGCCAGCAGTAAGACCAACTTTCCTGCTGGGCTTGGCGCCTTTAGTTCGATCCGAGTAAACCGCTGATCAGCCCCCTTTGGACAGTAATCGGGGCTGGTGCTGATGCCAGTTCGTCTCAGCCTGATAAGCCGATCCCGCCCTAAACAACAGGCCTTCGTCGTAGGGCCGACCATTTAACAACATGCCGATGGGCAACCCGCTGGCGGTAAAACCACACGGGACCGACAAACCGGGCAGGCCAGCCCAGGAAAACAAATAAGTAAAGCGTGTCAGGTGGTGGGTAGTCGCCAGCATATCACCGCTCGAGGTAATCAGTGGCGCTGCTAGGGGTGTGGTTGGCGTCAGGATCACGTCGACTGCCTGCAAAGCCCGATCGATGATCCTGTTCCAGTCTTCTCGGGCCCGCAACGCAGCGGCGTAGTCCCTGCCCGAGATATCCCGACCCAACAGGATGCGATCCAACACATCCTGACCGAATAGTTCCGGGGAGTCCTCGGCGCGGCCGCGGTGGTACTCGTAGGCGTCAGCCCAGACCATCGGCATCACTTTGTGTTGGGCGCTCTCGGCACCATCCAGCTCGATCTCAGTCAGCACAGCTCCCAGCGATGCCAACTGCGTTGCCGCCTGTTCGACCGCTTCACCGATTCCCGGCGAGAGATTCTCGAAAAAAAATCGACGGGGTACACCGACGCGCAGACCCACGATGTCACCAGCCATCTGACTAAGGACATCGTCCCAGGTATGGCGAACCGAGTAGAGATCCTCATCATCATAGCCGGCCATGACGGCGAACATCCGGGCCACAATGTCCACTGAACGTCCAAGCGGCCCGACCGTATCGATTGCAGGACAGATCCGGGTAAAACTCCCCGTCATTGGAATCGCGCCCATAGATGGTCGCAGTCCGCAGACACCGTTGATCGCGGCTGGAGTGCGCACCGAGCCACCGGTGTCTGAGCCAACGGCGCCCACACACATTTCGGCAGCCAGTGAAGCGGCTGCACCGCCGCTGGAACCACTGGGAATACACGCCAGATCCCACGGATTCCGGGTCAGGCCGTAGTGAGGGTTCTGGGTCGTCGATCCATAGGCAAACTCATGCAGATTGGTCTTGCCAATAATCACCGCCCCGGCCTCGCGTAATCGTTGTACAACCAACGCGTCGTTCTGTGGCATATGATCCTGAAAAAACCGACTGCCGTTAGTGCATTTGACTCCCGCCACATCAATGCAGTCCTTGACCGAGATCGGGACACCGGCCAGGAGCCCTTGTTCTTCGCCGCGTTGCAAGGCCATATCGATTGCACGCGCTTCTTCCAGCGCGGTCTCTGAAAGTACTGAAATGAATGCATTTACCTGTCCATCGAAACGCTTAATATTGTCAAGACAGCGTTGGGTCTCTTCCAGTACAGTGTTTGCTCTCATTTTTGTCTCCGCTTCTCCAGTTCCCTGGTTTGGTGTGTCACATCCAACCCGACTAGACTATCTTCGATCCAAAATTATCAACGACGAGATATCATCACCCCATGATAGAACTTCATAATCAGGCCCTTGAGCAACTTCGCCGTGGACAGCTCGCGATCGGCGTCGGCCTGCGCCAGGCAAGAACGGTCGACACGGCCAAGGCCATGCGTACTGCCGGCTTTGACTGGCTGTTCATAGACATGGAGCACAATTCCATGGATATCGACACAGCGGTGCAGATCTGTGTCGCAGCCCAGGATGCCGGCATCGCTCCGATCGTCCGGGTACCCGGACCCGAACCCTATCACGCTACACGGGTACTGGATGGCGGAGCCCAGGGCGTGGTGGTCCCCCACGTGGACGACCCGCAGACCGCAGCGCAAATAGCCTCCAATTGTCGCTATCCCCCGATTGGGCATCGATCCATCACCGGTGCTCTGCCACACCTCGGTTTCGAGACTCACCCGCTCAAAGACACCACCCAAACGATCAATCGTGAAACCCTGATCGTCGTCATGCTGGAATCTCCTCGGGCAATCGAGAACGCCCAGGCCATTGCCGCAATCAGCGGCATCGACGCACTGCTCATCGGCACCAACGATCTTTCGCTTGAGATGGGCATCCCTGGCGAACTGGAACACCCCGATATCGTGGCGGCTTATCAAAGCGTCGTTGATGCTTGTAATGATCACGGAAAATATGCCGGCATGGGCGGTGTGTACGAACCGGAATTGATGAAGAAATATGTTGCAATGGGTACGCGGTTAATTCTCGCCGGCAACGATATTACTTTTCTTATGCAAAGTGCGCGCCGGCAAGCCGCGACTGTTCGAGAAATGCTGGGTTGAACGGACTCACTCAACTTGCAAAACGGATTCTGGCATGATTGAGCTCTACACCTGGTCGACCCCAAATGGGCGAAAAATATCTATCGCCCTGGAAGAACTCGGGTGGGACTACACAGTGCATCCGGTGGATATCACACAAGGTGAGCAACGAAATCCCGCGTTTATAGCGCTGTCACCCAACAAGAAGATTCCAGCGATTGTCGACACAGAAAACGGACAATCGCTGATGGAATCGGGCGCCATCCTGCTTTATCTGGCAAAAAAGTCGGGTCAATTGATTCCTATGGAAACATCACTCTACTGGGAAACTATTGAATGGTTAATGTGGCAGATGGCTGGGCCCGGGCCGATGTTGGGGCAAATTCACCACTTCACGAAATTCAACCCTGGGAAAAGCGCTTATGCGCAAGATCGATACTTGAGCGAGGGACATCGACTCTACAGCGTCCTCGACAAGAAACTGCAAGACCGCGAATTTGTGGTTGGCGAGTATTCGATCGCAGATATTGCTCTTTGGCCCTGGATATCACGATTCGAGTGGCAAACAATCGATATCACTCAATACCCGAATGTAACCCGATGGTATCTGTCGATTGCTGCGCGACCTGCAGTGCAGCGGGGCTATCACGTGCCTAGGAGAGTCAACGCCATTCCGCTGCCAAGTTCCCCACAGTGATCTACGAGGTTTCGGCGTATTACCCAACCGTTCATTTGCGCCATGAAGATCACGGCGATTCAGACGCTCCGGCTCGATGAATTTTCAAATATTCTGTGGGTCAAAGTCCACACGGATGAAGGTATCAGCGGCCTCGGCGAGACCTTTTTTGGGGCCAAGGTGATGGAAGCCTTCATCCACGAGACCACCGCTCCAAAATTAATTGGACGGGACTCGCTACAGATCGAACGAATTGCCCTGGATCTTATGCCATACGTGGGATTTTTTGGTACTGGTGTAGAAACCCGTGGGCGTTCGGCAGTCAATGTTGCCCTTTGGGATATTTTCGGGAAAGCGGTTGGGCAGCCTATGTTTCAACTGCTCGGGGGCTTGGCTCGGGACAAGGTTCGCACCTACAACACTTGTGCCGGTTATCGATATGTACGAAATCACCCGGACTGGGACACATCTGACTGGGGTCTTGATGCTTCTCCTGAAGGGGCTTACGAGGATCTTGACGCTTCCATTAATAGGGCTGACGAATTGACCCTCAGTTTGATCGAGCAAGGCATTACTGGAATGAAAATCTAGCCATTCGACCACGCAGCCAAAAGCAGCGATGGCTACTACATTTCAAACGAATCGCTGGACCGATGTCTTGATCCCTTTAGAAAGATCCGACAAGCAGTAGGCGAGAAGATGGATATCATGGTCGAACTCCATTCCCTTTGGCGGCTTCCGGCCGCGCTGAAGATCGCCAAGGCACTCGAACCATTCAACCCCTACTGGTACCAAGATCCTGTCCGAAGGCAAAGCCAACATGGTGGCTCTGGGGCGAGGCATGTTATACAACCCGCGCTGGGTCTGGCACGCTGCGGACCAACTCGGAGCACAAATTAAATATCCACAACAATACCAGCGTTGCCGGCCTTCCCAACATGACGATGTCTTCGGCGAACGCAATGCAACATCTACGCGCTGATCCGGCGCTTTACTGCCTCGAAGCTGACATCAACTGCGGCTTCTGCGACAACGCCACGCGGCCAATCACCTGCGCGATCGTTCATCAACTTGGTGCTGCTGCGGCGTGATGGGGCCAATAAAAACCTGAGGCCACTGTCGAACATTCCCGAGGTCCGAAGCTCAAAAACAACCTCTTTGGGCCCGTGTGCTGGATCAGGAAATTTCTGAACTTGTAACTACCGAACACCAGGAAAGACTACCCCTTACCTTACCTCACTTCTTTATCTTGACTGGCGGGTTGGCGTGTCGTTGCCTGGTTTTGTGCATCGCCAGATCAACGCATGATAAACGGGTTGGGCACCTCTTCTGAGGTAGACAACCAGACGGTCTTCGTTTGCATATATTCCCGAATTGCCTCCTGCCCGTTCTCTCGTCCCAAACCGGACTGCTTGTATCCTCCGAACGGCGCCATGTAGCTCACCGCACGATACATATTGACCCAGACTGTTCCAGCTTGCAGTTTTTTGGGCAGTTCGATCGCCCGTCGAATACTCTGTGTCCAAATACCAGCAGCAAGGCCAAATACCACGTCGTTGCCAATCGCGATAGCCTCTTCTTCGTCCTTGAAGGGAATGACGGAAAGCACCGGGCCAAAAACTTCCTCCTGTGCAATTCGCATACTATTGTCGACATTGGTATAAATTGTCGGCTCCACAAACCAGCCTTCGCCACATTCGGGGCGCGTCGCTTTATCGCCGCCAAGAACACAATCGACCCCTTCATCATGGGCGATTTGCAGATAGCTCAATACCTTTTCGTACTGTGGATAGGTCGTGACTGGCCCAACCTGAGTATCTTTCGACATCGGATCACCCATTCTTGCCGTCTTGGCCAAAGCGACCAATTTTTCTACAATTTCATCGTGGATCGATTCCTGGACCAAAAGCCTGGATCCCGCGATACAGGTCTGCCCCGTGGCAGCAAAAATCCCCGATATAGCCCCCTTAACCGCATTATCGATGTTGCAATCATCAAAAATGATGTTTGGAGATTTACCACCTAACTCCAGACTCACTTTCTTTAATGACTGAGCTGCGCGCGAGTACACATGCCGACCGCTCGCGGAGCCGCCGGTAAATGCAACCTTGGCCACATCCGGGTGGGTAATCAAGGCTTCGCCAACTTCTTTCCCGTATCCTGTAACCACGTTGACCACGCCTTTGGGGAATCCGGCTGCCTCAACTAATTTTACGTATTCTAGAGCTGATGCCGAGGTGAACTCGGAGGGCTTGATGATGACCGTATTGCCTGCCGCCAAGGCCGGTGCCAACTTATAACTTACCAATAGAAGTGGCGAGTTCCACGGAATAATCGCTACACAAACGCCAAGAGGCTCATGCCGGCTATAGGCAAAGACTTCCGGCTTATCTATTGGAAAAATCGAACCCTCGATCTTGTCCGCCAGCCCCCCGAAGTAGTAATACCATTGCGGCGCGTAACGCATCTGCATGTGCATCTCAGCATATAACTTACCGTTGTCCTGCACCTCGACTTTTGCCAGAGCTTCTGCATTCTCGGCTATTAGATCCCCTAATTTCCGAAGGAGATGTCCGCGCGTAGTTGGCGTCATATCCCGCCACTCGGGGTTATGAAATGCCTTTTTCGCAGCGTCGACTGCTCGGTTGGCGTCGTCCTCCCCACCTCTACCGACCAGTATCCATGGTTTGCCCGTGTACGGATTGTGCGACTCAAAATAATCCCCGGTCAGTGGTTCCACCCACTCTCCGCCCAAATACATCTTTGATTTTGAAAGTTCAGTCATCTCGATTATCTCTTTTTCAATTTATGCGCCCTTTGGGCAGTACACCACCTCATCCGGCACGCAAGAGTTCAGCCGTACGATCTAATGCTATCTCGATGTTCTCTACGCTGTTGGCATATGAGAATCTGATGTAGCCTTCTCCAAGAGCACCAAAGCTCGTGCCTGCAACCGTTGCGACACCCACTTCTTCGAGCAAACGATCCTGTAGGACCCGAGCGGTCAATCCTGTCTTGCAGATGTTCGGGAAAACATAGAATGCGCCAATCGGTGTACGGCAACTCACACCAGGAAGACTGTTTAACCCCGCCACAATCACACGTCGCCTTTCGTCGAATGCCGACACCATCCCATCAACCGCATCCTGCGACCCTTCCAAGGCAGCGATCCCGGCATACTGAGCGGCCGAATTCACACAAGAGTGGCAATTGACTGCCAAGCGAGTCGCACCTTCTACCAGCGCTTCAGGCCAGACCGCATAGCCCATCCGCCATCCGGTCATTGCATAAGTCTTACTCCAGCCATCGAGCAAAATGAGCCTATCATCGAGTTCCGGATACGACAGGAGTGATACATGCTCGCGATCGTCGTACGTAATTCGTGAATAGATCTCGTCACTCAATATTGCAACGTTTGGATGCTTTTCCGTCAGGCCCGATACCAACCGATCCATCTCAGCTCTGGGCACAGCCCCACCGGTTGGATTAGCGGGAGAATTCAGAATCAATAATCGGGTGTTCTCGGTAATTTGGCTCAAGATGGTGTCAGCATCGAAAGAAAAATCGTTCTCTTCCAGCAGGCGTATGGGCACGGCCTTTGCACCGGTGAACTCGATGAGCGACTGGTAGATAGGGAATCCAGGGTTGGGATACAGGATTTCTGCACCCGGCTCACCGAACATCAGGATTGCGAAAAACATCGTTACCTTTCCGCCTGGGACAATCACAATACGATCGGCAGAAATCTTGGCTCCCCGACGCTTCACAAGATCCTGTGCTACCGATTCGCGCAACTGTGGAATACCCGGAGAAGGAGTGTAGCCATGGTGACCGTCATGCAGCGCTTTGACCGCCGCCTCCACAATGTGCTCTGGGGTTTTGAAATCGGGCTGGCCGATCCCAAGATTAATGATGTCCCGCCCTCCACGCGCCAATGCATCGGCCCGAGCCAGAACATCGAAAGCCGTTTCGGTACCAAGCCGACTCATTTTTTCTGCGATTCTCAGCATGTTACGCAGGCCTATTTGTTAATCAGAAAAGTCGGCCATCATACCGGACGTTGAACTTCGCGTGGTCGATCACTGTTGACTGTGATTGAATCGGGCGCCCCGCGACCTTGGCGATATCGCTCGTTCGGCTACTTCCGCCAAATTCAAATGGCTTGATTTTTCCTTCTTCATAGTCCCAAATTCACCCATCAGCGCTGTCAATGCCGTCAAAGTGGGCCTCCCACTAAACCCCGGGCGCTATGCTGCACACTATTAAGCCGCATGACTACCTGGCCGTTGCGGGTTGCGCTTCAGCGCTGGGTCTTAATTTTTCAGCACTTGCTCGGGAGCCATTAAATGCTTAAAGGCACAAAACTTATTCAATCAAAGCTGTCGCAACCCAATACGGCACCAGCAACAGTTAACGCTCACAGACAACGGCCGGATTGGACAACTGGCGCCGCGATGACCGTGCTGGCAACCATCGCGGTCACACCACAGCGCTATAGGCAGTACCTGCGATTTCTGAAGAGGCTGTGATTTAGAAATTCTGACAGGAGGAGAGAAATATCATATCTGAGAATTAGTGCCAACGACGGTCTGTACTATGAGCATGATGCGCCATCGGGCGCCGATGCCCCCACTTTTATTTTCGTCAATCCGGTCTCTGGAGCTGCCCAACAATGGCAGCAAGGCGTTGGCCCAGCGCTCCGCGACGTCGGTTATGGCACTCTCACTTATAACTTTCGTGGCCAACCGGACAGCCCCTTCTCACCCGGAACAGCACTTGACGACACACTAATCGCTGAGGACTTGCGCCTGATCGTCGAAACCCTGGAGATCAAGCGACCAGTCTTGGCCGGGTTATCGATCGGTGGCCTTTTCGCCACCCAGGCACATCTCGCCGGGTTGGATATGGCTGGATTGGTCCTTATCAATACCTTACAGCAGATTGGACCCCGTATAGTGTGGATCAATGATGCGGTGGTCCGAGTCATGGAGGTCGGCGGCCCTCAACTGATGGGCGACATGATGACGCTGCTGCTTTGGGGGGGCTGACTGGCTCGCTGCCAATCGAAAGGCCATTATCAAACCCGATACCGACTATCAACCGCTGGATAAAAATTCTGGCACATATAATCTGTTGAAAAATATGGGTGCAGCTGATTGGAACGTCGATTACGAACACATCACCTGCACCGTTTTGGTGATTATGGGCTTGAATGATCGAGTATTTTTCGACGCCGATGTTGTTGACAAACTGGTAAGAAGAATTCCGAACGTTCGCCGAATCGATGTCGAAAACGCCGGCCATATGCTCCCGGCTGAAGCACCACAACCACTGATCTCAGCTCTGCTGAACTTTGGTCAAAACCTATAGGTTTTAAACCCTGATTATTCACGTAGCCTCAACGGCTAACCCACTTACCTGATCTATCTATGCTCACTGACCTTCGACAATCGCTGTTTCGGACTATGAACCAACGAGTATTCTATGGTTGGGTTATTCTTCCGGTTGCTGCACTCGCCATGTTTGGTACCGGACCAGGTCAATCACATTTGATTGGCTTATTTTTCGACCCGCTGTCGCAGGAGCTTGGGCTTTCCCGCACCGCCATTGCAGCGGCGTATGGCGGTGCTACCTTGGTCGCTGCCTTTTTACTCCCCAAGCTCGGTAGCGTGATTGATCGGGTCGGTCCGGCCCGCTTACTCTGGATACTTACGCTGGCACTCGGCCTCGCCTGCGTGTTGTTTAGTTTTGCATCCAGTTGGCTTGCCATCACAATCGGTTTTGGCTGCTTGCGATTTCTCGGCCAAGGCTCCTTAATGCTGAGCTGCAACAACTTGGTCTCTCAATGGTTTAACCGCAAGCGGGGCTTTGCACTTGGCATAATGTCGCTGGGGTTTCCGATTTCGATGGCAATACACCCCCCTTTATGCCAATGGTTGATCGAGACCATTGGCTGGCGCGAGACCTGGATCTGGCTCGGAATCAGCACCTGGATTATTCTGTTGCCGCCGATCATTCTGTTGGCCTATAACAAACCTGAGCAGGTCGGCCTTGCACCAGACGGTGCCCCACACGACAATGACCCCGGTGAGCCGACTGTGATGACCGGGCTGACTCGAGGCGAAGCCCTGCGATCGTCGACGTTCTATATCATTACAGCCAGTCTTTTTGCTCTATCGATGCTGGTGACTGCACTCCACGTAGAGAACAAAGGCATTTTGATGAAACATGGCCTCTCTGCACAAGACGCGACTTCCATGTTTACCATTACTGGCATTACAGCAGCGATCACAATGCCGATCATTGGCCGTATGCTTGATCGTTTTCGAACCGAGTGGATGCTCGCCGGCGGCCTTGTTGTTATGGCAGCGTCACTTGTGTCTGTCACGCTGGTCGGCAATATGACGGGGGCCGTGATTTATGCCATGATTTTCGGCCTGAATAACGCCGCCACCATGAACTATGTTGCGTTTCTTTGGCCGAGGTACTTCGGGCGCAAACACCTGGGTAGCATCCAGGGAACGGGGCAAATGATCGTCATCGTCGGTGCATCCCTGGGCCCGCTCCCTCTGGCGATGGCTTTCGATATCTCCGGCACTTATGACTGGACTCTTCGGAGCCTGGCCCTTCTGCCGATACTCTTGGCAGTCGTGGCCTTATTTCTGCGGGCGCCGGCAGCATTACCGCAATCGGCGGTGGCAACGACCCGCTCTGATCTCAAGCCTTAGGCGGATGGGTTTTATGTTGTAGCACCCCGCTAGAATCGTGAGGAAGAAAAAATGACAAAACCTGTGGTAGTAGTGACCCGAAGTTGGACAAAGGCCGTCCAAACCGCAATTGCGGAGCGCTTCGATGTGAGATTGAACCCCTCTGATCGCATAATGAGCGCCGAAGAGATCGTGGAGCAGTGTCAAGGCGCAACGGTGCTGTGTCCGTGTGGTTTCGATCCGATAGATGTGCACTTGATCTCAAAATTGCCTGATAGCGTAAAACTGATCGCAACCATCAGTGCGGGCACTCAGCATATCGATGTTTCAGCCGCTACCCAGCGTGGTATTTACGTCAGTAATACACCGGACGTCGTTGCAGAAGATACGGCAGACCTCACGGTTGGTTTAATGATATCGGTCTGTCGACGTTTGATTGATCTGGATAACGTTGTGCGGCGCGGTGACTGGCAGGGGTTTAAGGTCGATGACCCCTTGTGTGGTCTAAGAGTCTGGGGAAAAACGGTCGGCATCATTGGCCTTGGCGGCATCGGGCGAGCCGTCGCTCATCGTACTCGGGGGTTTCGCATGTCGGTCCTTTACCATAATCGCAAAAGAAACCGCACGGCCGAAAAAGAATTCGAGGCTCGTTACTGTCCTGACCTATACGAACTGCTCGCGCTGGCCGACATTGTCTCAATCCACTGCCCACTGACACCCCAGACCCAGCACCTTATCGATGATCGTGCATTTGCCGCCATGAAGCCAAGCAGTGTGCTGATTAACGCTGCACGAGGCGCTGTCGTCGACGAAGATGCTTTGATACGCGCCCTGCAAAACGGCGTGATTGCCGGCGCGGGCCTTGATGTTTACAAAAACGAGCCGGAGATCAACCCTGCCCTGATCGAGATGCAAAACGTCGTGTTATCTCCCCATATTGGAACAGCAACGATTGAAGCTCGAGATGACATGGGGTTTCGCGTGATGGAAAATATTGAGATGTTCCTCGCGACAGGCGAGCCCAAAGATCGGGTAACCTCATAGTCACCTGGTACAGATGCCTTAGCTCTAGAGCCACCAACAGATTACGTCATCAGCGGCCGCTGGGGGCCTGGCCCTATAGCTCATGCCAGGGAAACTCAACTCCCGACAGAAATCTCAATCTTCGCAGTGCCAACACATTCACCGACCTCGGCGATGCGCTCGCCCGAGACCTGGACACTCCCAAGAAACGGTGGAGCGCCTGTCCCATCGACGATGAGAGCGTTCCTAATTAGAAGACCAGATTTCATCTCGGCGGCGACACCGTAACGTGTGTCGGATCAACCGGGCCGGTGACGATTCCAGCCTGGCGAAAAACCTCAACCGTGACGGCGAGTTCTTCTGGGATTATCTCAACCTGGGAAGACCAGCACCCCAATGCCTGGTAGGCACCAATGGTGTCCGCCAGGATCTCGACCGGCACCCCGGGAAAGTAGGACAGTTCCGAAGCGGCAACTTCCTGTGGCGGAGCCTCGTTAACCCACTCCCGCGCCTGTCGAAAAGCGCGCATGAAGGCCCCGGCTGTCTCGCCCGCAAGCCACTCCGGCGTCGAGGCCAGACTGGAGAATGCACAAGCACCCACCCAATCGCCGACTCGACCGACTACACAGCCAATTCCGTCGGCTTGCAACTGCTGTGGTGCCGGACCCTGCAGATGAATGTAGTCCCCTTGCCCTGCACGAAACGCCGCAATCATGTCGTCAGTCGATCCAGCATCGATCAGGCTGAGCGTGTCATTGTCTACCCCTTCCTTTAAGCAGGCATAGCGAAACATGTGCAACGGCTGTCCGCCATGGTCGACAATAACCTGCCGCCCTGCCAAGTGACTAAGCGCAAAGGCCGGCTCATGCTGTCGCCCGACTACAAAGAAGCCGTCGGTTCGGTTGATCTGGGCAAAGTGCAGAGCGGGCGGCATTTCACCGCGTTCGGCAAAAGCGAATGCTTGACTTGGTGCAGATTGCACCACATCGACCTCTCCTGCGGATAACGCTTTAATGGCTGAAACTCCAGGCTGTGCCACCGACGACTGGCCATCAAGACCTTCGCGCGTGAGAAACCCGCCTGAGAGTGTCGCGATGAGGGGCGAGTAAAAAGCGGAGAACCGGGTAAACTGAATTCGGATAGGTTCCATAGTCTTCATTTATCCCTGGACAGAGTATCCGCCATCGACTGGAATCGCCGTGCCAGTCACAAAATCCGAAGCGGCCGAAGCCAGGAACACCGCGATGCCAGACAGATCCTGTGGCACGCCCCAGCGCCCAGCGGGTGTTCGCGATTCAACCTTTTCATGCAGTCCATCGACCTGCAGCCTTGCTTCGCGAGTGAGTGTGGTATCGATCCAGCCTGGAAGTACCGCATTGACCTGAATGTTGTCCTTGGCCCAGGCACAGGCCATGCCCTTGGTCATTTGCACAATGCCACCCTTGCTCGATGCATAGGGCACGGTAAATGAGGCCCCAAAAATCGACATCATCGATCCAATATTGATGATCTTGCCACCACCGGCATTTTTCATAACCGGGTAAACACGCTGACTGAGCATAAACGCACTGGTCAAGTTGGTGTCGATGATCGCTTGCCACTCGGCCAGAGCGTATTCCTCGGGCTGCTTGCGGTCGTTGGTGCCAGCGTTATTCACCAGCACGTCGACTCGCCCGAAATCGGCCGCCACGGTTTCAATGAGATTAACGCACGACGCCTCGTCGCGAACGTCCAGCGCTATGAACGCGGACCGGACACCTAAGCTCTTAAGGGCTGTGACTGCCGCTTCGCCTTTGACCGGATCGCGCGCAGCCACAACCACCGCCGCACCAGCCTGGGCCATGCCCTGGCCCATCGCGAGCCCAATACCGCCGTTGCCACCGGTAACAATCGCCACCCGATCTTGCAGGTCAAAAAGTACCACTTTGCTTTTCTCTTAGTTGATGTGACGAGTCAGGCATGCCTGGCCAGGAATCCACAGAGCACGGTATTGAACGCATCGCGCTGCTCAACGTTCGATAAATGCAGCGCATCCGGGATCACCACCAATTCCGAGCCGGCAATCCGTTGATTGATTACTTGGTGTGCTGCCACTGGAGTAGCGGGATCATCCTCTCCGACAATCAGTAAAGTGGGTACCGTGATTGCCGGCAACTGGTCAGTGATGTTCAAGCCCATGATAGCGTAACAGCATCCACAGTAACCCTCTACGGCTGTAGACCGGATCATTGCCCGGATTTTGTCAACCTCGATGCTAGCTTGAACCTGGTAGTGTGTCGAGAACCAACGGTCAATCGTCGATGTCACCAGCGATTCCACGCCGTCAGCTCTCACGGTTTCAATACGCTCGTGCCAAGTGCTGTGCAACGCTTCGGGAACAGTGCTGGTGGTGTCGCACAAACTGAGCGACAGGAAGCGACTCTGGTCTGTGACTGCCGCGACCTGGCCGATCATCCCACCCATTGACAGGCCAACAAAGTGAACCTGGTCCAGGCCGAGGGAATCGAGCAGACCAAAAAGATCGTCTGCTAACAGTGTGAGCGTGTAGTCAGCCGCCGGTGCCTCTGTTGCCCCGTGACCACGAGTGTCATACCGTAGCACCCGGTACTGTGCCAGAGCATGCATCTGGCTATCCCACATACCCAGGTTCGCGGATAACGAATGACCCAGCACCACCACCGGCGCATCCACTGGACCATCCATGGTGTAGTGCATGGAAATACCGTTTGCTTGGACCTGCATAATCCGCTCCTTTTTATGAAACCGTTATTTGAGCCTTTCCCCAGCGGTGGTGTTACTGCCAGCACCTTCCTCAAGTTGACTCTCGCATTCACGCGGTAATTGCGCGACCGCTGCCTCGATGGTCCGGGCCAGCGTTCGGTCAGGGTCGACTGTCTCAGGACTCTCATTCGCAAACGAGGTCGCTTCCAGCAGTCGGTAAATGGCCGCCGCACCAAGGTGGAAATGTGAGGTCACACCTACATGGGCAAAGGTGCTTGCGATCTCTTCCATTTCTCCGACCCAGCGGTGCGCGTTGGGTGGCAGCCTTGGAATAGTTGATTCCATGCTCTGCAAGGCAGTCGCCTGGCTGTACGCCAACTCCTGGCGCAGTTCTTCTGTCAGGCCCATTGATTCAGCAGCAGTAAGCAGGGCAACCTGTAGCGTGCTGGTTCCTTTAGTCAGGGCCGCGTAACACATCTTGATTCCCGATGCCCGGCCAACGATATCGCCAAGTGACTTAACCACAATGCCTTTGCCGTCCAGAGGCAGCATTACCTCAGCGTGGATTCCAGAAACATAGAAACGCGGCGGTGCACCCTGCCCCGGCGGCGGCCCGATGATCGAAGCATCGATGAATCTCCCACCGGCCGACTGAATGATTGTTTCAATTTTTGCACTACGCATTGGAGAGATCGCATTGCAGTCGGCGATGTACGGTTGGGCACCGGTAGCCTTGAGCGCACCAGCCAACTGGCAGGCAATGGCTTCTGCATCGACTGGAACCAGGATCGAAAGCACCAAATCAGCTTCGCAAACCAGATCCTCCAATGTGGGGATCTCTGTGAAGCCTGCAGCACTGGCTAACCGGTGGGTGCGCTCGCTGCGCCCAGCAAGGCATGTCATGATGTCCACACCGTGTTCGGCCAGGACCCGTCCTACTGCATGCCCCATGGCTCCAGGACTTAAGATCGCTACCTTGTTAAGCATCATGCACTGTTATTCCATTGCCAGCCATCCGCTACTAGCGACTATGCAGAAGTGGATTTTCTAACTGGAGGCTATATGCCAAGATCGATCAGGTCTCGGTGCCGCCATTGCAGGCAATCATCTGACCGGACATGAACGCCCCACCATCAGACACAAGATAGGTGCAAAGGGCCGCGATGTGTGTGGGTTCGCCAAGGTGGCCTACCGGAATACGTCCCACCTGTTCGCGAATATGGCGGGACAATTCGGCATCGTCGTGTTCAGACTGAATCGGGCCCGGTGAGATCGCGTTGACAGTGATGCCACTGGGGCCGAACTCCTTGGCAAGCGCTTTGGTTAGCCCCCACAAGCCATGCTTCGCAACTGACACCGGCACCCTGCCCTTGTAACCATGGATGGCATTCATGCCAGTTAGATTGATGATCCGACCCCAGCCGTTGTCGACCATGCCCGGTAGCGTCTCGCGACAGGTGTAAAACGCCGCGTTTAAGTCAACATCCAGCACCCGGTGCCAGTCATCATCGGTGGTCTCAAGAAAAGGCTTTAAGGGCCGCACCGCAGCGTTGTTAACCAGAATATCAATGCGGCCAAACTCCGTCACCCCGCTACGGCAGATCTGACGAGCCGCATCGGGATCACCGACATCGCCCATAGCAACCAGCGCCTTGGCGCCTAGAGCTTGGGCTTCCCCAGCAACGGCCTCGCACGCCGCCCGGTTTGACGATCCGTTGATGATCACATTACAACCCTGCTCAGCCAGTGCGAGCACAACCGCCCGGCCGATATTTCGTCCACTGCCAGTGACCAGTGCTGTTCTCATAGGTGTTTTCTTATTCATTGATTGGGAATTGTAACGGTAAGGAATGGCAATAGGAATTTGCCTTTGGCAGATGTAACGCCTTGCGCTATCAACAAGCCTGAAACCTTGGTACTGTCTGGTTTACATCGCTACTTGTTGATCAGTCCAAGCAGGTCACTTTGATGCAGGCTGACACGAACGCTATTATTGTCTATCGATGAGGCATTGGTCTGTCGCATCAGGGCACCTTTGTGATAGCAACATCGGCTGTAATCTCGTACGACCGACATCTTGCGTCGTGATCGTAAATCTGAGAGGCAACGATCAACTCGTCGGCACCCGTATACTTTATAAAAGCCTCTAGTTCACCCCTGACAGTTTGGGCTGATCCAACCATAGAGGCGATTTCCAACTCTTTTAGCATCATTGTTTCATGTGGGCTTATCTGGCTTTGTAGATTCTCCACCGGCGGCGGCAGCGGCCCGGGTTGCCCGCGGCGAAGGTTCAAAGTCGATTGCAGTGCTGAGCTTCGAAGCCACCAGGCTTTCGCATCGGTCTTAGCTGCGCACACGTTGCAACCAAGCATGACATAAGGCGTTGCCTGTTGAGCCGATGGCTCGAATCGTTCGCGGTAAATCTGTATGGCTTGCATCATGACTGCCGGCGCAAAATGCGAAGCAAAGGCGTAAGGCAAGCCCAGGGCGGCAGCGAGTTGAGCGCCGTAAAGGCTTGAACCCAGAATCCAGATGGGGATATTGAGGCCGCTGCCCGGCACCGCTTTGACCCTCTGACTCGTTTGGTCGGGTAGAAAATAGCTCTGAAGTTCCTGGACATCACGAGGGAATTGATCCACATCACCGGCAAGGCTGCGGCGAAGCGCCTGGGCTGTGAACTGATCGGTTCCAGGGGCTCGACCCAGGCCCAGTTCTATCCGGCCGGGATAAAGTGACTCGAGGGTGCCGAATTGTTCTGCAATGACAAGCGGAGCGTGGTTCGGCAGCATGACACCGCCCGAGCCAACCCGAATGGCTTGGGTGCCACCTGCGATATGGCCGATGACAACGGCGGTCGCCGCGCTGGCAATGCCGGGCATGTTGTGGTGCTCGGCAACCCAGTAACGGTTGAAACCAAGTTTTTCAGTATGACGGGCAAGCTCCAAGCTGTTGCTGAGCGCCTGGCCAGCATCACTGCCTTGTGTAATCGGAGCCAGATCCAATACAGATAACGGAACCATGGGTTGAGTATCACGGGTTAAGGCGCACTACTCAACCCGGACCGTTGAGTCCGAATCGGCTTTCATCACCACTGATCCCGAAATTAACGTTAAGATTCCTGATTGCCAATGTGATTTAGTAGTTGCTGTAAAAGTTTGAGGAGAGATTTATGAGTCGTTGGGCCGAGGCCATTTCAAAGGCCGGTGAATTGCCGAATTACCTGTTGATCGACGGTCAGAAAATTGCCGCTGAAAGCCGCGATCAAATCGAAACTTTTGATCCCGGCTCTGGGTTATTACTGACCGCTGTGGCGGCAGGAAAAGCCAGCGATGTGGACCATGCAGTTCAGGCAGCAAAGCGCGCACTTAACGGACCCTGGGCGACACTGGCACCGAAAGCGCGTGGCCAGTTGTTGTGGGAGGTCGGGAATCGAATTCGGCAGGATATTGAACATTTAACTCTAGTGGAAACCCTGGATACCGGCAAACCTTTCAATGACGCTAAGGCTACCGTTGAACGAACGGCAGATTACTTTTGTTATTACGCAGGCATTGTAGATAAGCTCGAGGGGACAACGGTGCCGCTTGGCCCATCCAAGGTCTGTTTCACCGAACGCGTACCCATCGGGGTCACTGGTCATATTGTGCCTTGGAATGTTCCGATATCGATCGGTAGCGCGTAGCCTTGCACCGGCATTGGCCTGCGGGAACACTGCGGTGGTCAAACCCGCCGAAGAAACTCCACTAAGCGCAATTCTCCTGATTGAGTTGCTCGAAGAGGTTGGAGTGCCCTCTGGCGTTGTCAATGTAGTCCCCGGTCATGGAGAAGAAGCAGGACGGATATTGAGTGAGCATCCAGATGTTCGCCATATCATCTTCACGGGTTCGATTCCAACGGGAAAAGAGTTATGGCGGCGGCGGCGGCCCATCTCGCCTCAGTCACATTAGAGCTGGGTGGGAAGTCTCCTCATGTGGTGCTTCGAGATGCGGACCTGGATGTTGCCGTGCCTAGCGTTCTGACGGGAATGTATAAGAATGCCGGGCAGATTTGTTCCGCCGGGACGCGGCTTTTGGTAGATCGCCCGATTCATGAGGAAGTAATCGATCGATTGATCAAAGGGGTCGAATCGATTTCACTGGGCCATGGGCTTGATAATCCAGTAATGGGCCCTTTGATTTTTGATCGACAATTGGCGTCGGTAGCGGGATTCGCTCAACGTGCCAGAGACCGGGGGGTAACGTTTGTCACGGGTGGAGAAAAAGCTCAGGTTGCAGAATGTGAAGGCGGATATTTCTTCACACCGTCAATAGCAGATAATGTGTCACCAGAAGATGAGTTGGGCACAGCCGAAGTGTTTGGCCCGATCTTGAGTGTTATCGGGGTCGATGATGTAGACCACGCGATAGATATTGCCAACGGAACGTCTTACGGGCTGGCGGCCGGCATTCAAACCAAGGATATCAGTAAAGCGATGCGTTTTGCCCGGGGTGTCGAAGCGGGACAGGTATTTATCAACGGCTATCACAGTGCCGGAGATACAGTGCCATTTGGCGGCATGAAAGAAAGTGGCATCGGGCGCGAAAAAGGCCTCGCTGCATTGGACGCCTACTGCGAAATCAAAGCTATAACAGTCACATTTTAGTTAACGATTTTAGTGCAACTAAAGTTTTACAATCCAAGGTATTGGTTATTACAGCATCACAGTAGTAACTAGAGCTGAGATGCCCAAGACTAAAACCAAGAACGATAAAAGCATTCCCAATGTAGAGCCTGATCTTCAAAACAAGTTACCCGTATAGAGTTCGGACTCTCCCGTGGAAGAGTTGCTGATAACTGGAAATAAATTAACCCGGCCTTTGTATTTAAGCTTATCTGATGCTTGCGCGTCAGGTAGTGATACAAATTCGAACTTGATACCCGTTGCCATGGAATCACAATGAAGGTGCTTGTCGTAATGGCGCATCCACGCCGGAATTCGCTGACGGGTCAAGTCACCGACGCCGTTGTGACCAGACTGGCTGACGCAGGTGATGAAGCTGAACTAGCCGATCTTTATCGTGAGGGTTTTGACCCACTGCTGACACCCGCTGATGAGCCTGACTGGGGTAGTGTAAATAAACCCTACTCCGACGCAGTACAGACTGAGATCGAACGGCTTCAGCGCAATGACGGGATTATCCTGGTCTTTCCGATCTGGTGGTGGTCATTTCCGGCTATCTTGAAAGGCTGGATTGACCGCGTCTGGAACAAGGATATCGCATACGGATCCAAGTTCCTCAGTCACAAGCGGGCGCTCGCTATCGGGCTTTCAGCGTCGGATGCAGCAACCTATGCCAAGCGTGACTACGACACCGCCATAGAAACTCAGATCGTCACGGGCATCTTTGATTTCTGCGGCATTGCCGATGGACGTTTCGAATACCTTCACGGTTCGACCGACGGCGGTGAACACCCTGCATTTTTGCTTCAGGAAGCTCGGGAGATGGGCCGGACTTTCAGCATCGGCCTTTAGTTATCCGGGCGCCACGCAGATAAATTATGAGATGTCGCACTGCCTTTGCTTCAACATGATTTCCAGTCGGCTCGAGATACCTTGCAAGCCGTATAGACTCCAACAGGACCGATTTAAGTGCCTACTGTCAGAGGATCGACCAATCTCTTAAGAGCCGCAAGCATACTTAATACAACGATCCTGCCTGTCCCCGGATTCTCAGCAGTCGGGATATTTTCGATCTTCAGCTCAAGTCGTGCACTGTCCGATTCGACAGTAATTGTATGAGTATTTCGACTAATTCCAGGATCGGCCCATATTTCCAACCGTGTGTATTCTGGCCCTACGCCGGCAAGCCCCAGTGCGGCCGCCACATTGACATTTGCTGGGAAAGCCTGGACGCCCTCGCGGGCCGAGCCTTCAAATACCTTAAGTGGCTGATCTATAGAGTCCAGATCAATCTTATTGCTTTGGATATGAGGAGCACCGGCCAACCCCGCAGGTGGTTTTCGGGTTACCATCGATACGTATTTGATCTCACCCAGGGCGGCTGCCCGTACCGCATCAAGCCCTGGGATCGCACCACTGGGGACATTAATGCGTGCACCAGTGGTCTTCGCCATCTCGACCAGATGCCAGTTATTTAGTAACCCCCCTACGCTGACCGTAATCAACACCTTGCCCAATCGCACCGTCGGCTCAGCAACCTGACTGAACACTGCAGCAGGCGCGCATTCAACCACGACATCGCAGACTTGCGCCAGTTCCGCTAAGGGCAAAACCGGAACCTGTTGTCGCAGAACATTCAGTCTCAAGCGGGCAGCATCGGTATCTCGCGCTGACACCGCGCTAAGAATCAAGCCCTCGAGTCCTTCATCCAGACGTTGGGCCAGATTAAAACCAATGGTGCCGAGCCCGCCAATCCCAACCTTTAGAGCGGCTTTGTGTGGTGGGCTCACGATAGGTAGCTCAGGCCATGGCTTCGGTCGGTAACTGCCAACCCATCCCATTTTAGAACGTTGATGAGTGGCACCTATTTCTGCGGCGACCCTACTATCGCCACAGTCACCTCCACCTCATAGACAAAAGAAATAGCAATCTGCTGTTACCAGATAGGGAGCCTTACGCCGTCATCTGAGCCGATACGGGAATAATCCAGCTCGGCACTGCGCCCTGCCATATCGCCTTTTAGGAGTTTTCTGATTCTCTTGAACCTCATGAAACAATAGCACCCCCGTCGACGTCAATAATAGTGCCGCTAACGAATTCGTTTTCGAGCAAAAAGATAGCGGCGGCGGCGACTTCATCCGCTGTTCCCGCCCGTGGGATAATATGCCCAGCTGCACCTTTGTGATAGTAATTCTCGCGCTCTTCTCCCTTGAGCGGTGACATCGGGGTATCGATCAGCCCGGGGGATACCCCGTTCAGTCTTACCGGCTTGATTTCGTTGGCGCCCAATCGAATAAAGGCCTCGACCGAACCGCCGACGCTGCCGATTGCAATCGCCCCCGCCCGCCATTTACGCGCCGGGTAGCCGCTGATCAACACGACTGCACCGGTTTGCGACATATGCGGAACCCCCAGGCGGACGCTGTTGGTGTAACCCCAAAGTTTAGCAAAAGAGTTTTGAAAACCGTCCAGGTCCATTTCGAGAAAAGGCCCGATAGCACGCGATCCACCGGTTGCAGCGTTAACCAGGTAGTCAAAACCGTGATGTTTTTCGAACAAGGCGCTCAAGGCTTCGCGATCGAGCACATCGACCTGTACACATTCGACACCGTCGATTTCACATACGCGCCGGCTGCCGGCGATAACCTCTGCCCCACCATCGCGCAGCATCTGGGTAGTTGACAACCCGATACCAGAGGTACCACCTAAAACGATCGCTTTCTTGTTTGTAAACTGTCCCATTTTATATTCCCAACAATAAGTAAAATCACTCCCGTATAAGCACGAAACCTGCCAACATGGGCGCGAACCAAGATTCCCGCTTATACGAGAATGATCAGATTAACTTTCGAGTTTCAGATTATCCCACTTTCTAGGCTCGCCGCCATCAACATGCCCAATTCTTCGCATTGCAACTCAAACTTCGACCGATAATCACCAAACAATATCACCAATTCTTGCGCCGCCTTGCGTTTGACCCCCTTCTTTTTTCTGTATTGAGTCCACGTCACACAGCGTTACCTATGCTGTAGACGTTATGCACCAGCACCTACTGTCGTTTGGGCATGGCGACCATAGCCGCAAGCCCCTTGCAGTAGCGGCTCTGCGGTGTATTGGGTTTGCAGATCGCCTATGACACTGCCCGAATCATGAGGACCATATTACCTGCGTCCGCACAGGGCGAACCGCCATACCTACTTGAGAACTGCCTGGACCGGATCAGAAATGTCGCGGGCCTGAACCGAGGCGGGAAAGTTGGCGTCTACCTTGGCCGGAGGCAACACATCGATCAATTCCATGGCTGAAATCAACTCTCCTAGAATCGCACCCCACGCTGCCAGCGCATGTGCCAGTTTCTGACCAAGAAATCCGCCACCGCCGGTAATCAAAACTCTCATGCCCTCACCCTTGTTATCTTTGCGAAAGCAGAAAAGGTAATCACTCCTCGCACTGCGTGCAAGCGGCCCAAACTCGTGGTGCCGTCTGTTTCACACAATTTCTGTTACCCGTATAAGCATCCGGGTTAGTTAGCCGCCGGGCAGCAGGAACAGGAATTTCGATGGAAACAGGATGATGAAGGTCAGGGGTTTTACAAGAGCCATGACCAGCGCTAGGGCCACGCTCGTGTCACTATGCTGCTTCAGTTTCAAGCTTGTTCAAGCAGTCATCGGCCAGTGGGACAATAGGTTTGAAATCCCGATGTGCGATGAACTCTGCCCGCTGGTAACGACGAATATGATTAGACACGGCACAAAGGCTCAGATACACAATCGTACGTCCAAAAGGACTTATATTGGGGGGACTGGCATGGACTAGATTACTGTGGAACATCACTACCGAACCGGCCTTACCAACAGGTGCAGCAATACCCCCCCGCTCAGCTAAGCGGGTTACTGTTTCCCTATCCAGGGTCCACAGTGGATAGGATGTGGTCTTGATGTCATGGCCCGCGGGTAGAGTACCTGCTGTGTGGCTCTTTGGAATAAAAAGTAACGGGCCATTCGCTGCGGTAACGTCATTTAGGTAGATCGCAACGTTCATGGCTCGAGGTTCGGGCATTTCGTCATCGCGATGCCAAGTGCCAAAATCCTGGTGCCACTGCCAGACCTCTCCGTCGAATGCCGCTTTTGCATTGACTTTATACTGATGCATGTAAACTTCTTCGCCGAGTAGCTGCATTACAGGTTTGATCAGGCGTGGGTGGGCTCCGAGTAGACGAAATCCCTCGTTATAGGTGTGCGCAGCGAACGCAGTACGTGCAGCACCACTTTTCTCCCGAACAACCTCTGTTCGGCCCATGGCATAAACTTTGATCGCTTCCCCTAGCAGCGTGGACGATTCTGCGCTGGAAAACCAGCCTGGCAGAAAGAGAAATCCGTCTTTGTGAAATTGCTCTAACTGATTACCGTCAAGCATCATGATATGACTCCCGGCATTGGGTCGGTGTTGCGCTTTCCTGAGTGCTGTTCAATGCAATATTACGTTGTTTATACATTAGGAAACATAAGTAACCATCAAGAAAAACGAAATCGGGGTCGATAGCGCCATAGGCTTACCATTAAGCCCTCTAGCGCTCTTGCGAACAAGGCAAGAGGTTCGATTCGGCAGTGGGAACAGGTATTTTCTGGACAAAGTTAACCAGGATCAGTCCCGTAAAGGCCAGGACTGACAGTGTTATGAACACAGGCTGATAGGTGCCAGTCGCATCGAAGACGAGCCCGGCAATGATCGGGCTCATGGCGCCACCGATCGTGCCGTGAAGCAGAACGATCGCGAAAATCACGCCATGGGACCTGGTCCCGAAGAACTCTGCGACAGTCGGAGAGATCAAGGTAAAAAAAGAACCGTGGGTAAAACCGTAAATAGGAGCAAACAAGAACAATATCCACGGATTTTCTATGAAGAGAATCCAGACCAGATTGCCAGCGAGTAGCAGGTATGAAATGGTGAGTGCGCGTTTACCGCCCAGCCTGTCTCCGAGACCGCCCATGACAATCCGACCCACAATACTGGCCCCACCAATAGCAGCCAAGACCTGGGCAGCCCGCCCCGGGGCAAACCCCAGATCCCTGGCATGGGGCACAATGTGGACCATGATTGCCATCAGGCAGAAAAATACGAGAAACTGGCCGGCACAAAAAATCCAAAAGTTAGGCATAGCCGCTGCAGCGCGCAGTGTCATGCCAGTTTCGCTCGCGGCAGTGCCTGATGCAACTGGTGGCTCATTGCTAAGAGTCAGGTTCGGTGCCGGGGGTGGATCCCGCCGTAAGAACGGTGCCAAAAACACGAGTGCAAGCGTAGAGGCAACACTAATGAACAGACAGGCGGTCCGCCAGTCGTAGACTGCCAGCACACTGGCAAGCAACACTGGAGTAATGAACTGGCCCACGCCAGCACCTGCTTTGACGATACCGGACATCAAGTTTCTTTGGGTTGTGAACCACCGTGCGACCGTAGATAACGTGAGGACGTCGTGCGTGCTAAAGCCCACCGCTGCGAGCACGCCATAAAATAGATAGAGCTGCCAAGGCGCTTGGATCATATACATCAGGGCGTAACCAATGCCATGGATCACAGCGCCAGCGATCATGATTCGGCTGGGTCCAAATCGATCATTAAGTTTTCCGATCACGACCCCGACAAATCCGGTTGTGAGGAGAAATACTGAAAATGCGCCAGAAATAGTAGTACGGTTCCAACCAAAGGTTTGTTCGAACTCCAAGAACAGCACCCCAAATGTGCACAGGATACCAACATAGACAACCTGAATCGAAAAGCAGGTGCCAACGATAACGTAGCTTTGAGAATGTCTAGTGCTCAACGCCAGATCGAGGAGTTGAGAGTTTCGGCCGGCCGGTGGTAGTCATTTTTCTCTAAAGAGGTGTCTTACGGGGGCTTTGCCCGTATGCTAAGTAAATTCTGGTGAAGATGATAGCGTGTCCGTATTGGTGTTGGCCGTCGCTATAGAAAACTTCATTGGCTAAAGCGTACCGGCGACTACTTCGCCCAAGCGTTCGACCTTCAATCTGTGCACTACCGCCATGGAAAGAGAGACCCTTTGTTTTGCGCTACCCGCCATGCACTGGCCACCAACCCAGTTTTGGTGGCCGATGAATGCGTCGCGACTCTAGATATCCCATTCAAGCTAATATCCTGAACCTGTCGAAATCGCTGCCACAGTCACACGATCTTAGGTTCTTGTTCACCTCCCATGGAAGTTGCTGTACCAGCCATAATAGCGTACCAGATGTTCTCCTCGGTCTGGGACGTAATGGATAAGAAGCTTTAGCCACCGTACTCCTGGCATGGCCTAAAAATTACGTTTCAGGGTGGCTTGCTGCAGTAGATCACAACACCCTGACCGGCCTTGTACGCCATCTTCTCCGGAGAGGCATAGCGCTTTCTATAGAGCTGCGCTCGGTCGAGCGCTTACAGCGTCATGCCATCGCCTGGCGCGGGTCGCATTCTCGGGCAATGACAACTTTCGCCATGTCGCAAAATCAATCAATACCAGCAGATCAATATCGGCCACAGTAAACGCGTCACCGGCCACGAACGGTTTGTCGCCGACCAGGCCATCAACTTCCGCGAGGAAGCGTTCAATTCTGAGTTTGCCCCGTTCAGCAAGCGCTGGGATCTGTTCATAGTTGCCCGAGCCAGTCAGAGCCCGGCCCTTAAACCCTGGAGCTGAATTTCGCAGGTACTCTGCCATGGCCATAAAGC